>JBIKKQ010000028.1:0-26346 GCA_044360305.1 Pirellulales bacterium
CCTGCGACGGCGTGACATCCATCCAGCCAGCTCAGGCCGCGGCCGCCTGGAGCACAGGGAGGCGGATCGTGATCGCCGTTCCCCGGCCGGGCGCGCTCTCCACGCGGATCCGGCCGCGGTGCGCCTCGACGATCTCGCGACACGAGGCGAGCCCGAGACCGGTGCCCCCCTTGCCGGACTCGTCGGGGCCCGACTTGGTGGTGAAGTGCGGCTCGAAGATCCGGCGCATCACCTCGGGCGTCATGCCGCAGCCGGTGTCGCGGACCGTGAGATCGACCAGGCCGGCCGTCGCGTCGTGGGCGAGCCGGATGATCAGCCGCCCCCCTTGGGGCATCGCCTGCCGGGCGTTGACGAGGAGGTTGAGCAGCACCTGCTGCACCTGCCCCGGATTGGCCGAGACCCGGGGCACCGCCACCAACTCCCGTTCCACCTGGACGCGATACTTCATCATCTCGCGCTCCAGCAGCACGAGCACGTCCTCGATGACCTGCACGAGATCGGTCGGCTCGAGTCGCGGCGAACGACTCCGGGACATGGAGAGGACGCTGGAGGCGATCCGCGCCGCCCGGGTGCCGGCCGACAGGATCCGCTCCAGGGCCTTGTCGCGGGTGGGCTGGTCGCGGTGCCGCAGGCCCATCCGCGCGTAATTGAGGATCGTCGTCAGGGCGTTGTTGAACTCGTGGGCGGTGGTGCCGAGCAGTTCGCCGAGCGCTGCCTGCTTCCGGGCCTCGAGCACCTGCCGCCGCAGGGCGGCGACCTCGGCCGTGTGCCGGGCGGCGGTCGCCTCGGCCGCCCGCCGGGCGGACTCCAGCGCCTGCCGCAGCGCCGCTGAATCGTCGCCGGGCGGTTCCGCTGGACGGGGCTCGGCGCGGACCGCGATCAGTTCCCGGGACGGGTGGATCGCCGGCGGGGTGTCCGCGGGGGTCGGGGGCTGCGGTGGTCGATCGAGCATGTCCCTTCGCCAGCCTTCGCCAAATTCCCGGACCGCTACTTTCCCCCGCGGGGCCGCAACCGACCCGATCCTGCCGGTTCGGCTGCCTGCACGCGTGAAAAGTGGCCGTTCGGCCAGGGGATTGCCGGTCCTCCGTGGACTATCGTCCGCGGTCGCGGCCGGGCTGTACACTCGGGTCGGCCGAACCCTTTGGGTTTGTTGACCGTTGAATTTCCACGAACCCGAACGGATCACCGGGGCTGCTTCGTCCCCCCTCCGGTCCGGTTCGCCCGATCTTGCCGCCGCCATGCCCACCCAGCCCCCCCGGTCGCACACCGCTCGTCGTCGGTCGCCCCGGAGCCGATCGGCGATGACGCTCGTGGAACTGCTGGTCGTCATCGCGATCATCGCGCTCCTGATGGGCATGCTGATTCCCGCCGTCCAGTCGGTCCGCGAGTCGGCCCGGCGGAGCACCTGCAAGTCGAACCTGAAGCAGATCGGCACCGCCCTCACGATGTATCTCGACCGGAAGAGCGGCGGCGGCCAGCAGGGGCGGTTTCCGATCGCCGCCCAGCTGCCGAGCTTCGAAATCCTCGATCGCTGGCCGGCCGAGTCGGTGCGGCCGAGCATCGCGGCGGTGCTCGGGCCGTATCTGGAGTCGAACCGCGAGGTGTTTCGCTGCCCCTCGGACAGCATCTATTTCGTCCGCACCGGCACGACCGCCGACACCATCCGGCAGCGGCTGGAGTCGATGCCCGAGGGGGCGCGACCGGCCGAATACAAGGACCGGCCCTACGAGGGGACGAGCTACGAGTATCCGATCCGCCGGCTGCTCAACGCCGACCAGACGGCCGGTAAGACCCGCGAGCAGGCCGTGATGTTTCGGGGCAACCCGGGGGCGACGTCGAAGCTCTGGGTGCTCTACGAGTTTGAGGCGTTTCACGGGGGCATGGCCGCCGTCGCGGACAGCGAGGTGACCGAGTTCAACGCCCCCGACAATCCGCCCCCCGAGGGTGCGCGAAACTTCCTGTATCTCGACGGCCACGTGGAAAACCTGTGAATCGCGGGCGCGGCCGCGCGGTCGGCCCGCGATGGTTGTGGAGGAAACGGACATGGCGAATGCACGAACCGCGGTTCGCGGTCGCAGGGACGACAGCCGGGGCGGCGGCTGGATCGCCCCGGTCCTGATCATCCTGCTCCTAGCCGCGGTCGGCCTGCTCGTCGCCTGGTGGTTCGGCTGGCTCCGCGGTCCCGTCGATCCCCGGGTCGTCGAGATCCGCACACTGCGCGAGGAGCTCGCGGAGAAATATTCGGCCGGCGGCGGGCCGAGCACGCCGGCCGAGGCCACGGCGATGATGGATTCGATGGCCGAGATCCAGCGCCGGATCGACGAACTTCCCGAAAACCTCCAGGACGAGGCCCGGCGCGGCGGCCGGATGCGGTCGGCGTTCACGGCCTCGATCGACCGGTACTTTGCCACGCCTCCGGAGCAGCGGACCGCGGAGCTCGATCGGCAGATCGACCGCGAGATGATGATGGAGCGGGTCGCCGAGGCGCGGCGCGGCGGGCGCGACGGGGGCAACACCGGTGGCGGTCCTGGCGGAGCCGCCGGGGGCGGGGGAGGTGGAGGAGGTGGTGGTGGCGGCGGCGATGGCGCCGGCGCCGGTGGGGGCAGGGGCCCGGGTGGTCGCCGCGGGGGGACAGAGGACGACCGCAATCGCTTCCGCAAGCAGATCCTCGACCGCACCACGCCCGCCCAGCGGGCCCGGTACGTCGAACACCGCCGGGCGCTGGAGGAGCGGCGCCAGCAGCGCGGCCTGCCTGCGTCGCCGTGGAACCGCTGACGAGCCCCCCATGTCGCAGACACTCGGCCTGCTTCACGAGGCGTTGCAACTGGCTCGCGATCTCGGCTACGAGGTCCGCGAGGAACCGCTGGGCGATCTGGCCGGAGGCCGCTGCCAGGTCGGCGGCAGCCCGGTCATCCTCCTCAACCTCGAGCAGCCCGTGGCCGAGCGGCTCGACCGGCTGCTGGCCGCGGTCGCCCACGACCCACGGCTCGCGGAGGAGCCGCGCAGCCTGCTGCTCGACGCCCGGCTGGCGGCCGTGCGTGCCCGGGCCGAGACGCGGCCGGCGGGCGATCATTGAGCGGCAGTCGCGAGACGCCACTCCGTGTCTTATCCGGCTCACACTTGAAACGTGCCAGGTTCGCTGGTCGGGGTTACCCATTCCCCATCGCCGGGCGTTCGCGGATGCCATCGTGGCATCCGCTCACTCAGACCGGCCTGCGCTTCGCCATCCTGGCTGCGCTGGGCCGCTCAAGCCGGCTCTTGGGGCATGGGCAACCCCGCCCGTGATCTGATTCGGGAGCCTCGATTCGTGCGCAAGCAACGAGAAGGATCACGCATCAGCCGTATCAGCCCTCGCGGAACGTCTTTTCGACTCGGGCCCGCTCGCGGTCGATCTGCTCGCCGCTGGCGCCGAGCCGTTCGAGAATCCGCACGGTGAACGCCAGGGCGACCTCCCCCTCCGCGGAAAAGACGTCGCCGGCACCCGCCTTGCGCAGCCGCGGAAGCTCGCGGACGTAGTGCGACCGGGCGAGGATGTGGACCTGCGGGTTGAGCTCCTTCGCGCGGCGGACGATCTCCGCGTCCACGGCGGTCGATCCCGAGGTCAGCAGCAGGTTGTCAGCGCCGGCGATGCCGGCCTCGGCCAGCGTCTCGGGCCGGCTGGCGTCGCCGTAGATCGCCTGCACGCCGAAAGCCCGCAGCCGGCGCACGGTGTCGAGGTTCAGTTCGATGACCGTCGGGTCGATGCCGTTGTCGAGCAGCAGCTCCGTCACCGTCTGGCCCACCGGCCCGTAGCCCACGACGATCGCCCGGTGCCGGGGTGGATCCGCGGCCGGCTCGTCCTCCTCGCCGGCGTCCGGGCCGGGGATCGCGGCGCGGCGGGCGAGCAGGGTCACGAGCCGCTCGCTCGCCCGATAGAGGAGAGGATTGAGCGTGATCGAGACGATGGCGGCGGCGACGAGGCAGTCGCGCACCGGCGTGCCGACCGCGCCCAGCTCCAGCCCGACCGCGGCGAGGAGGAAGGAAAACTCCCCGATCTGGGCCAGCGACGCGGCCACGGGCAGCGCGGTCCGGAGCGGCGAGCCGAGGCCGCGCAGGATCGCCAGGGCCGCCAGCGGCTTGGCGACCAGCACGATCGCCAGCGTGGCCGCGATCGCGCCGGGCAGCCGGAGGATGGCCAGCGGATCGAACAGCATCCCCACGGAGACGAAAAACAGCACCGCGAAGGCGTCGCGCATCGGCAGGGCCTCGGAGGCGGCCCGGAGGCTGAACTCGCTGCGGCCCACGATCATGCCCGCCAGGAAGGCGCCCAGCGGCATCGACACGCCGAACACCTTCGTCGCGACCACGGCGATCCCGAGGGCGACGACGAGGATGGCGAGGGTGAACAATTCCCGCGACCGCGTGGCGGCCACCCGGTCGAGCAGCCGGGGGACGAGGCGTCCGCCGACGACGAACACGGCGCCGACGAGGGCGGCGATCTTCAGGGCCGCGACGCCGACCGCACCGGCGACGCCGGCGAGCCCGGCACGGTCGGGGCCGACGAGGGCCGGCATGAGCACGAGCGCCGCCACCGTGAGCAGATCCTCGACCACGAGCCAGCCGACGGCGATCCGGCCGGTTCGCGTGTGCAGGTCGGCGTTGTCGGCGAGGACGCGGACGAGGACGACGGTGCTGGCCACCGAGATCGCGCCGCCGTAGACGAGCCCTGCCGTCCAGCCCCAGCCGAGCAGGTGGCCGACGACGGCGCCCAGGGCCGTCGCCACGCCGCTCTGCACGAGGGCGCCGGGCACGGCCAGCCGGCGCACGTCGAGCAGTTCGCGGACGTGGAAGTTGAGGCCGACGCCGAACATCAGCAGGACGACGCCCACCTCGGCGAGCTGGCCGGCGACGGCTGCGTCGGCCGCGTAGCCCGGCGTGGCCGGGCCGACGACGAGCCCGGCGAGCAGGTAGCCGACGATCGGCGACAGCCGCATGCGCTGGGTGACGTAGCCGAGCACGAGTGCCGCCGTGAGCGCGGCGGTGAGCGTCAGGACGAGATCGATGTCGTGCACGGTGCGTCCCTGCGGGGCAGGCTGAGGCTCCGCACTGTAACGGATGACTCGGCCCCCGGCGGCCGAAGCCGGATGCGCCGACTGCCGACCGGGGAAACGTCCGGCGTCTCCCCGGTCGGACCGGCGGAAAAATGCCGCGGGTGGCTCTTCCCGCGGTCGGTCAGCGCCGCAGCCGGCGCCGCAGCCGCCAGCCGGCGGCGAGGAGGCCGCCGACGGCCGCGATCGACAGGCTGCCGGGCTCCGGCAGCAGGACCATGTCCGGCCCCGTGCCGAATCCGAAGGTCACGTTGCCCTGCACCCAGGTGTCGGTCAGCGAGTCGAGATCCCTGTTGCTCGTGAAGGTGAATACCGCCTCGGTGCGGACGAGCCTGGCGCCGTCGAGTCCGCCGTTGGGAGTGATGTCGATACCGGTGCCCGTGCTGTAGATGCCGAGGTTGATCATCGACGCAGGGTCGGTGCCGCGGATCACCTTGCCATCGAAACCCTCGGTCGCCCCCGGGACGAAGTCCCCGAGCTGGCTGTTGCCGACGGTGCCGATGCCGAAGCCGAGCCCGGGGTAGGCCGGCGGCGGCGTCAGCGTCTTGAACTGCCAGCCCTCGTTGAAGTCCTTCACGGCCACCAGGTTCGAGGGGGCGGTCGCGCCCGGCCCCGAGGTCGTCCATGTTCCCGACGAGGTCAGCAGGTTGGGTGCCCAGGAGACGGCAAGATCCGTGCCGGCCGACCGCACCTCGTAGGCCTGTCCGCTTCCCGACACGTACGTGAGCGTCGGCCGGACGCCGGTGACCGGGTCGGCGATGTTGAAGTAGAAGCTCGAGAGCACGTCGGTCTTGGCCACCGTCGGCGCCCCGTAACTCCGCAACGTGATCCTCAGGGCGTTGTTGGGGCCCCCGGCGTCTGCCGCCGTTTCGAGCTTGGCGGAGACGAGCAGTGGCGTGCCTGCCATCGACAGGCCCGCTTCGGTGAACGTGATCGTCGTGGCGGAGCAGGTCGTTGGTCGCAGCAGGGCAAGCGGCACGATGGCCGCGAGACACGCCGCGGTGAGGGACAGGCGAAAATACCGTGGGAAAAACGAGGGAATGCAGCAGAACATGGCCGTGATCTCCAATCGATCGTGCGCCGGCCATGGCGGCTTGAGTGGGAAACGAACACAACTCGGGAGCCGATCCGGAAAACAAAAAAGGCCGCCATGAACGGCGCCCCGGTCGGGGAGTCCGCTCATGTCGGCCTACGCGGTGGCCGGGCCCCGCGTCGCGGTGCCCACGTCACTCGTCATCCGAATCCAGCGTGGCGGGAACCGCACCTGACCCCCATGAGGGCCATGTGCCGTCGCCCGCTCACGTGCAACCTTTTTCCGCCGCGGATCGCGAAGGCAAGCGGGGCCGCCGTTTTGTGACGGTGGCCGCGTGCGACGGCGGTGGACACGTCTGCCATGTCGCCCGGCGGGGGCGACGTCGGTCCTCGCGCGGTGCGAGGCCGGCCACGAACCGTGCATGCGTGACGGCCCGCGCGGGCCGCCGACACGCGTCAGGAGGGCGTCGTCCCTGGCTGGTCGGGGAGATACAGGCCGTGGGCCGTCATGTAGCGTTCCACGGCCCGTGGCGTCCGGTAGCGGATGCTGCGGCCGGCCGCCAGCGCGGCCCGGAGGTCGCTGGCCCGGATGCCGATCGCCGGCAGGCGGATCCGGCCGGCGAGCAGCGCCGCGACGCCCGCCGGGCCGAGCAGGGCGGCGAGCCGCGGCTCCCGCGTCAGCGCGGCGAGGTCGTCGAGCCGTTCCCGCTCCAGACCGCGGAGCTCGGCGAGGGCGGCGATCTTCTCCGGCTCGCGCCACGATGGGAGCCCGGCCACCGCGTCCGGGCCGAGCAGGAGGACGAACTCGTCGTCCGGCCATTCTCGGCGCAGCGTCGCCAGCGTTTCCACCGTCCAGCTCAGGCCGCCGCGGTCGAGCTCGATCGTCGAGATGGCGAACGCCTCGTGGCCGCCGACCGCGAGCCGCAGCATCTCCAGGCGGTGCTCGGCCGGCGCCAGTGTCGCGTCCTGCTTGTGCGGCGGGACCGCCGCCGGGATGAACACCACCCGGTCGAGGCCGGCCTGCTCCCGCGCGCATTCCGCGGCGATCAGGTGGCCCATGTGCACCGGGTTGAAGCTGCCGCCGAAGATGCCGATCCGCATGCCATTGCCTCCGTCCCTGCCGGCGCGCGGGCCGGGATCCGATCCGGCCGCCCGATCTGTGCTCTAATGATGGTCATGTTCGGCGACCGCACAAGCCAGCGCGAGCTGTTCGAGGACCGGCCGCGCTGGGCCGAGGACGACGCCGTTCGCGGCACCATCGCCACCGTCGTGCTGCCCGACGGAGTGGATCGGCCGCTCGATTACCTGGTGCCGGAATCGCTGGCCGCCCTGGTGGAGCCCGGCCGGCGTGTCCGCGTGCCCCTGGGCCGGTCGAACCGGGAGCGGCTGGCGTACTGTGTCGCCGTCCGCGAGGGGGAACTGCCGCAGACGCCGCTCAAGCCGGTCGGCGGCGTCGAGGACGACAAGCCCCTGCTCTCGCCGCGGATGCTCGAGCTGACCAAGTGGATGGCTGACCGCTGGCTGGCCCGGTGGGGGGAGGTATTGGAGGCGGTCCTCCCGTCGGGCGTACGGCTCCGGACCCGGGTGCGCACCACGCCCCTGCTCGTGGCGACCGGCGCCGCGCCGGCGCGGCGGCCGACGCCTCCGCAGGCCCGCGTCCTCGCGGCGGCCACCGAGCCGAAGACCGCCGACGATTTGGCGCGGGCGAGCAACGCCAGCCGGGCGGTGATCGCCCGGATGGTGCGGCTCGGTCTGCTCGCCGAGGCGGGAGTCGTCGAGCAGCCGCGGGCCGGCCGTGGCGTCGAACGGGAACGGATCCGCCACGATCGGCCGGCCGAGCTGTCGGCGGCGCAGGCCGCCGCCCTCGGCGCGATCCGCGGCGCGATGACCGAGGCGCGGCACGAGACGATCGTGCTCTTCGGGGTCACCGGCAGCGGCAAGACCGAGGTCTACCTGCAGGCCGTCGAGGAGACCGTCGCCTACGGCCGGCAGGCGATCGTGCTCGTGCCCGAGATCAGCCTGACGCCGCAGACCTGCGACCGCTTCCGGGCCCGGTTCGGCGCCGTCGCCGTGCTCCACAGTCACCTCACCCCCACCGAACGGCATGCCCAGTGGCGCGAGATCGCGGCCGGCCGGGTGAACGTGATCGTCGGGGCGCGGAGCGCGATCTTCGCGCCGACCCCGCGGCTCGGCCTGATCGTCATCGACGAGGAGCACGAGAGCTCGTTCAAGCAGGGCACGGCCCCCCGCTACCACGCCCGCGACGTGGCCGAGTGGATCGCCCGCCGCGAGCGGGTGCCGCTCGTCCTCGGCTCCGCCACGCCGGCGCTGGAGACGTTCGCCCGCTGCCTGCAGGGGGAGTGGACGATGTGCCGGCTCGCCGACCGGGTCGGCGGCTCGCAGCTGCCCGCCGTGATCACGGTGGACCTCCGGGACCGCGGCGCCCGCAGCCGGGGCGTGATCAGCCCCCGGCTGGCCGCCGGGGTACGCTGGGCCCTCGACGCCGGCGGGCAGGTGATGCTGCTCCTCAACCGGCGCGGCTTCGCCACCCACGTGCAGTGCGGCGCCTGCGGTCACACCGTCCGCTGCCCGCAGTGCGACCTGGCGCTCACGCTGCATCAGCCGGGCGACCGGGGGATCTGCCACGGCTGCGGGCTCGTGAACCGGCTGCCCGGCGCCTGCCCGGAGTGCGGGGCGCCGGGCCTCGTGCAGCGCGGCACCGGCACGCAGCGACTCGAGGAGCAGGTGCGCCGCTCGTTTCCCGACGCCGCCGTGGCCCGGATGGACACCGACACGATGCGGGCCCGTGGCAGCCACGAGCGGACGCTCGACGCCTTCCGCAACCGGCAGATCGACATCCTCGTCGGCACGCAGATGATCGCCAAGGGGCTCGACTTCCCCACGGTGATGCTCGTCGGCGTCGTCAACGCCGACGCGGCCCTGCACCTCGCCGACTTCCGGGCGGCCGAGCGGACCTGCCAGCTGGTCACGCAGGTGGCGGGCCGCAGCGGCCGCGGGCCGCTCGGCGGCCGGGTGGTGGTGCAGACGAGTTCCCCCGACCATCCGGCGATCCGGGCCGCGGCGGCCCACGACTACGAGGCCTTCGTGCGCAGCGAACTGCCGATCCGCGAGGCGCTCCTCTATCCGCCGTTCGGCCACGTCGTGCGGCTCGTCGTGCGCAGCCTCGACGAGCGGGCCGCGCAGGCGTGGGCCGGTCACCTCGCCGACCGGCTGCGCGAGGCGGCGGCCGGCCTGGCCAGCGTCCGCGTCCTCGGGCCGGCGCCGGCCCCGATCACGCGGCTCCGCGAGCGATACCGCTGGCACGTGCAGGTCCACGGTGCCGACGGGGAGGTGCTTCGGGACCTCGTCCGCCGGGCGACCGCCACGGCGCGGACGCCGGAGAACGTCGCCTGGATCGTGGACGTCGATCCGGTCGAGATGCTGTAGCGGGCCAGGGCGGTCGGACGGTGCCGGTTTCGGTACCATGGGGGCGACGCGCGAGCACCCCCATGGCCTATCGATCCCTCAGAGATATCCTCGGCGAGACGAGCCTCGAGCGGAAGTGCCGGTTTCTCTTCGGACTCTGCCTGTTCGTGCTGATCGCCGGCAGCTTCTGGTGGTACGGAAAGCTGACCGACCGGGTCGTCTACGAGACCACGCGGACGACCAGCCGCCAGCTCGTCGATGCCTACATGTGGAAGTACCACTGGCTGAAGCTCGAACCCCGCGACGAGTTCTCCCCGGGGATCAAGTATCTCAACCAGCTGTTCGACACCAAGGCGGCGACCGCCGGCCCCGGGGCCGGCGGTGCCGGCCCGATGGAGGCCCTGCTCAAGCTCGCCCCGACCGCGGAGGAACTGGCGGGCACCAACCGGCTCGATGCCGCCATGGTGAAGGAGTTCCTCAAGTCGGTCCCTGCGTCGGACGGGCCCGAGGCCGGCGTTGATGCCCGCCCCGAGTACCGCGAGTACGACATCGCCGACAGGGCGGAGTACCACTACTACCAGCCGATCCGGGCCCGGTCGGAGTGCCTCATCTGCCACTACTACCAGGGGTCGGCGACCGGGTCGGAGGCGGCCGGCGACGCGCCGGACCGGCGCCGGCAGGCCGTGGGCGAGCTGATGGGGGTCGTCAAGGTGGTGATGCCGACGAAGGACCGCCAGGCGGCGATCAACCGCAACCGGGCGATCCTCCTTGCCACGGCGATCATGACGATGTTCCTCGCCATGCTCGCCGCCTACGCGATCGTCCGCTACGTGATCGTCAAGCCGTTGGCCGACCTGCGGGACGTGGCCGACGAGGTCTGCCGGGGCAACACCCAGGCCCGGGCCGAGATCCACACCGCCGACGAGTTCGAGGACCTGGGCGTGGCCATCAACCGCATGCTGCGTGGGCTGATCGAGTCCCAGGAGGAACTGCGGAAAACCAACCGGGCGCTCGACGAGAAGGTGGACGAACTGGCCCAGGCGAACCTCAACCTCTACGAGATGAACCGGCTGAAGGGGGACTTTCTCGCCACCATGAGCCACGAGCTGCGGACGCCGCTCAACAGCATCATCGGCTTCTCCGACGTCCTCGGCTCGATCCAGTCGCTCGACGACAAGCAGCGCCGCTACGTGGAAAACATCCGCACCTCGGGGCGGATGCTCCTGGAGATGATCAACGACATCCTCGACCTGGCGAAGATCGAGGCCGGCAAGATGGACGTCCGGCCGGCCACCTTCCGCCTCGAGGCGGTGGTCTCGGCGCAGTGCGATATGGTGCGGCCGCTCGCGGAACGCAAGCGGATCGCGCTCTCCTGGGAGGTGGCCCCGGAGGTCGGCGATGTCGAGCAGGATCAGGCCAAGGTGCAGCAGATCCTCGCCAACCTTCTCTCCAACGCGGTGAAGTTCACGCCCGAGGGGGGCCGGGTGGAGGTCCGCGGCCTGCCGCCCCCCGGCGCGGATGACGGCGCCGAGTTCCTCCTCGAGGTAATCGACACCGGCGTGGGCATCGCGGAGGAGGAGCAGCAGTCGATCTTCGAAAAGTTTCGCCAGGGGGGCGTGATCGGTCGCGGCGAGGATGCGATGACGCGGGAGTACACGGGCACCGGGCTGGGGCTGTCGATCGTCCGCGAGCTCTGCCGGCTGCTCGGCGGCGATGTGACGCTGGAGAGCCAGCTCGGTCGCGGCAGCCGGTTCGTGGTCCGGCTGCCCGGCCGGCTCCCGGCCGGCGACGCCGGCGCGGCTGCGGCCGGCCGGCTGGCCGAAGCCCGGGGCGGGGCATGAGGAGTCCGGTTCCGCGACGGGCGCGGGGCCGACGACGGAGACAGGGAGGCCGCGATGGCAAAAAACGGAGACGACAGTGAGGTGGTGCTGTTTACCGACGGCGCGTGCAGCGGCAATCCCGGCCCGGGGGGCTGGGCCTACCTGCTCCGGCATCCGGGCAGCGGCCGGGAGGCCGCGGATTCCGGGGCCGAGGCGGAGACGACGAACAACCGGATGGAGCTGACGGCGGTGGTCGAGGGTCTGCGGCAGCTCAAGCGGCCGACCGTCGTGGAACTGGTGACCGACAGTGTCTACGTGGGGACCGGCCTGTCGGAGTGGCTGCCGAAATGGAAGCAGCAGGGCTGGAAGCGAAAGGAGAAGGGGCGGCTGGTGGCGGTGAAGAACGAGGATCTGTGGCGGGAGTTGGACCGGCTGGCCGCGTCCCATACGATCCGCTTCACGCACGTCGCCGGCCACAGCGGCCATCCGGAGAACGAGCAGTGCGACCGGATGGCCGTCGAGGCCTACCGGCAGTTGCAGCGGGAAATGGGAACGGTTCCACGCCGCTGATCGCGTCGGCCGGCCGCGGCGCGGCCGGCAGCCTTAGAAATCGAGGGGAACGATGGCCAAAGCCACCAGCCAGTTGCATGATCTCGGCCAGAGCCTGTGGCTCGACAACATCACCCGCGGCATGCTCGACGACGGCACGATCGCCCGCTACATCCGCGACCTGTCCGTGACCGGGCTGACGAGCAACCCCACGATCTACAACCTCGCCGTGAAAAACACGCCCTTCTACGACGGGGCGATCGGCGCCGCGACCCGCCGGGGAGATGGTGCCGAGGCGGCGTTCTTCGGGCTGGCCATCGATGACCTGACCCGGGCCGCCGACCTGTTTCGCGACGCCCACGACCGCAGCGGCGGCCTGGACGGCTGGGTGTCGCTGGAGGTCTCGCCGACGCTCGCCTACGACGCCGGGCGGACGCTCGAGTCGGCCGTCGCGCTCCACGCCCGGGCCGACCGGCCCAACCTGTTCATCAAGATTCCGGGCACGCCGCAGGGGCTGCCGGCGATCGAGGAGGCGATCTTCGCCGGCGTCCCGGTGAACGTCACGCTGCTGTTCACCCGGGAGCAGTACCTGGCGGCGGCCGCGGCCTACCTGCGCGGCGTAGAGCGCCGGATCGCCGCCGGGCTGTCGCCGCGGGTCAGCTCGGTGGCGTCGCTGTTCATCAGCCGCTGGGACGGGGCGACGGCCGCCGGCCTGCCCGCCGAACTCGTCAACCGGGTCGGGATCGCGATCGGCCAGCGGTGCTATCGGGCCTACCGCGACCTGCTCGCTTCGGACCGCTTCCAGCGGCTCGCGAATTTCGGCGCCCTTCCCCAGCGGCTGCTGTTCGCCAGCACCGGCACGAAGGATCCCAAGGCTGCCGACACGCTCTACGTCTCGGCCCTCGCCGCGGCCCACACCATCAACACGATGCCCGAGCAGACGCTGCTGGCCTTCGCCGACCACGGCACCGTCCCGGCCACGGTGCCCGCCGACGGCGGCCCGGCCGAGGAGACGCTGGCGGCGGTGACGCGGGCCGGCATCGACCTCGACGCCGTCGGGACCCGGCTGCAGCAGGCCGGGGCGGAGGCGTTCGTGAACAGCTGGACCGAGCTTCTCGGGGTGATCGATGCCAAGGCAAAGGCTGCGGGGACAGGCTGACGGGTTTCACGTATCATCCGTCCCACTGCTGCGGGCAGGGGTAGCCCATGCCATATCGCCCGGACGTTCGCTCCGGGCATCATGCCCTCCGCTCACTCGATGCTGCCTGTGCTCCGCCATCCTGGCTGCGCTTGTCAGCAACGCCGGCTCCATGGCATGGGCTACCCCGCGCTACGTCGCACGAAGAGCGAGCCTGACGAAACCACGGACTCGGCGGTACGAATGACATGGAGACACACATGAACAGCGCTGGACGGACGGGGCTGGCGGAGTGGCAGGCGGTCGCGGCGGAGGCCCGGGCGGTGGGGCCGCTGCACCTCCGGGAACTGTTCGCGGTGCAGCCGGACCGGGCCGACGTGTTTTCGCTGGAAGCCTGCGGCCTGTTCGCCGACTTCGCCAAGCAGCGGGTGACGGCCGCGAGCCTCGCGGCCCTCGTCCGGCTCGCGCAGGCCTGCGGCCTGCCGGCGCGGATCGCGGCGATGTTTGCCGGGGAGCGGATCAACGTCACCGAGAACCGGGGCGTGCTCCACGTCGCCCTGCGGGCGCCGCGCGGCACGACGATCCTGTTCGACGGCCGGGACGTGGTGCCCGAGGTCCACGAGGTGCTCGAGCGCATGGCCGCCTTCTGCCGGCGGGTCCGCGACGGCGACTGGACGGGACACACCGGCCGGCGGATCCGCACGGTCGTCAACATCGGCATCGGCGGCTCGGACCTCGGCCCGGTGATGGCCTGCGAGGCGCTCCGGCACTACGCCACGCCGGCCCTCGCCTGCCGGTTCGTCTCCAACGTCGACGGCACCGATCTCGCCGAGGCCGTCCGCGACCTCGATCCGGCCGAGACGCTGTTCATCGTCTCCTCGAAGACGTTCACCACGCAGGAGACCCTGGCCAACGCCCGCTCGGCCCGCGACTGGCTCGTCCGCGGGCTCGGCGCCGAGGCGGCAGTGGCGAAGCACTTCGTCGCCGTATCCACCAATGCCGCCGAGGTGGCCGCCTTCGGCATCGACACGGCGGCGATGTTCGGCTTTTGGGACTGGGTGGGCGGCCGGTATTCGATGGATTCGGCCATCGGCCTGTCCACGATGCTGGCGATCGGCCCGGAGCGGTTTGGCGAACTGCTCGCCGGCTTCCGGGCGATGGACGACCACTTCCGCACCGCCCCCCTCGACAAGAACCTGCCGGTGCTCCACGGCCTGCTGGCCGTCTGGAACGGCACGTTCCTCGGCGCCCACTCGCTCGCCGTGCTCCCCTACGACCAGTACCTGCGCCGCTTCCCCGCCTACCTCCAGCAGTTGACGATGGAGTCGAACGGCAAGCGGGTGACGCTCGCTGGGGAGACGATCGCGGCCTACGACACCTGCCCGGTGGTCTGGGGCGAGCCGGGCACGAACGGCCAGCACTCCTTCTATCAACTGATCCACCAGGGGACGCGGCTCGTCCCCTGTGACTTCATCGCCTTCATCCGCTCGCTCAACCCGCACGGCCGGCACCACGACCTGTTGATGTCGAACGTGTTCGCGCAGGCCGAGGCGCTGGCGTTCGGCAAGACGGCGGCCGAGGTCCGGGCCGACGGCGTTCCCGAGTGGCTCGTGCCGCACCGGACGTTCCCCGGCAACCGGCCGAGCACGACGATCCTCGCCGACGAGCTCACCCCGCGGCTGCTCGGCAGCCTCGTCGCCCTGTACGAGCACAGCGTGTTCACGCAGGGGGTGATCTGGGACGTCAATCCGTTCGACCAGTGGGGCGTGGAACTGGGCAAGGTCCTCGCCAACCGGATCGTGCCCGAACTGGAGTCCGCCGCCGAGCCGGCGCTCGGCCACGACGGCTCGACCAACGCCCTGATCCGCCGCTACCGGGCCGGCCGACGCCGGACCTGACGGGGCTCCGTCGCTGCGGGCAGCGGTCCCGCGGACCCGCCGGCGTGTGCCGCGATCAGCGATTGGTTCATGGGTGTGGCGTGACGGCGATGACCGTAATCTCGCCTGGTTTGGGGCCGTAGCACCAGAACACGCGATAGGCACCAGGCGTTCGGTTTTGGCCGTAGGCCTCGAAGACCTTCTCCTGTGGATGGAAGGGGTGTGCGAGCGAGTGGTACTCGTGCGTGTGCAAGCCCGGGTGGCGGGGATTCTCGGCCAGCAGTGACACGCATTTGTGCACCTGCTTGAAAAGGCCTTCGTCCCGCGAACTCTTGGCACGGGCTTTGTGCCGTCGCATGCCGAGAGCAGCCGTGGCCTTGGCTTTGAGGCGGGCATATTCCGCCGCCGCCTCCTCGGTCCAACGCAGGACGAACACGCGTCAGTCCTGCAACCTGTCGGCGAGCGCAGCGTCGGCCGCCAGGTCGGGGCCGACGGACGAGAGCTTTCCCGCGCGGGCCTCGGCGAGGCCTCGGCTGACGGCAGCTGACGCCGCCCGGTTCTCGTGCAGCCACATCTCCCGCTCGGGCACGACCCGCGCGAGCGTGATTCGCACGGCGGTGTCGTCGATCTCCTCGACGATCACCGTGCGATTGGCAAACCGCTCCCCGAGGGTGAGCCGGCCCTTGCTGTCGGTGGTTTTCGTGGTCATGGCGTCTGGATTATAGGCCCAAAGTGGGCGAGTGGGAATGGCCCACTTTTCCATCGGCTTTTGGCGTGAAAAAGGCCAGCCGTAAGCATCCCCCGGCTGACATTCGACTCGTGAGCCACGCACTCCTTTGGTCCCGCGGACCCGCCGGCGCGTGCCGCGATCAGCGGTCAGCGGGGGCGGCGAGATATTTCGGCACCAGGGTGTCGAGCCGGTCGGGGTAGGGGGGCGTGCCTGGCGGTTGATCGGCCCGCCAGGCCGCCAGGGCTGCCGCCGTGCGGGTCATCTCGAACCTGGCCCGCGACTCGGCGTATGTCGCCAGCAAGGCCGCCGTCGAGCCGTCCGACAGGATCCGCACGAGTGCGGTGCCGACGCGATCGCTCCGCCAGTGACGACTGGTGGCGAACAGGATCGCCTCCGTGGCGTTCGAGACGGTCGTCCCGGCGGGCGGCCCCAGCGCATCCAGATCACGGCGGATCGTCGCGATCACGTCCCCGGGCACGGCGGGCGAGCCGACGAGGTGCTCGATGGTCGCCCGCGCCGCCATCTGTTCCAAGGCGGATGCCTGCGCAACGGCGAAGAACATTGATGGCCCCGACTCGCCCGCGGTGATGCTGCGGCCGAGTCGGAGGATGGCGCGAATGTCGCGCCAGGCTTCGGCATATCGACCCGCGCCCCGGTGCCACATCGCCCGGCCGTGCAGCACTTGGGCAACGTCGAGCACGCCATTCAAGATGTTCACGGATCGGTAGAGGGGGGCGGGGCGGCCGTTGACGAGGGCCGCATGGGGCAGCCAGTACCGCGGCCGATCCGTCGCCGCCACGACGCGGTCGAGTGGCGTTGCGTGCCTGACGAACCAGGCCTCGACCGCCGGGAAATCCGTCCCGGTCCAGGGGCGCTGCCTCGCATCCACGAACATCCCGTACGAAATGTTCGCATCCCGGTCCTTGTGCGGCCTGGCGAGTGCCCCGGCCGGCGGCGTGGGCGGGACGCCGATCGCCGCGCAGACTTCCCGCAGCCCGTCCGGCGAGACGTCAAAACGGCCAGAACGTGAGGAGCAGTTCCGCCGCCACGTTTTCCTCCGCCGACGGAAGGGGCGCGGCCGAGGCGATCAGGGCCGCCTCGTAGTCGGGCAGGCCGTCCGCGGCGCAGGGTGCGGTCAGGAACGTCGTCGTCGGGGAGACGACGATCGCCGGCTCAGGGCCGAACAGACCCCAGGCCAGTGTGGCTCCGAGGGTGGCGAGGAGCACGGCCGCGAGCACGCGCGCGTCCCACCACCACCTCGGCCGCGTGGCTGCCGCCCCGCGGGCCGCGAGCGGCTCCGCCGGGCGCGTGGTCGACTGGTCGGTGCTCGGTCCACGGTCGGTCATCGATGGTTGCCAGCGGGAGCGGGCGTGCGGACGGTCGGCGGCTTCCGCCCGGAGGCCGCATCGTACCGTTACACTGCGGCGATGAGCGAGCCCCGGCTGCCGACCGCGCACCTCGAGCCGAGCCTGACGACGCCGCTGGAGCGGCTGCCGGGCGTGGGCACCGCGCGGGCGGAGCGGCTCGCCAAGCTCGGGCTCGTCACCGTCCGCGACGCGCTCATGCACTTCCCGCGCGACTACCGGGACTTCTCCGGGGCCCACGCCGTGGCCGGCCTCGCCGAGGGGGAGCATGCCTCGCTCGCCGGCGATGTGATCGACGTCGGCACGCGGACGCTCGTCTCCGGCCGGCAGATGCTCACGGTGCTCGTCGCCGTCGGCGCCGACCGGGTCCGGGCCGTGTGGTTCAACATGCCGTTCATGGCCCGGCGGTTCGCCGTGGGGATGCGGGTGGCGCTCGCCGGCACGCCCCGGCGCCGGGCCGGCGTCTGGGAGTTTGCCCATCCCGAGGTCCGCTGGCTGGCGGAGGGGGAGGAGCCGCATGCGTCGGAGTGGCTCGCCATCTATCCGCTCGCCGAAGGCGTGCAACAGTCGCACGTCCGGCTCGCCGTCCGGGCGGCGCTCGATCACGCGGCCGCCATCTGCCCCGAGGCATTTCCCGAGGAGACGCTCGCCGCCAAGCACCTGCTGCCGATCGAACGGGCGCTTCGCGAAATGCACGCGCCGTCAGGGGCGGAGGGGGCCGAGGCCGCCCGGCGACGGTTCGTCTACCAGGAACTGTTCATGCTCCAGCTCGCGCTGCGAATGCACCGCGGCCAGCAGCAGGAACGGCGGGCGGCCCCGATGCTCCCGGTGGACGCCCGGCTCGACAGCCGGATCCGGGCCCGGTTCGGCTTCGAGTTCACCCCCGCCCAGCGCCGGGTGTGCGCCGAGATCGCCGCCGACATGGGCCGCAGCGAGCCGATGCACCGGCTGCTCCAGGGGGACGTCGGCAGCGGCAAGACCGCGGTGGCGATCTACGCGCTGCTGGCCGCCGTGGCCACGCCGGTGAAACGTGCCGCCGAACGGGCGGCGCCGGAGCCGGTCGTCGGGCCCGATGGCCGGCCGGAACGCCATCAGGCGGCGATCATGGCGCCGACGGAACTGCTCGCCCGCCAGCATCTGGCGACGCTGGAAAAACTCCTCGCCGGGAGCGGCATCGAGGTCCAACTGCTCGTCGGCGGCCAGACCGCGCGGCGGCGCGAACAGGTGCTGGAGCGGATCGCCGCGGGACGGACCGGGATCGTGGTCGGCACGCAGGCCCTGGTCTGCGGGGCGGCGCCGTTCCGCCACCTCGGCCTCGTGGTCATCGACGAGCAGCACCGGTTCGGCGTCCTCCAGCGGGCCGTGCTCCAGCAGGGGCAGGCGGAGCCGCACACGTTGGTGATGACCGCTACGCCGATTCCACGGACGATCGCCCATGCGGTGTACGGCGACCTCGACGTCTCGCTGCTCGACGAGCTGCCGCCGGGCCGGCAGCCGGTGGCCAGCTACCGGGTCGGCCCCGACGACCTCGACCGGTGGTGGGATTTCTTCCGGCGCAAGCTGGCCGGGGGCCGGCGCGGCTACGTCGTCGTGCCGGCGGTCGATGAGTCGGCCCGTGGCTTGGCGAGCGTGGGATCGGCGTTCGAATCGCTGGCCAACGGCCCGCTGGAAGCGTTTCGGCTCGGGCTGATGCACGGCCGGCTCAAGCCCAAGGACAAGGCCGCCGTCATGGAGGACTTCCGGGCCGGCAAGCTCGACGTGCTGGTGGCGACGAGCGTCATCGAGGTCGGCATCGACGTGCCCGAGGCGACGATCATGACGATCCTCGACGCCGAGACGTTCGGCCTCGCCCAGCTTCACCAACTCCGCGGCCGCGTCGCCCGGGGTGCCGTCCGCGGCATCTGCGGCGCCGTGACGGCGTCACAGCACGACCCGCAGCCCCGGGTCGATGCCTTCGTGGCCACGGCCGACGGCTTCGCGCTCGCCGAGCAGGACCTCGTCCTGCGTGGGCCGGGCGACCTGGTGGGCACGCGACAGAGCGGGGCGCCGCCGCTGTACCTGGCCGACCTGCTCCGCGACGGCGCCGTCGTGGCTGAGGCCCGGCGGGACGCGCTGGAACTCTTCGAACGCGATCCGCGGCTCGCCGATCCGGGCCTGGAAAGGCTCAAGAAACTGATCATCGACCGTTGGGGGACGACCCTCGGCCTCGGCCAGATCGGCTGAACGGCTCGCACGGGCCGATCGCCCCGCCGGACTCACGCCGTGCGCAGCGGCTCGGCGGCCCGCCAGGTGTCGCCGGTCCGCTCGACGCGGTGATAGAGCGTGTCCCGCTCGACCGGCTCGCGGCCTGCCTCGCGGATCAGCCGCTTGATCTCCTCGACCGACAGCACCTCGGGCGTGGTCGCCCCGGCGTCGTGATAGATCAGTTCGTGCCGCACCGTGCCGTCGATGTCGTCGGCCCCGTAGGCCAGCGCCGCCTGGGCGGTGCCGATGCCGAGCATGATCCAGTAGGCCTTGAGGTGGTCGAAGTTGTCGAGGACGAGCCGGCTGATCGCCATCGTCCGCAGGCTGAAGGCGGCGGACGGCTTGGGGATGTGGGACAGCCGGGTGTTGTCGGGATGGAAGGCGAGCGGAATGAACGTCTGGAACCCGCCGGTCTCGTCCTGCAGTTCGCGGAGCCGGAGCAGGTGGTCGGTGCGGTGGAAGGCGTTCTCGATGTGGCCGTAGAGCATCGTGGCGTTGCTCCGCAGGCCGAGGGAGTGGGCGACGCGGTGCGTCTCCAGCCATTCCCGGGTGTCGGCCTTGTGCTCGCAGATCCGGTCGCGGACCTCGGGATGAAAAATTTCCGCGCCGCCGCCCGGCAGGCTGCCGAGGCCGGCGTCCCGCATCTCCACGAGGATGTCGCGGGTCGACCGCTTCGTGAGGTGGCAGAACCAGTTGATCTCGACCGGGGTCCAGGCCTTGAGGTGCAGCATGGGGAAATGGTCGTGGAGCAGGCGGACGACGTTCAGGTACCAGTCGTAGTCCTTCTGGTGATGGAGGCCGCCCACGATGTGCATCTCGGTCGAGCCGGCGGCGACGGCCTCCGCGCCGCGGGCGACGATCTGCTCGTCGCTCATCACGTAGCCGCGCGGGTCGCGCAGGTCGGCCCGGAAGGCGCAGAACGTGCAGCGGTAGACGCAGACGTTCGTCGGGTTGAGATGCGTATTGATGTTGTAGTAGCCGCGGTTGCCGTTCTTCCGCTCGCGGACGATGTTGGCCAGTTCGCCGAGTTCGTGGAGGTCGATCCGCTCGTCCCAGAGCATCTCGCACTCGGCGGCATCCAGCCGCACACCGGCCTCGACCTTTTCGCGAATCGAATCGAGCGGCGGGCTGACGGCACGGATCATGGAGGCGGCTCCGGCAGGGGGGCGAAATCGAACCACCAAGAGAACCGCAGCGGCTCGATTCGGACAACAGCCGAACGGCCGGGCCCGGAATTTCCCGCGTTCGGGGCTGCCCCTGCCGTCTCGCCCGGACGGTCGCTCAGAGCACGAGGTCGGCGCCGATCGCCGCCAGGAGCACGAGGCCGATGGCGGCGTTCGCGGTGAAGAACGCCTGGTTCACGCGGGACAGGTCATCGGGCTTCACCAGGGCGTGCTCCCAGACGAGCAGCCCGGCGATGGCGGCCCAGGCAACCCAGTAGATCGCGCCCAGTTCCGGCACCAGGCCGGGCAATGCGGCGAGGACGAGAAGCGTGGCGGCGTGCAGCCACTTGGCGAGGCCGAGCGCCCGGGGCACGCCGAGCCGGGCCGGAATGCTTCGCAGGCCGTGGGCGGCGTCGAAGGCGGCGTCCTGGCAGGCGTAGATCACATCAAAGCCCGCGACCCACAGCGTCACGGCGAGGCCGAGGATCGCGGCCGGCAGAACGTCGGCCGGTGTCTCCAGCAGCGTCCGGCCGCGGAGGGCGATCCAGGCGGCGATCGGGGCGAAGCCGAGGGCGGCGCCCAGCCAGAGATGGGCCAGCGGCGTGAACCGCTTCGCATAGCTGTAGCCGAGGAGCCAGGCGAGGACGGGCAACGCGAGCACCAGCGGCAGCCAGTTGGGCAGAAACAGGAGCGTGCCGGCGACGAACACGGCCGCCGACGCCACCACGAGGCCGAGCACCTCCGCCACGCCGACGGCGCCGCGCGGCAGGTGCCGGGTCGCCGTCCGCGGGTTGGCGGAGTCGATCGTCCGATCGACGAGCCGGTTGAATGCCATCGCCGCCGTCCGGGCGGCGACCATGCAGAGGAGGATCCCGGCCGCCGGTCGCAGCCAGCCGAACGGTCCTGCCGTGAGCCCCGGGTCGATCCCGCGCCGGGCCGCGAGCAGGGCGGCCGTCACCGCGAACGGCAGCGCGAACACCGTGTGGCTGAACCGCACGAGTTCCAGGTAGGTCCGCAGACGGGAAGCCCCACTGGGGCGGATCGTCGTGGACCGGTCGTCCGTCACCGCCGTCGCCATCAGGCCTCTCCTCCCCAGCGACGCATGAGCGCGTTAGCCACGCCCAGCTGGTCGCAGATCCGGGCGACGACGAAGTCGACGAGATCGGCCACGGTCTGCGCCCCGTGGTAGAAGCCCGGCGCGGCCGGCAGCACGACGGCGCCCGCCTCGTGGATGGCCTGCATGTTTTTCAGTTGCGGCAGCGACAGCGGCGTCTCCCGGGGCACGACGACGAGCTTGCGGCGCTCCTTGAGGTGGACCTCGGCGGCCCGGTGGACGAGGTTTTCCCCCATCGAGTGGGCCACGGCGGCCAGCGTGCTCCCGCTGCACGGGCAGATCGCCATCGCCGCCGTGAGGAACGAGCCGCTGGCGATCGGCGCCATCAGGTCCCTGTAGTGGTGGTAGGTGCAGCGGCCGGCCGCCGGCGCCGGCCCGCCGAGCAGCGTGGCGAGGTCGAAGCGGTCGAGGTCGATTCGCCGGCCGATCTCCTCGCCGAACACGGCCTGTCCCGACGGGCTGATGGTGAGATGGATCTCGCGGCCCGCGGCGAGCAGGACCTCGACGAGCCGGACCCCGTAGGCCGCCCCGGAGGCGCCGGTTATCGCCACCACGATCGGCAGGTCGGCCATGTCAGCCTCCGTTCGCGCCGGACCGGGTCGCCACGGTGAGCGTCGCGATGCCGAAGGTGAGCGGGACCATGGTCACTCCCGCGAAGCCCGCCGCGCGGACCAGAGTCGCCAGTCGCTCGCCACTGGGAAACTCCTCCACGCTGCGGTTGAGGTAGGTGTAGGCGTCGGAGCGGTTGCGGGCGACGAGGTTGCCGAGGAAGGGGAGCACGCGCCGGAAATACCACAGGTAGCCGGCGCGGATCAGCGAATTTCGCGGCAGCGAGAACTCGAGGATCGCCAGTCGGCCGCCCGGGGCGAGCACGCGGGCCATCTCCGCCAGCCCGCGTGCCGTGTCGGCGATGTTCCGCAGGCCGAAGGCCACGGTCACGAGATCGAAGGCGGCTTCGGGGAAGGGGAGTGCCTGGGCGTCGGCCTCGACCCACTCGACGGTGGCGCCGGTCCGCCGCGCCTTTTCGACGCCGCGGTCGAGCATCGGCCGGCAGAAGTCGCTGGCCACGACGCGGACCCCCGGGCCGGCGGCGGCGGCGTAGGCCAGGGCCAGGTCGCCGGTGCCGGTGCAGACGTCGAGGATCGCCCCCGACGTCGGCGGCGGGGCACGGCGAACGGTGACGTGCCGCCACCAGACGTCGATGCCGCCGGAGAGCATGCGGTTGACGAGGTCGTACCGCGGCGCGATCTCGGCGAACATCCCCCGGACCTTCGTGCCGCTCTTGTCCACGACGTTGTGCGCCGGGGTTGGCTGGCCTATGGTGGCGGTCGATTCGGCGATCACGCGGTTGCTCCTGGCCCCTGAACCTGCCCATGCACCTGCACTGGAACTGTCACGACACCTTTCATGGTATGCCGCCCGGGGCGGTCGCGGGAGGGATCGCCGTCGTGATCGACGTCCTCCGTGCCTCCACGACGATCGCGACGGCACTGGCCCACGGGGCGAGGCGGGTCCGGCCGGTGACCGGTGTGGACGAGGCCCGACGCACCGCAGCCGCCCTCGGAGACGGCGTGCTGCTCGGCGGCGAGCGCGGAGGCGTGCGGATCGAGGGTTTTCAGCTGGGCAACTCCCCGCTGGAGTACACGCGCGACCGGATCGCCGGCCGGCAGCTCGTGATCACGACGACCAACGGCACGGCGGCCCTGGCTGCCTGCCGCGAGGCCCGCGAGGTGCTCGTGGGGGCGGTCGTGAACGCCGGGGCGGTGGCCGGCGCCGTCCGCCGGCTGGCGGCCGCCGCCGGCCTGACCGAGGTGCATCTCGTCTGCGCCGGCACGGACGGCGTGGAGACCGGCGAGGACCTGCTCGGGGCCGGCGCGATCCTCGCCGCGGCCGCGACGACTGGACCGGACCACGAACTCGACGCCGCGGCCCGGTCCGCCCTGGCCGCCTTTCGGCAGGTTGCGGCGGCCGCGGATCCGACCGCCGCGCTCGTGGCGGCGTTTTGTCGTGCGCCGGGCGGGGCGAACCTCGTCGCCCTGGGCATGGAGGCCGACATCGCCGTCTGTGCCGCGATCGACTCGGTCGCCATCGTGCCCCGGCTCGACCCTGCGACCGGCTGGCTGGTTGAATTGATGCCAGGGAACGAATCCGGGTAAGGTACTGCCGCGGCCGCTGCCCGCGACGGCGCGGGCAGGGCGAGTTTTCCACGGACAGGGCACGATGAACAACCAGAACGACCAGTCACGGATGGACCGGATCGTGTCGCTGGCGAAGCGACGCGGCTTCATCTTTCAGTCGAGCGAGATCTACGGCGGCCTCAACGGCTTCTGGGACTACGGCCCCCTGGGCGTGGCCCTGAAGCGGAACCTCAAGGAGGCGTGGTGGCACGACATGGTCGCCGGCCACGACGAACTGGCCACGCCCGCAGGCGCGCCCGAGCCCTACGAGATGACCGGGCTCGACTGCACGATCATCATGCACCCGCAGGTCTGGAAGTGCTCCGGCCACTTCGACCTGTTCCACGACTGGATGATCGACTGCCGCGAGTCGAAACGCCGCTACCGCTACGACCACCTTCAGGGCCGCTGGGCGGCCCACCGCGGCAAGCGGGTGTTCGTCGTCACCGATCAGTCGGGCGACGATGCCCTGCCGCACACCGTGACCCGGGCGCAGAAGTTCTTCGGAGTTCGGGCGAACAAGGTCGAGGAGATCGAGTGGGGGGGCGGCCTGGAACCGCTCGCCGAGGCGGTGAAGGGGGGGCGGGCCCTGCTCGCCGACGCCCTCGGTCCCGACGCCGCCGCACCGGGCACGCTCACCGACCCGCGCGAGTTCAACCTGATGTTCGAAACGCGGATCGGGGCCCTGGCCGGGGACGACGACGACCGGGCGTTTCTCCGCCCGGAGACGGCGCAGGGCATCTTCGTGAACTTCAAGAACGTGGTCGACACCTCGCGGGTGCGCGTTCCGTTCGGCATCGGCCAGGTCGGCAAGAGCTTCCGCAACGAGATCACGCCGCGGAACTTCACCTTCCGGTCCCGCGAGTTCGAGCAGATGGAGATCGAGTTCTTCTGCAAACCGGGCGACTCGGCGGCCTGGTACCGCTACTGGCGCGACCGGCGCTGGAAGTGGTATCTCGACCTCGGCCTCACGGCCGGCCGGCTCCAGCTCCGCGAGCACGCGGCGGACGAGCTCTCCCACTATTCCGTGGGCACGGCCGACATCGAGTACGCATTTCCGTTCCTTGCCGAGGGTGAGTTCGGCGAACTGGAGGGGATCGCCCATCGCGGCGACTTCGACCTGCGCAGCCACATGGAGGGCAAGCTCGTCCGCCGCGACGGCGGGCTCGTCGTCGAGACCGGCCCCGACGGCAAGCCCCGGCACCGCGGCAGCGGCAAGGACCTCTCCTACTTCGACGACATCTCCCGGGAACGCTACGTGCCGCACGTCATCGAGCCGTCGGCGGGGGCCGACCGGGCCGTGCTCGCCTTCCTCTGCGACGCCTATCACGAGGACGAGGTGCCCGACGAGGACGGCAAGCCGCGCAGCCGGACCGTGCTCAAGCTGCATCCGCGGCTGGCTCCGGTGAAGGCGGCGATCCTGCCGCTGGTCAAGAAGGACGGCATGCCGGAGGTGGCGATCGATCTCTATCGCCGGCTCAAGCCGCACATGGCCTGCCAGTACGACGAGAAGGGGTCGGTGGGCCGGCGGTACGCCCGCCAGGACGAGGCCGGCACGCCGTGGTGCCTGACGATCGACGGCCAGACGCTCGCCGACCGCACCGTCACGCTGCGGGACCGCGATTCGCTGGTCCAGAGCCGCGTGCCGCTGGACGAGGTGGTGGACCTGCTCCGGGACCGGCTCTGATGCGGCCGGCGCTGGGAACGGTCTGCTCGCTCGAGGCGCCGCTGGCGACGGTGCTGGAGGACTACGCCGCGGGGCACGTCGGGGCGGTCGATCTCTGGCTCGGGCACGCCGACGCGTTCCTGCGCGACCACGATGTGGCGGCGCTCCGCGAGCGGTTCGCGATGCACGGGATCGCGCCGGTGGCGGCCAGTTTCCAGGGGGGCCTGCTGACGAGCCAGGGCGACGCCCGCCGCGAGCACTGGCGGCACTTCGGCGAACGGCTGGGGCTCTGCCGGGCCCTCGGCATCCCGGTGCTGGTGGTGGCCGGCGACGTCTTCGGCCCGCTCGCGGCCGAGGATCTGGGCCGGCTGCGGGTGAGCCTCGTCGAGGCGGCGCGGCTGGCGGCCGATGCGGGCGTCCGGCTCGGGCTGGAGTTCGACGCCCGGGCGAGTTTTCCCGACAACCTGCAGTCGGCCGTGGCGGTGGTCGAGGAGGTGGCCTCGCCGGCGCTCGGCATCTGCCTCGACTGGTTTCACTACACCTGCGGGCCGAGCAAGCCACTCGACCTGGAACTGCTCACGAACGAGACGCTGGCCCACGTTCAGGTTTCGGACATCGCCGACGTGCCGCGGGAGATGGCGGCGGACGCGGATCGGATCCTGCCGGGCGAGGGATCGTCGCCGGCGGACGATCTGGTGCGGCGGCTGCGGGCGATCGGCTACGCGGGCGCGGTGGCGATCGAGGCGCCGAACCCGCGGTTCTGGAGCGTGCCGCCGCGGCAGTTCGGTGAGATCGCGTTCACGTCGCTGCGCCGGCTGCTGGGCCAGGCGTCGATGTGACGCGCTGCTCGCGCGGGTCGGGGGTGCCCCTCCCACGTCGCCGGACGTTCGCTCCGGGCCTCCGGCCCTTCGCTCACTGCATGTCCGCTGCGCTTCGCCAGGAGGGCGAAGCTTGAGCAC
>JBIKKQ010000157.1:0-7871 GCA_044360305.1 Pirellulales bacterium
CCGTTCTCTGGGCGGCCGGCCGGGCGGACGATCCGATCGCGGCCCGGCAGCGGGCCGAGGCGGCGATCGACTCGGGGGCGGCCGCACAGCTGCTCGCTGCACTCCGCGGCGACTCGACGGCGGCATGACCGAGGGCCGGGCTCCGCCCGTCAGCCGGCCGCCACGTCGATGTCGATCTCGAGGCCGTCGTAGGCGAGTTCGACGCTGGCCGGCAGAACGGCCGAGATGGCGGCGTGGCCGATGTCGTGCCCCATGTGGGTGAACAGCGTCCGCCGCGCCCCCACCCGTTCGGCCACGGCCAGCGCCTCCGAGAGCGACAGGTGGGTCGGATGGCGGGAGGGCCGCAGGCAGTCGAGGACGAGCGTGTCGAGTCCTTCCAGGAGCGGCCAGGTTTCGTCCGGAATCAGGTTCGTATCGGTGCAGTAGGCCACGTTTCCGAACCGGAACCCGAGCACGTCGAACACGCCGTGCCGGAGCCGCAGCGGCGTCACCGTGGCGCCGAGGACGGTGAACGGGGCCGTCGAGATCCGCTCGAGGGTCAGCTTCGGCACGCCGCCGCCCGGAACCGGCACGGCCTCGAACGCATAGTCGAAGGCGCGGCGGATCCGGTTCTCGACGCGTTCCTCGCAGAGCACGGGGAGCGGCCTGCCGGTGGCGTAGCAGATCGGCCGGACGTCGTCGAGGCCGTAGACGTGATCGACGTGATCGTGGGTGAACAGGACGGCATCGATGCGACTGATGCCCTCGCGCAGCAACTGGCTGCGCAGATCGGGGGTCGTGTCGATCAGCAGGTGACCGGCGGGCAGTCCGACAACGACGCTCGTCCGCGTCCGCTTGTCACGCGGGTCGCTGCTGGCGCAGACGACGCAGCCGCAGCCGACGACTGGCACGCCGACGCTCGTGCCGGTCCCGAGGAACAGCAGCCGACCGGCAAGATCCCGGCCTTGCAGGAAGGCGGTTCTCCCGGCGGCCTGGCCGGGCGTCTCGGGCACGGTTCCATGGTTCGCTGCATCGTGCATGGGGCGGATTATCGCCGCTGCATCCGGGAAATACCATCGCCGCACGCCCCGCAATCCGGCCGACGCGCGATACACTCACGACGCGTGGCGGTGCACGCACACACGGTGTCATCGATGTGCTTGACGGTGGAATCCTTCATGGTCTGCACATGCCGAGGGAGCCGGCAGTGCCGACACGCGGAGGCCCGGAGGGCCGCCGTGCGCGTCCGCCGACGCGGCAGGATTACCCCCGACCCACGACCCCCCAGGGGCCATGATGGAAACTGATGGCGGCAGCGGCGGCGGGTCAGGGGCGAACGCCGTGGAACGGCTGACGAACCTGCACGGCATGGTCCTGGTCGTGGGCAACGCCCGCAGCGGCTCGACGCTCCTCGGCGCGGTGCTGGACGGCCATCCCAACGTCGTCGTCGCCAACGAGACGACCGCCTCGGCGACCTTCTGGCGCGGATTCGACCGGGAGCGGATCCTCGCGGAGATCCTCGACAACTCCGAGGCGAACGCCGCGATCGACAGGCCGTCGGAGGGCTATGCGTACCAGGTGGGGCTGCCGCCGTCGCAGAAGACGGATCTCCGTGTCGTGGGGGACAAGATCTGGAACCCGGCCACCCTGCTGCTGCACGGCGATCACGGCCTGATTCCGTCCCTCGAAGAACGGCTCGGCGTGCCCGTCCTGATCATCCATGCGATGCGCAATCCATTCGACACCATCTCGACGATGCACCGCCGCAGCGGCGCCTCGGTGGCGAACCGGACGCGCTGGTACTTCATGCACTGTGAAGCGGCCGTCGCCATCGGGGAGCGGGTCGCGAGCGACCGGTTTCTGGCCTGCCATCACGAGGATCTGCTGGCGGCACCGGGCCCTGAAATCGACCGGTTGTGCCGCTTTCTCGGCGTGCCGGCCGACGCCGGCCACATCGACGCGGTCGCGGACAAACTCTTCTCCGCCCCGCGTTCCACCCGCCACTCGGTGACGTGGCAACCGGCGGAGATCGCTGCGGTGCATGCGGGCATCGCCCGCTTCCCGTGCCTCGCCCGATACGCCGACTGCGACGTCGCCTCCACGGCGTGACGCGGCCCGCAGGCCACAGGCTCCGGGGACGCAGGCCACGGGCCGGGCCCGCCGATGCCCGGTCGGTCGGTCTGGTTTTTGCCGCCGGATCGGTTCCCCCGCGGGCCGCGTCGGCTCGGTCCGTGGCGGTGGTGGAGGCGGGGATTTCGCTCGCGCGGCCGTCTGGCGGCGGGAGGATTCCGCCGCGTTCGCCTTGACCCCCGGACCGATTCCTCGCGACAATCCGGTTCGGGCTCGTGTCTTGCGCGGACGGTTCGGCTCGCCGCCGCGACGCTGTCCCGCAACCGCGCCCGGCCCCGCCGCGGGCCGGGTGGAGCACGCCACGGCCGCCACCCGCACCACCGTCCACGCACGCCGACCCGCATTCATGGAAACCCTCGAACGCATCTGGGAAACCGTCTCCAACGGGGCCGCCGCCGTGGGCAGCCGCATGGAACGGACGCTGACGGGCCTGTTCGGCTCGTCCAATGCCCGCTATCTCCGCCGGCTGGAACCGAAGATCGAGGCGATCAACGGCCTCGAAGCCCGGTTCCAGGGGCTGAGCGACGCCGAACTCCGCGGGCAGACCGCCGAATTCCGGCGCCGGCTGGCGGCCGGCGAGACGCTCGATGACATCCTCGTCGAGGCCTTCGCCACCTGCCGCGAGGCGGGGCGGCGGTTCCTCGGCATGCGGCACTACGACGTCCAGCTCGTCGGCGGCATGGTGCTCCATGCCGGCGCGATCGCCGAGATGATCACCGGCGAGGGCAAGACGCTCGTCGCCACGCTCCCCGCCTACCTCAACGCCCTGGAAGGCAGGGGCGTGCACGTCGTCACCGTCAACGACTACCTCGCCCGCCGCGACATGGAGTGGATGGGGCCGCTGTACCTCGGCCTCGGGCTGACGGTGGGCGCGATCCAGTCGGGGATGGAGTCGGGCGAGCGACAGCGGTCCTACGCCTGCGACATCACCTACGGCACGAACAACGAGTTCGGCTTCGACTACCTGCGCGACAACATGCGCATGGCCGCCCGCGGCGACGACCGTTTCCCCAAGCACCAGCAGCAGAGCCAGGGAACGCTGAACTTCGCCATCATCGACGAGGTGGACAACATCCTCGTCGACGAGGCGCGGACGCCGCTGATCATCTCCGGCCCGGCCCACGACGACGTCGCCAAGTATGCCCGGGCCGACCAGATCGCCCGGCGGCTGGAGAACGACCGGCACTTCGAGGTCAAAGAGAAGGAGCACACCGTCGCGCTCACCGAGGAGGGGGTGCGGGTCGCGGAGAAGCTCGCCGACGTGGAGAGCTTCTACACCGCCGGCAACATGGAGTGGCCGCACCTCATCGACAACGCCCTCAAGGCCCATTGGCTCTACAAGCGGGACGTCAACTACGTCGTCCAGAACGGCGAGGTCGTGATCGTGGACGAGTTCACCGGCCGGCTCATGCCCGGCCGCCAGTGGTCGGACGGCCTGCACCAGGCGGTCGAGGCCAAGGAGGGGGTGCGGATCAAGGAGGAGTCGCAGACCCTGGCCACGGTCACGCTGCAAAACTTCTTCAAGCTGTACCGCAAGGTCGGCGGCATGACCGGCACCGCCATGACCGAGGCCAACGAGTTCTGGAAGATCTACAAACTCGACGTCATCGCCATCCCCTCCAATCGCGGCCTGAAGCGGATCAACCACCCGGACGTCATCTACCGCACCGAACGGGAGAAGTGGATCGCCGTCGCCGACGAGGTCGAGCGGATCAACCGCTGGGACACGCTCGCGCTGGCCGACGGCTCCTGGCGGCAGGGCACGATCGTCGGCGAGACGGCCGAGGCCTACGAATTCCGCCCCAAGGGGGAGCGGGAAAGCGAGCTTATCCCCGTCGGCAAGGTTCGGGAGGTGCAGCGCCGCGGCCTGCCCGTGCTCGTCGGCACCGTGTCGATCGAGAAGAGCGAGCGGCTCTCGGCCCTGCTCGAGAGCCGCGGCGTCGAGCATCAGGTGCTCAACGCCAAGCACCACAAGCGCGAGGCCGAGATCATCGCCCAGGCCGGCCGCCTCGGCGCCGTCACCATCGCCACCAACATGGCGGGCCGCGGCACCGACATCATCCTCGGCGGCAACCCCGAGACGCTCGCCTGGGCGAAGCTCCAGGACACCTACCCGACCCGGCTCGACGTGCCCCGGGACGAGTGGGACGCCCTCATCGCCGAGATCGCCGCCCGGGAGAACATGCGGCCCGAGGGAGAACTGGTCCGCAGCATGGGCGGCCTGCAGATCATCGGCACCGAGCGGCACGAGGCCCGGCGGATCGACCTCCAGCTCCGCGGCCGCTGCGGCCGGCAGGGGGATCCCGGCTCCAGCCGGTTCTTCCTCTCGCTCGAGGACGACCTGATGCGGATCTTCGCCGGCGAGTGGGTGAAGAACGTGCTCACCCGGCTCGGCATGCAGGACGGCGAGGCGATCGAAAGCCGAATGGTCACCCGTCGGGTCGAGGCGGCCCAGAAGAAGGTCGAGGAGCGGAACTTCGAGGTCCGCAAGAACCTGCTCGAGTACGACGAGGTGATGGACGAGCAGCGGAAGCGGGTCTACGGCTTCCGCCAGCGGATCCTCGACTACACCGACGGCGACGCCGACTGCCGGGAGATGATCCTGGAGATGGTCGATCGCCAGGTGGGGCAGAACATCGGCGCCTTCCTCGACAAGGACTACGGGCCGCAGAGCTACGCCACCTGGGCGGCGGCCCAGCTGGCCTGCGAGCTCGACGGCAACGACTTCCGCGGCATGTCGGCGGCGGAGGCTGAGCGGCTGGCCTGCGACGAGGCGATCCGCCAGGCCGATGCCCAGATCTTCGAGGCCGTCGACGAGAACCTCCCGTCGAGCGAGGAGGAGAGCGAATGGAACTGGTCGGCGCTGGCCTCGTTCGCCAACTCCCGCTGGAAGCTCGGCGTCTCCGACCGTGACCTGAAGCGGGTCGGTCGCGAGGGCGTCGCCGAACTGCTGCAGACCCGGGCCCAGGAGGCGATCCGGCGGGTCGATCTCGCCGAGGGTGCGCGGTTCCTCGCCCCCGACTTCGGCCTGCGGACCGCCTGCGGCTGGACCGAATGGCGGTTCGGCGTCCGGCTCGACGATGCCGATCTCGCGCCGCTCGCGCGGACGGGCTACGAACCCAAGGCGTTCCAGGATCTCGTCGGCCGCAAGGCCCGCGAGGTCTACGCCCGTCGCGAAATCGAGTACCCGGCCCTCGTCGGCCTGGCGCACTTCACCCAGCGGCAGCCCGACGGCTCCCTGCGGCTCGACCGCGACGGCCTGCTCGCCTGGGCCCGGGAACGCTTCGACCCGAATCTCGTGGCAGAGGATCTCGACGCCCCCGATCTGGAATCGCTGCGGGAGCGGCTCGTCGAGGCCAGCCATGCCCGGCACGCCCGCGGTGACGACCCGCGGGACGAGATGAAACGCATGGAGCGGGCGGTGCTCCTGCAGATCCTCGACAACGCCTGGAAGGACCACCTGCTGGCGATGGACCACCTCCGGTCGAGCGTCGGCCTGCGCGGCTACGCACAGGTGGATCCGAAGGTGGAGTACAAGCGCGAGGGGATGCGAACCTTCGACCTGATGTGGAAGGGCATCGACGAGCGCGTGGTGGACATCGTCTACCGCATCGAGCAGGTCGAGGAGGACGCCCTGCAGAGCACCTGGAAGGAGACCGCGGCGATCCACGCCGAGGCCGCCTCGGCCACCCGCCCTGAGCCGGCCGAGGCCGGTGACCAAGCCGCCGCCGAGCCGGTGCGGGCCGAGCCGATCCGCAACTTCGCGCAACGCGTGGGCCGCAACGACCCCTGCCCCTGCGGCAGCGGCCGGAAGTTCAAGAACTGCTGCGGCAAGGCCGGGGGCGTGCCCGCCGGCTGACCGCGGCCGCGGACCATGCCCTTGCTGCTGAACGTCATCTACCTCGTCGTGCTCGCGGCCCTGCTCCCCTGGGTGGCCTGGAGACGGCTGGCCGGCGGCCGCCCCGTGGCCGCGCCGTGGATCAGGTTCACCGGCGACATCCGGCCCCTCCCCGCCCCGGCCGGTGCCGCCCGAATCTGGATGCACGGTGTGAGCGTCGGCGAGGTGCAGCTGCTGGCCACGCTGGCGGCCGAGGTCGCCGCCCAGGCCGGCGCGGCGGGGCGAGCCGTGGACTGCGTGGCGTCGAGCGCCACGACCACGGGGCTGGAGGTGGCGGCGCGGCGGTTCGGGTCGGACCGCGTCTTCCCCTGCCCGCTCGACTTCTCCTGGTCGGTGAGGCGGACGCTCGACCGGCTGCGGCCCGACCTGCTCGTCCTCGGTGAGCTCGAGCTCTGGCCCAACCTGCTCGCCGCGGCCAGCCGCCGGGGCATCCCCGTGGTCGTGGTCAACGCCCGAATGAGTCCGCGGAGTGCCGCCGGATACCGGCGGATCGGGCCGCTGGTCCGGCGGATGCTCCGCCAGGTGGCGGTCGTCGTCGCCCGGTCGGAGGCCGACGGGGCCCGGTTCACCGCGGCCGGCGCGGGCCGAGTCATCGTTGCCGGCTCGATGAAGTTCGACGGCGTCGGCGGCGACCGCGCCGCCCCGGAGATCGACCGGTTGCGCCGGCTCGCCGGCTTCGCCATCGACGACATCGTGTTCCTCGCCGGGAGCACGCAGGATCCGGAGGAACGGCTCGCGGCCGAGGCGTACCTCGCGGCCCGCGACCGGCACCCCGCGGTGCGGCTGGTCATCGTGCCGCGGCACGTCGAACGGGCGCCGGAGATCGGCAGGCTGCTCGATGGGCTCGGCCTGCGCTGGCAGGCCCGGACGCGACTCGACGCCGACGGCCCCGACCCGCGGGCCCGCGTCCTGCTCGTGGACACGACCGGCGAGCTGTCGCGCTGGTGGGGCACGGCGACGATCGCCTTCGTCGGCGGCAGCCTCGACGGCCGGCGCGGCGGTCAGAACATGGTCGAGCCGGCGGCCTACGGCGCGGCGGTCGCCTTCGGCCCCCACACCAGGAACTTCCCCGACGAGGTGGCCGCCCTCCGCGCCGCCGACGCCGCGGAGGTGGTGGCCGACGGCGCCGCGCTGACGGCCTTCGTCGAGCGGTGTCTGCATGACCCGCCATGGGCCGCCGAGCGGGGCCGCCGCGCTTCGGCCGCCGTCGTCGCCCGGCGCGGTGCCACCCCCCTGACGGCCCGGCTCCTGCTCGAACGGCTGCCGCCGAGCCGGTGAAACCCCCGCTTTCGGCACGGGCCGGTTGCCGCCGGCGGCCAACGGCCCGATAATCCTGGCTCCGCCGGCGGACGTTCGCCCGGCGTCGTCCAGACCGTCATTTCCATCACGCACGAGGCGTCATCCGTGGCACAAGGCAAGTATCTGTTCACGAGCGAGTCGGTCAGCATGGGTCACCCGGACAAGTTGGCCGATCAAATCTCCGACGGCGTCCTCGACGCCTACCTCGCCCAGGATCCGACGAGTCGCGTGGCCTGCGAGACGATGGTGACGACGGGCATGGCCGTGATCGCCGGCGAGATCACCTCGCGCGGCACGATCGACTACCAGCAGGTCGTCCGTGACGTGATCCGCCAGGCCGGCTACACCGACGACGAAATGGGCATCGCGGCCGACACTTGCTCGGTGCTCGTCGCCGTCGGCAAGCAGAGCGGCGACATCGCCATGGGCGTCAACGAAGACGACGCCAAGGGCAAGGACATCGGCGCCGGCGACCAGGGGCTGATGTTCGGCTACGCCTGCAATGAGACCCCCGAGATGATGCCGCTGCCGATCGCCCTTTCGCACCGGATCCTCAACCGGCTCA
>JBIKKQ010000158.1:0-7735 GCA_044360305.1 Pirellulales bacterium
AGACTTCCCGCTGCCCGCGGGTCCGCCGACCGCGAGGTACGGCACCGCGTCGAAGACCGGGAAGATGTAGGTGAGCATCACCCATGTGGTCAGCATCGCGACCGTGCCCGCGGCAGACTCGGGCGGCAGGTCGAGATACTTGCCGAAGGATTGAAGCAGCAGCCGACACACTTCATCCGGCGGCATGGGGCTGGAGCCCGCGAGCCACTCGCTGCGGCTCGCCGCCGACCATCCGGGCAGCATGCTCGGGGGCGGTTCGGGCGGGCGGGTCGAGAAGAAGACCCGCTCGCCATCGACAGACAGCACCTCGGGCAGCGGCATCGCCTCTCGGCTGCCATCCTGCCATCGCAGGTAGAGCATCCATTCCGAAACCGGCTCACCGCCCCGGACAATCCGCCGCGGCACGGTCAGCCCGGACAACTGCGGCAAGATGAACCGCTCAGGCCGCACCACTCGACCATCCCCCAACTCGACCACCTCGGCAGGCGGCGCCGCCTTGGGCGGAGCAGCGAGCCCGGCTGCCAGCGATGCCAAGTCTCGCTCGACCACTTCGGCATCGAGCAGGAGGTAAGCATCCTCCCCGAGCCGGTCGCGGAGGGTTTCGATGAACTTCTGCCGCTCCTTGCCCCGGGCGAGGTCGAGTCGCTCGCAGGTCACCACCTCGCCATCCGGTCCGCCGCGGCGGACCGTCACTGTGGCGGCTGTGCCCCTGCCTGCCGGGTCGGCGTGCAGGTGGAGCAGGTCGGGCTCCGGGCCCCGGTCGGTCTTCGGCTTCTTGCTCATCGGCCACCTCGCTTCCTGCTGCCAAGGGTCACTCGATGCCGCGGAGCAGCCTGCCGCGGCTCATCTCGCTGCGGCTCCTTCCACCGCTCCAAATCCTCCGCCACTCGGTAGACCGCCTCGATGCACACATCCTCTCGGGAACGAATTCCCAAGGCAGCCGCCGCCGCCTCCCGCCAATAGCCCCGGCTGCCGCCGATGAGGCTCGATGCCTGCTTGGTCAGGTGGTCGATTGCCACCTGCCCCCAAGGAGATACTTCTCGATGCTCGCGAAGCATCTGCTGCCGCACCACAGCGAGCCGCGAAAGCAGCCCGGCCTCCTCAATGCTGAGCAGGTCTTCGCAGACCGCTTGTCGCTGCTCGGGGGTCAGGTTCACGTAGTTCATCGCTCCACCTGCTTTCTCACCCGCGGGCAGCCCGATTGAATCCATTCCGCCAACTCGCTCCGCCGCCACCGCACAGCACCGCCAAGGCGGACCGGAGCAGGTGCCTTGCCGCTGCTCACGTACCGCCACCAACTCCGCTTCGCGACTCCTGCCATCTGCGCCGCCTCTGCGGCGGACAGCAGTTCGCGAAGATGCTCAGGGTCGAGGGTCGCTCTCATCTGCCTTCTCCTGCCTTGGTCGCAACCCGCGAAGTGCAGGTCGCATGGGGGCATCATGGCGAGATGCAGCAGCGAGAGAAGATGCTTTGCCGCAGAAAACAGGGCACAAACTCGGAGTTTGTTCCTGCTGTGACGCGAGATGCCAAGCGATGCCGAGCCGGTCGCATCGCGAGCCCGGGCTCAGTTAGTGGCGGAGTTAGTGGCGGTTGGTTTCCGCTTCTCGCAGCCGCTTCTTCGCTGCCTTCCAAAAGCGGTTCGCAGTGTCGCTCCACACCTCGCCGGGAGTCTTCGGCGGGAACTTCTCGCGAATGTCGATGCCCTTGCCGGTGCAGTAGTCGCTGAGCCATCTCGGGAACGGATAGAGTCGCCCCGCCCCCTTGGCGGCTTGCTTTTGGTCACGCTCGCGAGCGTTGACCACCTCGCGGATGAACTTCAATGAATACCGCTCGGGTCTGCCGCCGACTCCTTTCCGGTCGCGCCGCTTTTTCTGCTTGGCGGTCGAGGTCTGCTTCTCGGCGGTCGCCGCCGCGGTAGGGGGCTCCTCGATGAAAGGAGCCAAGGAATCGAGGGCTTCCGCAAACTCCCGGTGGCGAGCGATGTAATCGGCATCGGCTTCGCCTTGGCTCGGCTTCAGATAGGTGGTAGCCCCAGAGTAAGGATGCACCTCCACATCTTCCTCGGGCGGGTTTACGTACCGCTCGGAGCCCGCGTACTGTGCCAGCATATCGGCGGCGGCATCCAAGGCTTTGATGCGAGACTCTGCCACAGTAAACAGCGAGCCCCACCGCACAGCCTCCTTCACTGCCTCGCGAATCGCGTTACGTACCGTGGAGTAGCCGGGTTCCTTGTTCGCGAAGGGCTCTGGAAGCCACTCGATGTACAGCGGCAGGTCAAATTCGCCCGGGGGTGGCGGGTCCGGGTGCCGCTCGGCTTCATCCCGCAGTTTGCACAGCCCGTGAACGTATCTCGCGGGATAGTTCATGCCCGCTTTTTCGTGTTGCAAGAAGTGTTCGCGGCACTGCTTGGCAAACTTCTTTGCAGCGGCGGGCTTTACTGCCCGCCCTCGCGGCTGCGAGTGCCGCTCATCGCAAACCCTGCGGATGGCGAGTGCCATATCCCGGAACCGAGCGATTGCCTCGCCCATGTGTGCCTGCCTTTCATCGAGCCGGGTCGGCTCAGGTGCAGGGCAGCGAAAGGCAGAAGCCACCTCTGCACCGGAGCCGCGAGGGGCGCCGCTTGCAATCGGCACCCGCCCCGAGGGAGCGAGTCTACCCCGAGCCGGCCGCGGTCAGCAGTCAGGCGGCGGGAGAGAGTCGGTAGGCGGGGGCGGTTCGCAGCGGCTGCGGCGGCTGTGAGCCCGGCGGAAGGAACCGCGGCGGCGCCGCCACGGATTTTCAAAAACCCGACAGGCGCTCGCGGAGAGGGGACGCGGGGTCATGGGGCATCGAGCAGATTGCTCGCGGACCCCACCCCCCTATGCGAAACCTCCGGATACTCGGGGCAGGGGAGCCCGGGGTCAGCAGAGGGAAGCGAGCATCTGCCGACCCCCACCCTGGGGCTGAGGATTGTGAGAAAAACCCTCGCTATTTCGACCGCATGCACGCACGCTGCCCCGCACGCGGTTTACGCTGAATCGCCAAAAGTTCCACGCCGCCGCCCCTACCCCCTATGCGACTTTTGCGGACGCTTGGGCACGCTGCTCTGCACGCGGTTTGTGGCGGGCTTGGAAAGTTTCGCAGGTAGGCGGATGCACCGCCTACCGCTTGCTCGCCTCGACCATCGCGAGGATGCCTGCCCGGACCGCGGCGGGCAGGCTCGACCATGCCTCGACCACCGCCGCGAGGTCGCGGTCAGCGGATGCCGTAGTGGTCGCTGTAGTGGTCACTTCCGCGGAATCGCTGCCATTTCCGGGCGAAACCGCCTCCGCCTCCGGATTGCAAATCCGCCATCGTCGGTTCGACTCCGACCGGAGCCTCTCAACAGAAGACCCTCGCGAAGTCCCGGCTCTGCCGGGCTTCGCGGGGGTTTTTTCGTTTCCGGCGGCGCTCGATGCCGGGAGGTTGACGGCTTGGTATACCGCAACTCGCCAATGGGTTGAGCAGCCCGGCCGGTTCGACTCGATAGAGCATGCCGAGCGAGCCGCAACCGACCGCGGCATCTACCGGGTCGAAGTGGTCTGTGACGGGCGGCGGCTCGCTATAGAGCCATTCGCGATAGTTGGTAGCGACTGGCCTGCTCGCGGCCCCGGGACGGTCGGCCTGCTGGCACGCATCCTCGGCCCCTCGCCATCAAGCCGCTTCTCGCCGCGGTTCCTCATCGCGAGCCAGCATCGCAAGTGCAATCGAGATTCGCTCCAAGGCATCGACCAAATTGCTCTCGCCACTGTCAAAGTCTTCGACCGCTGCCTTGTTGGTCGCAAACACCAGCACTGCGGCACGGTGCCTTTCGACAGGCATTTCGCATCTCCTTGGTGGCTTGTGACCCCCGCATACCAACGTCGAGAGGAGTGATACCTAACACGGGTGGTGGCAAGGGCACTTTCTCGAAGCCACCTGCTTTCGGGCTACCGGGCCACCGATGCAAATCCGTTTTCGCCCGCCGGTTTACCGGGCGTGGCTGTAGCTGTAGTTCCCCGCGATGACCTGCCGGGCTTCCTCGGTGAGTTCTGGAAAATGCTCCCGCAGACCGTTGGCCACCGCATGGTCGAACTCGCGGTTGTCGAGCATCCAGTCGACCTTCAGGGTCCGGCTGACCCGGCTGGAGAAAAACTGCTCCTGCACCCGGATCCGCGCGATGTCGGCAGCGGGTCCAAATTCATCGCGCAGCCAGCCAAGACGGGTTTCCGGCGAGCCTATGGGGCTGTATCCGACGGGTTCTGCGGGTCTCCGCGGACCCGAATGGTAGGCCACGATCGCCCGGCTCATGTCTGCCGGCGTCAGGCCGCAGTATGTGTCGGGCGGGATTTCGTGCTGCCGCTCGAGCGACGCGAATTCTGCCTCCGCGTTCCTGTCAGTCATGCACTGGTTCCTGCGTCATCAGGCCTGCCCCGCCCCGGTGCCGACCCGATTTTTGCCGATTGTGCGGCCGGGACGTAGCCTACGGCTGGGGCGGCAAAACGTCCCCTCGATGGCCGATGACAGGATGACGATGGCGAAGACCTCCCGCAAGCCGGCCGGCGCCCCCGACCAGACCCGGATCGTGCTCATCGGCCGGGACGCCGGCAACGACCTCGTGCTCCGGCAGCCGAGCGTCTCGGCCCGGCACGCGCGGGTGATCGTCGGCCCGGACGGCATCTGGATCGAGGACCTCGGCAGCCGCAACGGCACCTTCGTGGGCACGCCGCCGCGGCGGGTCGAGCGGGAGCGGATCACGCTCGACGATCCGCTCGTGTTCGGTGACGCCGCCCTCCCCGCCACGACGCTGCGCGACTTCCTCGAGCGGACGCAGCCCCGGTCCGCCGACCAAGGCGTGATCCACCTCGACGACGCGGCGCTGGTCACCTTCGGCCGCCGCGCAGGCGCCAGCGTGGCCCTCGACCAGCCGCTCGTCTCGGCCCTCCATGCATCGGTGGCCGTGGACCGCGGCCGCGTGGTCGTCCGCGACCTCGGCAGCACGGCGGGCACGTTCGTGGACGGCCGGCGGATCGATCGGCCCGTCGAGATCGGTCCTGGCACGCTCGTGCAGGTGGGCGACCGGCGGTACCGGCTCTCGGCCGACGCTCGGGCGCTCCAGCCGATCGACACCTCGGCCGACGCCGTCGAGGCGGTGCAGGTGGCCGTCGAGGCTTCGGGCCGGCGGCTGCTCGAGGGCGTGTCGCTCGTCATCCAGCCGGGCGAGATGGTGGCCATCATGGGCCCCAGTGGCGCCGGCAAGAGCACGCTGCTCTCCGTGCTCAACGGCCAGGTCGCCCCCGCCGCCGGCCGGATCGTGATCGGCGGCCTCGACCTCCACGAACATTTCGACCTGTTCCGCGGCCGAATCGGCTACGTGCCGCAGGACGACATCCTCCACGCCGATCTCACCGTCTGGCAGGCGCTGTGGTACGCCGCCCGGCTGCGGCTTCCCCGCGACATGGCCGACGAGGAGATCGAAAGCCGCATCCGCCGCGTGCTCTCCCAACTGGGCCTCGAGGGCACCGAGCACACCCGCGTGGGCGACCAGCGGAAGCGCGGCGTCAGCGGCGGCCAGCGGAAGCGGGTCAATCTGGCGATGGAGCTGCTCACCGACCCGCCGATCCTCGTCCTCGACGAGCCCACCTCCGGCCTGTCGAGCACCGACACCATGTCGGTCATCGACCTGCTCCGATCGCTGGCCGACGCCGGCAAGACGATCCTGGTCACGATCCACCAGCCGAGCCTGCAGGCCTACGAGAAGTTCGACGCCGTGGCCGTGATCGCCCGCGACACCTCCACGCGGCAGATCGGCCGGCTGGCCTGGTTCGGCCGGGCCTGGCCCGACGCCGTGAACTTCTTCGAGCCGCAGCCGCCCGGCACCCCGCATCCCACGACGGCCGACGGCCTGCTCCGCGGCCTCGCCACGCGGCCCGTGGCCGACTGGGTGCGGCAGTGGGAGCAATCGGTGGCCAAGTCGATCTGGGTGGACGGCCGGGCGGGCACCCACGCGGCCCGGGCCGGCGCCGCCCCGCGGCCGGCGCCCCGGCCGGTGGAGCGGCTCTCCCAGTTCTTCACGCTCGTGAAACGCGGGCTGGCCGTCAAGGCTGCCGATCGCTGGAACACCGCCGTGCTGTTCCTCCAGGCGCCGCTGGTCGGCCTGCTGATCGCGGCGGTGTTTTCCAAGGTGCTGCGGTCCGCCCCGACCGGCGAGTCGTGGCCGCACGCCGGCGTGAGCATGGCGACGATGATGTTCGTCACGGCCCTGGCCGCCATCTGGTTCGGCTGTTCGGCCACCGCCCGGGAGATCGTGGCCGAGTGGCCGATCTATCGACGCGAGCGGATGGTCGGCCTGTCGATCCTCGCGTACCTGGGCTCGAAGACCGCGATCCTGCTCGGCATCGCGGCGGTGCAGACGGCGCTCCTGCTCGGCATCGTGGCCTGGGCCTGCGGCGTGCAGAGCCCGTGGTGGCACCTGGCGCTGGTGCTCTACGCGGCGGGCCTCGCCGGCGGCGCGGTCGGGCTCGTCGTGTCGGCCACGCTGCGCACGACCGAGTCGGCGACGGCGATCCTGCCGGTGCTCCTCATGCCGATGATCGTGCTCGGCGGCGTGCTCGTGCCGCTGTCCGATCTGCCGAAGATCACCCAGCCGCTCGCCGCGGCGATGCCGTCGCGTTGGGCATTCGAGGGCATGGTGGTGCCCGAGGCGGTCGTTCGGCCGCGGCTCAAACTGCCGAACGTCCCAGTGCCGCCGCGGCCGGCGACACCCGCGCCATCGGAGCCCGCTGGTTCCGCTCCCCCGGCCGCGGCGGCATCCGGCTCCTCCCGCTCCCGCGTGCCGATCGTGCTCACCGCGGGTGGCCGGCGGCGGTTCATCCTTCCGGGACGGCAGAAGATCGCCGACGCCCTCGAGGACGCCGCCGCGAAGGCCGAACGCGAGATGCGGCAGGCCAAGGCCGACGCCGAACGCAAGGCGGCTGACATGCAGCGGCAGATGCAGGCCGAGGCCGAGCGCAAGGCCGCCGAGATGCGGACGCAGATGGAGGAAAAGCTGCGGCAGTCACAGGCGGAGTTCGAGCGGCAGAGCGCCGCGATGAACGCCACGATCGAGTCTCGGATCAAGGAAGCCAACAAGACCGTCGAGGACAAACTCGGCGAGATTCAGCGCGGCATGGAAGCCGAACGCACGAAGATGAACGAGACGCTCGAACAACTCGGCGGCCTCGGGCAGAAGACGGTCGTGCCGGCCGCCGCCCCGCTGGCCTCGGGGGAGGTGGACATGGCCGAACGGTTCTTCGCCCGCGATGGCTGGCGGGCCCCTCCCGGCCTGCCGCTGAAGGTTCTCGTGGGGATGTTCGTCGTCGGCGTCGTGGCCACCGGCCTGGCCCTCCGCCGCCGCGACGCCACGGGCCGGTAGACTGAAGGCCCGTCAGGGACCGGAGCCACGCATGGCCGACGAACGCACCGAACCATCCGCCTCGTCCGCGCCGGCCGGCGACATCGACGTGCCGCCGACGGTCGTGGCCACCACCACGATCGCCGTCAACCGCCGGCTCGGCCGCGGCGGCATCGGCGACGTCTACACGGCCAGCGACCGGGCCACGGGCCGCAGCTTGGCGGTGAAGTTCCTCAACGACTGGGCGCTCGAGCAGGCGTCGTGCCGCGAGGCCTTCGACTTCGAGGCCACGGTCACCAGCCAGCTCGAGCACCCGAACATCGTGCCGGTCTACGTGACCGGCGC
>JBIKKQ010000159.1:0-7728 GCA_044360305.1 Pirellulales bacterium
CGGATCGCCTTCGTCGCGTCGGGCCGGCGGGTCGTCACCGCCGCCGGCGATGCGGTCGCCCGGGTCTGGGACGCGATCGACGGTGCGGAAGTGGCCCGGCTGCGGGGGCATGGCGCGGCGCTGTGGGCGGTCGCGACGGGGCCGGGCGGTGACCGCGTCGCCACCGGCGCCGCCGACGGCAGCGCGCGGATCTGGGACCTTTCCCTGTGGGATGGCGACGTCAGCGGCGGACCGCGGCTCGCGGCGGGCGGCCGGGTGCTCTCGGTCGCCTACTCGGCCGACGGTGGCACGCTCGCGGCGGGACTCGCCGACGGCAGCGTCGGGATCTGGGACGCGCGAACGGCCCGCGGCCCGACGCGGCTGCCCGTCGGGGGCGGCCGGGTGAACGGGGTGGCGTTCTCCCCCGACGGCCGGTCGATCGCCGCCGCCTGCGACGACGGGGGCGTCCGACTCCATGCCGTCGCCGGCAATGCGGGCTTGCGCACGGTCGGGACCCATGACCGGCGGGCGTTCTGCGTGGCGTTTTCCCCCGATGGCAGCCTCCTCGCCACGGTCTCCGAGGATCGCACCGCGCGGCTCTGGGACGTGGCCACGGGGGACGCGGTCGGGCCGGCGCTCGCGCACCCGCGCCGGGTCTACGGCGTCGCCTTTTCGCGCGACGGGCGCACGCTCGCCAGCGGCTGCGAGGACCGGATCGTCCGCCTGTGGAGCGTGGGCTCCGGCCAGGAGATCGGCCGGCTCGAGGGACACGAGGGACCGGTCAACTGGGTGACGTTTTCCCCTGACGGCAGCCGGCTGGCATCGGCCTCGTCCGACGGCAGCGTGCGGCTGTGGGGCGTGGACGACGGCACGGCCACCGTGCTCTCGGGGCCGGCCCGGCAGGTGTGGAAGGTGGCGTTCTCACCCGACGGCACCCGGCTGGCGGCCGGCTCGGCCGACGGCACGGTGCAGGTCTGGCACACGACGACGGGACGGGCCTGCCCGGTGCTCCGCGGCCACGCCGACCAGGTCTGGGGCGTGGCGTTCGCACCCGATGGCCGTGGCCTCGCGAGCGGCTCGTGGGACGGAACGCTCCGACTGTGGGGCGTGACAGCCGCGGAGATCGCGGCGGCGCGGGCCGCGGCCGACTGACGGCGGGTCAGCGGGGCGCGGCGGCCGGCAGTTCGCGGATGAACAGGTTGCGCACGTGGATCGGGGCCCCGTGCACCTGGATCTGGATCGGGCCCTTCTCCGGCATCGGTTCACCGCGCCGGAAGAGGTTCGCCATCGGCTTGTCGTCCACGACCGTCTGGCCGTTGAGGACGACGCTCACCCGCTCGCCGCGCATCGTGATCCGCATCGTGTTCCATTCGCCGACGGCCTTGTCGGCCTTGACGAGCGGAAACCGGGCCGGCGCGTGCTCGGGCGAAGCTGCGGGATTGTTCCACAGCCCGCCGGAGCCCTTCTCGCAGCCGTGCTTGAAGTCGCGGTCGCAGGCCGGATCCCAGATCTGCACCTGGGGAATGCCGCGCAGGTAGACGCCACTGTCCACGCATGGCTCGGGCAGCCGCCAGTCGAGGAGCAGCTCGAAGTCGGCGTAGTCGCGGCCGGTCGTCAGGTAGACCCCCTTGCCGTCGTTGATGATGACGCCGTCCTTGACGGTCCAATGCTCCGCCAGGTCGCGGTTCCACTCCGCCTGGAGCCGGCCGCGTTCCTCGGCGGGTGTTTCGGCCTCCTTCTGCGGGTCGAGCTGCGGCCGTCCGCGCCAGCCGGCGAGGTCGCGGCCGTTGAACAGCGCGGTGAATCCCGCCGGCGGTTCATCGGCCTGAAGGAACGTGCCTGGGAAGGCGAGCGACGCGGCGACGAGCAGAGCACGAAGCGGATGCGACATCGGGCGGTTCCGGCGGCGGTGTGGACCCTCGGGCCGGCGTGGCCCGGGAGACCGGGGAGTATATCGCGTCGCCTCCGAACGGGAACGCTCGCCGCCGCCGCACCCAGCGTGACGTGGGGGCGTCCACGGAGGTTTGTGTGACGTTATACTCGAGGTCTTCGGGAATCGTAATGGACCGCGGGGCCGTCCTGTCGTCGATACGGGGAAGCCGATGGCGTCGAAACTGCTGCTCGTCACCGGCTCTTCGGGCCTCATCGGCAGCGAGGTGGTCACCCACTTCCACGGCCTCGGCTGGACCGTGCACGGCATCGACAACAATCAGCGGGCCGCTTTTTTCGGGGCGGATGGCGACACCCGCTGGAACCGGGAGCGGCTGGAGGCGTCTCTGCCCCGCTTCCGGCACCACGAGATCGACATCCGCGGGCGTGACACCGTGCTCGGACTGGTGGCGGAACTGCGGCCCGCGGCGATCGTGCACGCGGCCGCCCAGCCGTCCCACGACCTGGCAGCGACGATTCCCTTCGACGACTTCGACACGAACGCCGTCGGGACGCTCAATCTGCTCGAGGCCGCGCGGCGTGCCTGCCCGGAGAGCCCGTTCGTGCACATGAGCACGAACAAGGTCTACGGAGACGCCCCGAACGAGATTCCGCTCGTGGAACTCGACAGCCGCTGGGACTATGCCGACGCCGATTACGCCTCGGGCATACCCGAGACGTATCGGATCGATGCCAGCAAGCATTCGCTGTTCGGGGCCTCGAAGGTGGCGGCCGACGTCATGGTGCAGGAATACGGTCGGTATTTCGGCATGCCCACCTGCTGTCTGCGCGGCGGCTGCCTGACGGGCCAGGCGCATTCGGGGGTCGAACTGCATGGCTTCCTGAGCTACCTCGTGAAACGCAACCTCGAGGGCCGGCCGTACACGGTGTTCGGCTACAAGGGCAAGCAGGTGCGGGACAACATCCATGCCGCCGACGTGGGCCGGTTCATCGCCCGGTTCATCGAGGCGCCGCGAAAGGCGGCCGTCTACAACATCGGCGGTGGCCGGGCCAACAGTTGCTCGATCCTCGAGGCGTTCGCGCTGGTGGCCGAGCGGAGCGGCCGGCCGATGACCTGGACCTACGACCCGCAGGCCCGCGCCGGCGACCACATCTGCTACTACTCGGATCTCCGGAAGATCGAGTCCGATTACCCCGGCTGGCGGCCCGAGATCACGCTCGCCGAGACGTTCGACATGCTCGTGGATGCCTGGGGGCGACGTGCGGCTGGATGCCCGTCCGGGGCCTCGGGGCCGACATGACCAGAATCCTCATTGCGGGCGGCTGCGGGTTCGTCGGTGCTGCGGTCTGCCGCCGGCTGCTCGCCATGCGCGAGGGGTTGGCGATCACCGTGCTCGACAGCCTGCGCCGGCCGGGGGCCGAGACGAACCGGGCGGCGCTCATGGCGCTCGGCGTCCGGGTGATCCACGGTGACGTGCGCATGCCGACCGACATCGAGGCCGCCGCCGCCGGCGTCGGCTTCGAGTGGGTGCTCGACGCTGCCGCGGAGCCGAGCGTCGTGGCCGGCACGGCGGCCGGATCGGGCTGCACCACCGCGCAACTCGTCGATCACAACCTCGTCGGCACCTGCCACCTGATCGAGGCCGCCGCCCGCTGGCGGGCGGGCGTGGTGCTTCTGTCCACCAGCCGCGTGTACTCGATTCCGGCCCTGCTGTCTGCGCCGCTCCGGGTGGTGGCGGCGGTGCACGGCGACGCGTTCGCAATCGACCCCGCGCGGCCGTTGCCTGAGGGGCTGGGCGAGGCGGGCATTTCCGAGCGGTTCTCGACCGCTCCGCCGGTGTCGCTCTACGGCGCGACCAAGATCGCCGGCGAGATCATGGCGCTGGAGTATGCCCACCGATTCGGCACGCCGCTGTTCGTCAACCGCTGCGGCGTGATGGCCGGGGCCGGGCAGTTCGGCCATGCGACGCAGGGAATCTTCTCGTGGTGGATCCACTCGTGGGCCGCCCGGCGGCCGTTGTCCTACATCGGCTTCGGCGGGCTCGGTCGGCAGGTTCGGGACTGCCTCCATCCGGATGACCTGGCGGACCTTGTCGACCGGCAGATCGCGGCCGGCTTCGGACCGCCGGCCGTGTGCAACGTGTCGGGCGGCCGGCCGTCGGCGATGAGCCTCGCCCAGCTGTCCGGCTGGTGCACCGCGCGGTTCGGGCCGCGGCCGGTGGCATCGGCGGAGGCCGATCGCCCGTACGACCTGCCGTGGGCCGTTCTCGACCACACGCTTGCCTCGGCCCGTTTCGGATGGCACCCTGAGCGGGGCGTCGAGGATATCCTGAGCGAGATCGCTGATCATGCCGCACGTCACCCGGATTGGCTCGACCGCTGCGGCGGATAGTGCGGACGGCGGGGCGTCGGCCGCTGAAGCGGCCGCCTTGCGGCTCCTGTCGGTCGTGATCCCGGCCCGGGACGAGGAGGGCTGCGTCGGCCAGACGGTCGAACGGCTCCACGGCGAACTCCGGCGCGCGGGCGTGCCCCACGAGATCGTCGTCGTGGACGACGGCAGCAGTGACGGCACGTGGGCCATTCTCCGGGCCGCCGCGAGCAGGATTGCCGAGCTCGCGCCGGTGAAAAATCCGGGGCCGCACGGCTTTGGGCGGGCGATCCAGAAGGGCCTCGCCGCGGCCACCGGAGACGCCATGGTGATCATGATGGCCGACGACAGCGACGACTGCCGCGACGTGGTCCGGTATTGGCACGCGCTCAACGAGGGCTATGACTGTGTGTTCGGCAGCCGGTTCATCAAGGGGGGCGGCACGACCGACTATCCGCGGCTCAAATGGGTTCTGAACCGGGCCGCCAACGGCTTCATCCGAGTGCTGTTCGGCATCCGTCTCAACGACACGACGAATGCCTTCAAGGCCTACCGACGGACGGCGATCGAAGGCTGCCAGCCCATCCTTTCACCCCACTTCAACATCACCGTGGAGCTGCCGCTGAAGGCGATCGTCCGGGGCTATTCGTGGACGGTGATCCCGATCACGTGGAGAAACCGGCGCACGGGCCTCGCCAAGCTCAAGATTCGCGAGATGGGGAGCCGCTACTTCTTCATCGTGGCCTACGTCTGGCTGGAGAAGTATTTCAGCCGCGGCGATTACGTCCGCAGGGACCGCCCGGAATCGCCTCCCGCATCGCGGCCCGGCGGCGGGTGATCGGTCAGCCGCCGGCGAGGACTTGGTCGAGCGTCTCGCGGAGCACCGCCGCGCTGCGGCGCAGGCCCTGCATCTCCTTCGGCCAGAGCTCGATCTCCAGGCACTGCTCCGCGCCGGCCCGGCCCACGACCGTGGGCACGGAGATCGCCACGTCACGCAGCCCGTAGCACCCCGCCTGGACGGTCGAGACCGGGAGCACCCGCTTCGAGTCGAGGGCCACCGCGTGGACCACCTCGGCGATCGAGACGCCGACGGCGAAGCCGGCCCCGGTCTTCTTCTTGATCATCTCCGCCCCGCTCGTCTTCGTCCGCTGAAACACCTCCTCGCCGAGCCGGGCCGAGAAGCCGGGATACTTCTCCAACGGCAGTCCGGCGACGGCGGCACTCGACCAGACCGGGACCATGCTGTCGCCGTGCTCGCCGAGGATCATGGCCTGGAGCTGCGTGGCCGGGGCGCCGAGCCGCTGGGCGAGCAGGCTGCGGAAGCGGAGCGTGTCGAGCAGCGTGCCGAGGCCGATCACCCGCCCCCGGGGCAGGCCGAGCTCGCGGTCGGCGATGAACGTGAGGATGTCCACCGGGTTCGAGACCACGAGCACCGTGGCATCGGGCCGGAGGTCGGCCGCCTTGAGCTCGGCGAGGATCGAGCGGAAGAGGACGACGTTGCGGTTGATGAGGGCCAGCCGGCTCTCGTCCGGCTTGCGGCGCAGGCCGGCCGTGATGCAGACGAGGTCGGCCCGGGCGGCGTCGGCATAGCCGGCGGCGCGGATCGTCTGGTCGGCGATCGCCGGCGTGCCGTGGAGCATGTCGAGCGCCTGGCCGTCGGCGAGCTCGGCGTTGACGTCGGTGATGAGGATCTCGTGGACGATGCCGCCGAGCTGGAGGGCGAAGCCCGCCGACGCCCCGACGATTCCGCCGCCGCCGATGATGGCCACTTTCATGGTGAACGATCCTTTCAGAGCGCGTGGTGGAGCGAGTGGTGGATGGTCGTGGGGGCGATGCCGTTGGTCCGGCGTCGGGGCGGCATGAGTTCGCTCGCTGACACGCTCGCGATCCTCACGCCGACCCCGCCGCCTCGTCGGTTGTTCGTCGCCGGTGGCCGAGCCCGAACCTGAACCGGCCGGGGATGGCTGTTCACGCGGCTCATGCGCTGACGCCCAGCTGCTTGCAGACCTGTTCGGTCACGATCCGCACGAGGGCCTCGTGATCGATGCCGACCGGGGTGGGGCGGCTGGCATTCTCCGGGTCGGCACCCATCGGCGGCGGCGCGTCGAACGCCTTGCGGTTCACGCCGGTCGTGCCCCAGCTCTCGCGGAAGACGTCGTTGGCGCAGATGTCGCAGTTTTCCATCCCCTTGTCCAGCCGCGGGTCGGTGTAGCCCCACTTGGCCTTGAGGTCGAGCAGTTCCTTCGTCTCCGCCTTCGTCAGGTAGGTGACGCGGCCGAGGTCCTTGGCGAGCATCAGGATCCGGCAGTAGGCGTCGAGGATCTCGGTCCACCAGTAGGCCTTCTCGACCGTCTCGCCGAAGCTCACCGTGCCGTGGTTGGCGAGGATCACGACGTTCGACTTCTTGACGAACGGCTTGACCGTGTCGGCGAATTTCTGGCCGCCCGGGGTCTCGTAGCGGGTGATCGGCACGTCGCCGAGAAACACCTCGACCTCGGGAAGCACGCACTGCGGGATCGGCTCGCGGGCCACGGCGAAGGCGGTGGCGTGCGGCGGATGGCAGTGGACGACCGAGTTGATGTCGGGCCGCTCCTTCATGATCGTGAGGTGGAGGAGGATCTCGCTCGACCGCTTGCGGTTGCCGCCGATCTGCTTCCCCTCCATGTCCACGATGCACAGGTCGGAGGGCTTCATGAAGCCCTTGGAGATCATCGTCGGGGTGCAGAGCACCTCGTTGGGGCCGAGGCGGAACGAAATGTTGCCGTCGTTGCCGGCGGCGAATCCCTTGGCGTAAATCCGCCGGCCGATGTCGCAGATCTCCTCCTTGAGCTGGGAAAGCGACTTGTCGGTGGTCCTGACCTGTCCTGTGGCTGCCATGGCTGCTCCTCCTGGTGGCGGGTTGACGGGGTGGGACGGCTACACGTCCTGACGATTCTTGCCCACGTTTCCGGTCGCGGTCGGTTTGTCGGTCGCGGCGTCGTGCCGACGTGGACGGGCTATGCGGGTCATGCCGGTCGCTCCGGCAGGTCGAGCCGGTCGATGAGCGCCGCCACGAAGGCGTCGATCGGCTTGTCGTTCGGCCGGAATGGCTGGGCGGCCTCGCCCCCCTCGCTGAAGGCCACGAGCTGGCCGTCGCCGGCGCCGAGGTCGTCCCAGGCCACGAGCGGCTCGGCGGGCCCGTCGCCGGCCCGGAGGTCGTCCGGCCCCAGCGGCACGACGACCCGGAACACGCCTCCCCGGACCGTCGGGTGGGGTTCCACGAGCGTCACCGTGCCGATCGTTTTGCCGACGCGCATGGCTTCAGCCTGTCTTTTGGTTCGTGACGGAAAACAGGCAAGGTCCGGCCCCGGGCCGGCATGTGGTGCGCGGGTCGGGGTTGCCCGTGCCCCGTCGCCGGACGTTCGCTGCGGCCCTCCGGGCCTGCGCTCTCTCGATGCGGACTGCGCTCCGCCATCCATGGCTGCGCTGGTCCGCAACGCCGGCTCCCGGGG
>JBIKKQ010000160.1:0-7569 GCA_044360305.1 Pirellulales bacterium
CCGCCTGGAGGGCGGCCTCGCAACCGCGGGCGGACGCCCGCTCAAGCAGATCGCGGCACGATGCCGCGGATCTGCGTGCATTCAGCCCGCTGCGGGCGGGTGGGCGCGCCCAACTGGCCGCCTGGAGGGCGGCCTCGCAACCGCGGGCGGACGCCCGCTCAAGCAGATCGCGGCACGATGCCGCGGATCTGCGTGCATTCAGCCCGCTGCGGGCGGGTGGGCGCGCCCAACTCGCCGCCGGGACGGCGGCCTCGCAACCGCGGGCGGACGCCCGCTTACTACCGGAAGCACGTTGTCGTTGACGTTTGTGGTGGTTGAGTCCGTGAGCGGTTGCCCATGCCCAGCGAGCCGGCGTAGGTGGCCAGCGAAGCCCGGAGGGCGAGAGCGCAGGCACCTCCGAGTGAACGCAGGCCTGGAAGGCCGGAGTGAACGTCCGGCGAGTGGGCATGGGCAACCCCGAACGGTGGCAAAGTACGTGTCAACTATTGGCTGCTCCCAGGAGTACGCAGATCGCGGCCCGACGCGGTACACTCTGCGCCCATGTCACACACCATCGTCATCTTCGGCGCCTCCGGCGACCTGACCAGCCGCAAACTCGTCCCCGCGCTCTACAACCTCCGCCAGTCCGGCGCCCTGCCGGCCGACACGCGGATCGTCGGCTTCTCGCGAACCCCCATGAGCGACGCCGAGTGGCGGGCCAGCCTCCGCGAGACCACCGCGCGGCACTGCGACTGCGGCCCGATCGACGACACCGCCTGGGCCGACTTCGCCGCCACGATCCACTACCAGCCGGGCGACATCGAGCAGGCCGACGACTTCGCCCGGTTGGCCGCCCGCCTCGCTGCCCTCGAGGTGGGCGCCGCCGCCACCCGCGTCTACTACCTCGCCACCGCGCCGCAGTTCTACGCCCCCATCGTCGCGGCCCTCGGCGCCCACGGCCTGGCGGCTGAAACCGCCGGCCCGCGGCGGATCGTGGTCGAGAAGCCGTTCGGCACCGACCTCGCCACCGCCCGCGACCTCAATGCCCGCCTGCACGCCGTGTTCACCGAGGACCAGGTGTTTCGCATCGACCACTACCTCGGCAAGGAGTCGGTGCAGAACATCCTCGCCCTGCGGTTCGCCAACACGATCTTCGAACCGGTCTGGAACCGCCGGTACGTGGACCACGTCCAGATCACGGTCGCCGAGGAGGTGAAGGTCGGCCGCCGCGGCGCCTACTACGACACCTCCGGCGTCCTGCGCGACATGTTCCAGAACCATCTCCTCCAGCTCCTGATGGTGACGGCGATGGAGGCGCCGGTGCGGTTCGAGTCGACCGCGGTCCGCAACGAGAAGGTCAAGGTCCTCGACGCCATCCGCCCGCTCGGCCCCGGCGAGATCGCCGCCGCGGGGGTCCGCGGCCAGTACCGCGGCTACCTCGCGGAGCCGGGCGTGCCGGCCGACAGCCGCACGGCCACCTTCGGAGCCGTCCGGCTGGAGATCGACAACTGGCGCTGGCAGGGCGTCCCCTTCTACCTGCGCAGCGGCAAGGCGATGAGCTGCCGCACCACGCAGATCGTCATCGGCTTCCGCCAGCCGCCGCTGGAGCTGTTCGCCGCCGGCCGGCGGACGTTCCATCGCGAGGCCAACCGGCTCGTGATCCAGATCCAGCCCGCCGAAGGCATCCAACTCCACTTCCACACCAAGGTCCCGGGAGAGGGCATGCGGCTCCGGCTCACCGACCTCGAATTCAGCTACTCCCGTGAGTTCGCCGGGCGGCTGCCGGAGGCCTACGAGCCGCTGCTGCTCGACGTCCTCGACGGCGATGCCAGCCTGTTCGCCCGGGCCGACGAGGTGGAGAAGTCGTGGCAGATCATCGATCCGTTCGTCCGCGCCTGGAGCGGCACCGACCTGCCGCCGATCGACGCCTACGAACCGGGCGACTGGGGTCCGCTGGAGAGCGCCGAATGGATGGCGGCCCAGGGCCGGACGTGGTTCGACTCCTGCCCGGTGCTGACATGACCACGGCGACTGGCGGCTCGTGCCTGGCGGCCGTTCCGCGGCGACTTTCACTCGGCGGCGTCGCCATCGAGGCGCCGGTCGTCCAGGCGGCGCTCTCGGGCTACAGCGACCGGGCGATGCGCGTGCTCGCCCGGCGGCACGGCGCGGCCTACACGCTCGGCGAGGTGCTGCTCGACCGATTCGTCGTCGAGGCCGACCGCAGCCGGCGAAACGCCGCCCGGCTTGCCGTGGCCGCCGAGGAGCACCCGGTCGGCGGCCAGCTGATGGGCGCCAACCCCGCCGATTTTCCCCCGGCCGCGCGGCGGCTCGTGGCCGAGGGCTACGACGTCATCGACATCAACTTCGGCTGTCCCGTCAAGAAGGTCCTCGGCCGCTGCCGCGGCGGGTTTCTCCTCTCGCAGCCCGAGACGGCCCTGGAGATCGTCGCCCGGGTGCGCGATGCCGTGCCGGCACACATCCCCGTGACGCTGAAGATGCGGCGCGGGATCGACGACTCGCCGCGCAGCCACGACGACTTCTGGACGATCTTCGACGGCGCCTTCGCCCGCGGCGCGGCGGCGATCACCGTCCACGGCCGCACCGTGCAGCAGCGGTACGTCGGGCCGAGCGACTGGGAGTTTCTCGCCGCCGTGAAGCGGCACGCCGGTGGCCGCACCGTGATCGGGTCCGGCGACCTGTTCTCCGCCGAGGCCTGCCTGGCGATGCTGGAGCGGACCGGCGTGGACGGCGTGAGCGTCGCCCGGGGCGCGATCGGCAACCCGTGGATCTTCCGCCAGGTCCGCAGCCTGCTGGCGGGCCATCCCCCCCTGCCCCCGCCCACGATCCACGAGCAGCGGGACGCGCTGCGCGAGCACTGGGCGCTGGCCGTGGAACTCCACGGCGAGGCGATCGCCGGCCGCAGCATGCGGAAGTTCGCCATCAAGTACGCCCGGGTGCATCCCGAACACCTCGCCGTCCGCGACGCCTTCGTCGCCGTCAAGGTCAACGCCGACTGGGAGGGAGTCCTCGACCGCTTCTACGCGGCCGACGGCCCCGGCCGCGATCCGGCCGCCGACGTGGACGAGGTCGGCACATGCGAGTCCTGAACGGAGAACCAAACCCCATGCCAGCCGCCGAACTCCACGCCGTCGTCGTCTCCACGGCCCTGAAGGCCGGGAGCAAGACCCGGACCGCCGCCGATCTGACGGCCGCCCGCCTCGCCAAGGAGGGGATGTCGGTCGATCTCATCGACCTGGCCGCCGAGCCGCTCCCCGCCTGCGACGGCTTCGCCTGCTATCAGGACGAGCGGGTGCACGTCATGACCCGACGCGTCCGGGCCGCCGATCTGATCGCCGTCTGCTTCCCGGTCTACAACTACCAGCCCAACGCGGCGGCCAAGAACTTCGTCGAGCTCACCAACGACGCCTGGAAGGACAAGGTCGTGACCTTCGTGGCCAACGCCGGCGGCGACCGCTCCTATCTCGCCCCCCTCCCCCTGGCCAACGCCCTGATGGTGGACCATCGCTGCGTGATCGTGCCGCAGTTCCTCTATCTCCCCCCCGCCGCCTTCGACGCCGCGGGCCGGATCGCGCTCGACGGCCTGACGGCCGAACTCTTCGAGCAGCAGGTCGGCGCCGCGACACGCCTCGCCCGGGCCTGGGCATCCCGGGGCCGCACCACGGAGGACCGGGGATGAGACTCACGTGGGTCGCATGCCTGGCCTGCGCAACGCTGGCGCGGATGTCGGCGGCGGCCGCCGCCGAGCCGGGGGCCGAGCCCGCCGCCGACACGCGGCCGATCGTGCGGGTGGCCGCCACGCAGGTGATCGCCGCGGTCGATTGGACCGGCGACCGGCCGCGCGGGCTGATGATCGACACCTGGGCGAACCTCGCCGACCGGATCGGCGTCCGCACCGAGTTCGTGCGCGTCTCCACGCCGATCGACTTTTTTCCCACGCTCACCAGCGGCTCCGCGGACGTGGCGATCGGCCCGCTGGTGATCACGGAGGAACGGGAAAAGCAGATCGACTTCACGCACGCGCTGTTCCACTCCGGCCTGCGGATCGGCGTGCGGCAGCGGACCCAGTCGGGGCTGCTCGCCGCGCTGCGTTCGCTGGTCTCGTGGCACCTGCTGGAACTGCTGGCGGCGGTGGTCGGGCTCGTGCTCGCCTCGGGGCATCTGCTCTGGTGGTTCGAGCGCGACGGCAACCAGCGGTCCTTTCCCCGCGCCTATCCGCGCGGCGTCTGGGAGGCGATCTGGTGGATCGCCTCGGTGATCGTGACCGGGGGCTGCGACGACAAGCACGTCGACAGCCTGCTTGGCCGCGGGATCGCCTTCCTGTGGATGGTGAGCGGCATCGGCCTGATCGCCGCGTTCACCAGCCTGCTCACGGCGACGATCACCGCCGACCGGGTGGCGGGCACGATCCGCGGTCCGCGGGATCTCGTCGGCCGCACCGTCGGCTGCCAGCGGCAGGCCTACATGGCCGACGTGATGCGCCAGCGCGGGGCGATCGTGGAGGAGTTCGACACGCTCGACGCGGCCGCCGAAGCGCTCGTGCTCGGCGTGGTGGAGGCGGTGGTCGGCGAGAGCCAGCAGATGATGTACCTCATCAGCCAGGGCAAACGGCCCGCCGTCGCGCTCGTCGGCCCGATCTTCGAGTCGTTCGACTGTGGGCTCGGCCTGCCCCAGGGGAGTCCGCTCCGCGAGCGGCTCAACGCCGCGATCCTCGGGATTCGGGAGGACGGTTCCTTCGATCGCCTCCGCGACCGCTGGCTCGGCCGACACGACTAGTTGGTTCCGACGGCCGGTGCCCAACGCCCTCCGCTCCCGTGATCACCGGAGCCGGTGGATCGGCGGTTTGGGCTGCCTTGCCGGGCAAACGCGGCCCGAGGGCCATGTCATCCGGCGCCGAGGGCGGCGCCGAGCTCGCCCCGCACGTCGGCGTCGGTCTCCACGGCGAGCCGGGCGGCGACCGCGGCGCGGGCTTCCGCGGGCCGCACGCCCGCCCGCACCCAGCGCCCCAACGCCCACGCGGCCGCACCGCGAATCACCGGCTCGGCGTCGGCCAGCGCGGCGCTGAGCGCGGCCAGGGCGTTCGGGTCCGGCCGGTTGCCGAGCGCCAGCGCCGCCGACCGCAGCAGGCCGCGACGCTTGGCACGCAGGATCGGCGAACCCGCGAACCGATCGCGAAACGCCCCGTCGTCGAGCGCCAGCAGATCGGCCAGCGGCAGCGTCGGCTCCGTCTCCCGCGGCTGGAAGGCGGGCTCGTCCGAGCCCGGCGCGTGCCGGTTCCACGGGCAGACCTCCTGGCAGATGTCGCAGCCGAAGATCCAGTCGGCCAGCTGCTCGCGCAGCGGCGCCGGGACCGGGCCCCGATCCTCGATCGTGATCGCGCTGATGCAGCGTCGAGCGTCGAGGAGCCGCGGCTCCGGCAGGGCGCCGGTCGGGCAGGCGTCGAGACAGGCGGTGCACGTGCCGCAATGATCGACCTCCAGCGGCGCGTCGGCGGGCAGCTCGAGGTCGGTGAGGATCGCCGTCAGCAGGAAGAAGCTCCCGGCCCGCGGGTCGATGAGCATCGTGTTCTTGCCGATCCAGCCGAGGCCGGCGAGCAGCCCGTAGTCGCGCTCGGCCAGCGGCGCCGAATCGACCACGGCCCGCGTCCGACAGCCGGTCCGGTCCTCGAGCCAGGCGGCGAGGTCGTTGCCCCGAGCCCGGAGCAGGTCGTGGTAGTCGTCTCCCCAGGCATAGCGGGCGACGAGGCCCCGGCCCGGCTCGACCGGCCCGGCCGCGGGGCGGTCCGCCCGCTGATCCGGACCGACGGCATGGTCCGTCGCCAGCACGATCACGCTCCGGGCGGCAGGCAGGAGACTGCCGGGATCGGCCCGCAAGGGCTCGTGCCGCGACAGCCAGCCGGCCATGCTGCCGGCGAAGCCGGCGGCGAGCCAGGAGCCAAACCGTTCGTGGTGGGGCGGTGGCACCGCCGGGGCGATTCCCAGCCGAGAAAAGCCGAGCCGCACCGCCTCAGCCCGCAACTGCGACACGAGGACCGCGGCGTTCTGGGGGGGCGTGTCGGAACGCATGGCAGGCGGCGGGATCGCGAACCTGGGAAGGCTGGTGAATCGTGGCCCGTGAACCGTGGCCGACGGCGGAAAGGGGGCACAAAAATCGGCGCCAAGTGGTCTGGACCGACGCTGATGATTCGCTATCGTCCCGCCACTTGGGCCCGCCGGGATTGTCGCTCGGCGGCAGGAGTTTCCCAAACCGAGTTTTTGACCGCGGAGTCACCGCCGTGCCGAAATTCCCCGTTCGTCGTCGCGGCCCCGGCCGCCGTTCGACCGTCGCGATCGCCGGCACGCTGCTGCTGACGGCGGCCGCAGGCTGCCAGACGTCGCGGCCGACCACCTACCCCCCGACCGCGATCGGCCAGCAGGCTCCGTACGGCGGTTGGGCGACGCAACCGCAGGGGGCGGCCTATCCCGCCAGCCCGGCGCCGATGCCCGGTCCCGCGCCCCAGCCGATCGCCAATTCCTGGCCCCAGGCGCCGGCGCCGACGACCGCCGCGATGCCGCAGGCGCCGCAACAGCCCATGTACAACGGCCCCAGTTCCCAGAGCATCGCCGGCAATTGGCAGCAGATGAACACCCAGGCCCAGCAGCAGGCCCAGCAGGCGTATGCCAACGCGCAGCAGCAGGTGAATCAGCTGACCAACCAGTATCAACAGCAGGCCAACCAAATGGCGAACCAGTACGGGAACCAGGCCCAGCAGCAGGCCAACCAGTACATGAATCAGGCCCAGCAGCAGGCCCAGCAGGCGATGAACCAGGCGAACCAGCAGATGAACCAGGCCCTGCAGAGCGGACAGCAGCAGTTCACGGCGCAGATGCCGCAGTACCCGCCGCAACAGCCGACCAGCACGACATGGAACCCGTTGGCGACGCCGGCCATGTCCCAGCCCCCGGCCCGGGCCACGCCCGTAGCCGTGCCCCGGTACTGATCGGCGCCGGCGAGCCGCGCCCCGCACGCGGCCGGGCCGCTACGTCCGGATCTCGTAGCCCGACCGATAGGGCCGGGCGAGCATCGCATTCGCCTGCTCGTCGCCGAGGATCCGCTCGCCGACCGGATCCCACTTCAGCGGCCTGCCGAGCCGGGCGCTGATGCCGGCGAGGTGGCAGATGTCGAGCATCCGCATGTGGGAGTGGACGTCGGAGATCGGCTCGCTGCCGCTGCGCACGCAGTGCAGAAAGTTGGCCCAGTGCGCCTGCCGCTCGTCCCCCTCCATCGGCATGTTCCGATACACCTTCGCGACCGCGTTGACCGGCAGCGGATCGTCCTTCAGGGCCTCGACGGGCGCACCGGTGAGCTTTTTGCGGTTGACGAAGATCGTCCCCTTGTCCCCCTCGATGAGCACGCCGTTGTCGGTGTCGTGACGGATAATGACCTGCGTCTCGCCCGGAAAATCGACCGTGAACAGGAACTCCGTCGCGGTGTTGAACCGGTCGGTCTGCACCGGCATCCCGTCCTTGAACTCGACCGGGTGCGTGGCCGTGCCCCGGATGCCCGTCGGCCCGGCCGTCTGGCCGTTGAGGG
>JBIKKQ010000161.1:0-7557 GCA_044360305.1 Pirellulales bacterium
TGCTCCGGCTTACGGTCGCCGGGCACCAGCCCGGCTCCGCGCAAGCGAGGCTTGCACCGTTGGTGGTCCTCGCAGCCGGAGGATCGGCGGAAGCTCGAGGAGCGTGAGGCGACCTTGCCTCAGCGACGAGACTTCTGCCGGCCGCCGGCGGGTTGGGCTGGCTACATGTCGCGACGTCGCAGCCGACACAGCGGCTGCTCCGGCTTGGGCTGCGCGACCACCAGACCGCGGCTCAGCCCTTGATCACGCCGAGCGGCCTGAGCCGCGCGACCTTGAGCGACAAGCCCGCCCGGTGGACCACGTCCACCACCACGTCCACGTCCTTGTAGGCCGCCGGCTGCTCCTCGGCGAGCCCCTCGCGGCTGCGGCTCCGGGCCACCACTCCCGCGCCGGCGAGTTCCTCGCGGATGTCGCGACCACGGGCGGCCCGAGTGGCGGCCGTGCGGCTCAGGCAGCGGCCCGCGCCGTGGCAGGTGGTGCCGAACGACCGCTCCAACGCCCGCGGCCCGCCGACGAGCACCCAACTGGCCCGCCCCATGTCGCCGGGGATGATCACCGGCTGGCCGACGTCGCGATAACGGTGCGGCACCTCGGGATGGCCGGCCGGAAAGGCCCGCGTCGCCCCCTTGCGATGGACGCAGACCCGCTTTCCCACGCCGTCCACGACGTGCTCCTCCAGCTTCGCGATGTTGTGGGCCACGTCGTAGAGCAGCGTCATGCCGAGCGTCTCCCACGACCGGCCGAACACCCGCGCGAAGACCTCGCGGACCTGCCACATGAGCAGCTGGCGGTTGCAGAAGGCGTAGTTGGCGGCGGCCCGCATCGCCCCCAGATAGTGGCGTCCCTCGGGGCTCTCCAGCGGCGCGCAGACCAGCTGCCGGTCGGGCAGGTCGAAGCCGTACCGCGCGGGCGCGTCGCGCAGCGCCCGGAGGGCGTCGTCGCAGACCTGGTAGCCGAGGCCGCGGGAGCCGGAGTGGATGAGCACGCAGATCTGGCCGGCATGGAGCCCGAAGGCCTCCGCCACGGCCGGGTTCTCGATCCGGTCCACCTCCTGCACCTCGATGAAGTGGTTGCCGGCGCCGACCGTTCCGCACTGGTCCGCTCCGCGGGCCAGCGCCCGGTCGCTCACCAGTCCCGGCTCCGCGTCGGCGATCCGCCCCTCCGCCTCGGCGCAGGTCACGTCGTCGTCGGTCGCCAGGCCCCGGTCCCGGAGGAAGGGGACGCCCTCGGTCATGAGCTGGCGGAGTTCCGGCGCCGAGAACACGTACCGCCCCCCCTGCCCCACGCCGACGGGCACGTCGCGCATCATCTGGTCGATGAGCCGCGTCAGGTGGGGGCGGACCTCCGCGGCCATGAGCCCGGTCCGGACGAGGCGGACGCCGCAGTTGATGTCGTAGCCGACGCCCCCCGGCGAGACGACGCCCCCGGCGGCCGGATCGGTGGCGCACACCCCGCCGATGCAGAAGCCGTAGCCCCAGTGGATGTCGGGCATGGCGAGGCTCGCCCGCTGGATGCCCGGCAGGAAGGCGACGTTGGCCACCTGCTCCGCCGCCCGGTCGCCGCGAATCTGGGGGATGAGCCGGTCGTCGGCGAAGATCAGGCCATCGACCCGCATCCCCGGCCGGGAGCCGCGCGGGATGCGCCACGTGCAGTCATCGACCCGCTCCAGCGGACCGGTGTAGCCGCGATCGCCCGCCGACTGTTCGCTGGTGCCATGGCCGGTGGTGCGGTCGGTGCTCATCTTCGTCTCCACGAACTGCGGCCATCCTACGCCGACCGCCGGGCGGCGGCCGAGGTCGGCCTTCAGATATCGACGACGAACGTCCCCTCCCAACCGGCGGGCGTCCGGCGGACGTCGAGCAGGTGCTGCGTCACCGCCTTGACCTCGTGGGCGAGCACGTGGCGTGCCGGGTCGTAGCGTTCGCCCCGCGCCCGGGCCTCCAGCCCCGCCGGGCCGATGGTGACGCTGAATTCCCGATACAGCATCCGCCGGATCTCGAACGCGGCGAGCACGTCGGCGACCCAGTCGGCGAGGAGCCAGACCGGGTCGGTCCCGGACACGCTGAGCACGTCCTCCGTCCGCGGCTCGATCTGGCCGACGTCCCCGGCGATGACGGCGGTCAGCCCCCGGGCGGCGTCGGCCAGGAGCAGGTCGAACGTGGGGCCCGACACCCGGACCCCGAGGTCGGCCGTGTGCTCGAAAATCTCGTACACGACACCCCCTGGAAATGGCGGTCGCGGTCACCCCCGAACGGGCGGCGGACCAAGGTTGTCCAGGCCCCTTGTCACGCTTGCATCCCGGGTCGCGGTGGCCGCGGAAAAATTTTTTTGCCCCTCGGACCGGGTTCTCTCGCTTTCAGAGTCAGGAGATCACCATGCAACCATACGCATTCAGCAGCGAGAATCCACACGAGTTGATCGGTGTCCGCGCCGACGAAACCGACCCGCACACGGTCATGGCCACGGCCGCCCGGCGAATCGCCCGCATCCAGGCCGCGGGCGGCAGCGAAATGGACGTCCGCCGGACGCTGATCGCCAGCATCATCGTGGCCCGAAACGACCTCCTCGGCCGGATCGCCTGCGGGGCGATTCCGCAGGCCCGTCATGCCCGCGACCCGGCGCCGATGCTCGAATGAGTGGCGGGCATGGGGCCGGTCGCGAAGTCCGTTCAGCGGGCGGAGGGCTTCCTGCCACGCACCGACTTTTTCGCCGTGCCGGCCCGGCCCTTCTTGGCCACGGTCGCCTTCTTGGCCGCGGTCACCTTCTTGGCCGCGGTCACCTTCTTGGCCGCGGTCTGCTTGCCGCTGGCCCGGGCCTTGGTGCCCCGGGATGGAGCGGCCGCCGCCTTCTTCGCGGTGCCTGCCTTTTGGCCGCGAGCCGGCTTTCCGCGGCCGGACGTGGCGCGCCGGGCCCGCGCCTGGGCCGCCGCCGCGACCTCGTCGAGAAACTCGTGGGCGGTGGCCGTGAGTTCCGCGGCCGACAGCGTCTCGACCTCGTCGATGATGAACAGCGACAGATCGCCGCGCTGCTGGGCGGCCATCAGCGTTTTGTAGCCCTCGAGCGTGAGGTCGTCATGGTCGTCGTCCTCGCTGGTGAGAAACTCGAAACCGACCCGCGCCGCGGCGTCCCAGCCGTCGATGTGGAACGTCACGCCATACTCGCGAAACACGACGTTGCGGGCCAGCCGGTAGCCCCGGGCCTTGAACAGCCTGGCGAGCAGATCGCAGCCCTCGATTTCGGAAAGCGCATCGGACATCGGCAGATCCTCGGTCGAACGGAAGGGTCTAGTCTGTCGGCGTACCATAGCACATCGACACGGGACGCCGGAGGGGTGCCCTGCCATGGCGCGGGGCTCGGGGAGCCACCGCAGCCGGGCGTCACCGGCGACCTGCCGGTCAGGAGGGGACCGACGCGGCGGGGTGGCGGCCGAGGATCAGCCCGAGGGCCGGTCCCGCGGCCATGGTCGTGATCACGCACATCAGGACGCAGGCCACGAACAGCCGCAGGTCGATGAGCCCGGCGTCGAACGCCGCAGCCGCCATGACGATCCCGAGAATCCCCCGGGCGTTGAGCCCGCAGCCCACGGCGAGGGCCGGCCGGCTCTCCATCCCCACCAGCTTTCCCCCGAGGAAGACGCCGGAAATCTTCCCCAGGAAGGCCACTGCCGTGATCAGGGCGACGAGCCAGGCGTCGAAGCCGGCGATGAAGTCGGCGGAGATCGCCATCGAGACGAAGAAGATCGGCGTGAACACGGCGTGGGAGAAATCGCCAATGATCTCGAACGGCCCGGGATCGGCCTTGAAGGCATCGGCCAGCGCGATGCCCACGACGAACGCGCCCAGAAACGAGTGCAGGCCGAGGTGCTCCGATCCTGCCGCGCCGAGCAGCGCGCAGAGGATCACGCAGGAAATCACCCCGGAGGGATAGGGGAGCCGGGTCCGGGCCCAGACCAGCAGCCGGGGGAGCAGGAGCCGGCCGACGACGAGGATGCCGCCGAGAAACAGCACCACCGAGCCGAGGATCGCCAGGCTGCCCCCTGCCCCGCCCGCCTGCGGAGCGAACTCCGCCAGCAGGACGGCGAACAGCCCCCAGCCCACGAGATCATCGACCAGCGTGGCCGACATGATCGTCCTGCCGATGTCGGTCTTGAACAGTCCCATGTCCATGAGGATCCGGGCGATCACCGGATTGGCCGACAGCGACAGGATCGAGCCCATGAACAGCGCCGTGGCGAACTGGTTCTTGGGCGTCACCCCGATGACCGTGGGAAACACGTAGCACATCAGGAAGCCGAGCATGAGCGGCAGGAGCGTGCCGACGGTGCCCACGGCCAGGGCGCGGCGGCCGGTCCGCCGAAGTTCGCCGACGCTGATGTCGAGGCCGATGGTGACGATGAAGAACAGCATCCCCACCCGCGCCACCGCCGTGCGGGCGCCGGGGATCGGGCCCGTCGTGGGGAACAGCCAGGCGAACACGTCGGGGGCAAGCCGGCCGAGGATCGTGGGCCCGAGCAGGAGTCCGCCGGCGATCTCCCCGACGACGGCCGGGATCCCCAGCCGCCGGGCCACCGCGCCCAGCCCGATCGCGGCCAGCAGCATGGCCGCGAGGTGCAACGACAACACCGTCCAGTCCGCCGACGTCATGGCTGCCCTGCCCGGGGTCGAAGGGGACCGGCCGCCCGGGCCGGCCTCGATGCCTTCTATTCTTGTTCAAACGATAATTGTCTGAACGCTATAAATCCAGTACCCTTGCCATCATGGCTTCCGTCCTCCGTCGCTCCGTCGGCCGCCGCCCTGCTGCCTCCACCCGACCGCCGGCGCTGCCGGCGTCGTTCGACTCGCTGGAACAGGAGGCGTACCTGCAGCTCTGGCGGACCTACGATCGGCTCCGGGAGCTGGACGAACGGGTGTTTTCCCGTCACGGGATCAGCGCCCAGCAGTACAACGCCCTGCGGGTGCTGCGGGCCGTCTCACCGCGGCCGCTGGCGACCTCCGCGCTCGGCGCCCGGCTCGTCTCCCGCGCCCCCGACATGACGCGGATGCTCGACAAGCTGGAGGGCCGGAGGCTCGTCCGCCGGCGGCGCAGCGTCGCCAACCGGCGGCTGGTCGAGGTCTCGATCACGCCGGCGGGCCGGGCGTTGGTCGCCCGGCTTGCCGACGCCGTGCGGCAGTGTGGTCACGACCAGCTCGGCCACCTCGATCGCCGGGCGTTGCGGTCGCTCATCGATCTGCTCAAGCAGGCCCGGGGGCCTCATGACCGCGATGCCGCTGACGCCTGGCCGGGTAATCAGCCAAGCCGCCCCTGACACAGCCCCGCAATGGCCAGCCGACCGCACCCAAACGATTCAGGCAGTACGTGGCCATGGCTGCTCAGGCGTTGTCACCAGAAACGCCAACGGCCGTATCGCCTGCGTGTGCAAGCGACACGGCCGTTACCGGCTGCATCAAAGTACCCCCACGGGGAGTCGAACCCCGGTTTTCGGACTGAGAACCCGACGTCCTGGGCCACTAGACGATGGGGGCGGATTGTGATCGGCCGGCGGTCCGCCGATCACCAGTCGTTCTAGCAGTGTCGGTCCCGGTGTCAAGCAGACTTGAACCACCCCGCGCCGGCCACGGCACGGCCACACGACCGGTACCATCGGCCGGCTGCAGCCCCGGTCATCGAGGCCGGTTGCGACGCCGAAAACCCGGCGGCCGGCGATCGCCGGCACGGCCGATCACGAAGCCCACCACGGCAGCCACCACCGCGGCCCCCGCCGTCGCCCACCACACCCGGCGCCGCAGCCGCAGCCGCTGACTGGCCCGATCGACCGCGGCCCGCAGATGCTGCGTGGCGGCCTGCAGTTCGGCGCTGCCCGACGCCTGACTCCGGACCGCGGCCCGCTCCGCCGGCCCGACGTCACCGGCCTCGGTCCACGCCAGCGATGAAGCCATCGCCCCCGGGCCGCCGGGCAGCCCGGCCGCCACCGCATCCACGGCTGCGAGCATGTCCAGCGGCGTCGCGAATCGGTCCTCGGGCCGTTTCGCCAGCAGCCGCTCGACGACCGCGCAGACGTCGGCCGGAAGATCGGGCCGCAGCTGTCCGAGCGCAGGCAGCGGCTCCTGCACGTGGGCCATGACCACGGCCAGGGCCGTGTCGGCGTTGAATGGCGGCCGGCCCGCGAGCAGGTGATAGACCGACGCCCCGAGCGAGTAGAGATCGCTGCGGATATCGACGCCGCTCCCCTGCCCCTGTTCCGGACTCATGTAGAGCGGTGTGCCGAGCGTCATGCCGTCCTGCGTGAGCTCGACCGGCTCGCCGACGCTGCGGGCGAGGCCGAAGTCGGCGACCTTCACGTCGCCGGCGGGCGTGACCAGCAGGTTGTCCGGCTTGATGTCGCGGTGCACGATCCCCCGCTCAGCCGCACGGACGAGCGCCGTCCCGACGTGCCGGAGCACCGTCAGCGCCTGCCGCGGGTCGAGCGGCCCCCGGTCCGCGAGCCAGCGCCGCAGCGACGGGCCTGCGACGTACTCCTCCGCCAGGAAGTGAACGCCGTCGATGCAGGCCACCTCGTGGATCTGCACGATGTGCCCGTGCACGAGCGCCGCCGCGGACCGGGCCTCGCGTTCGAACCGTTCCACCGCCGCCGGATGCCGCAGCGTCTCCGGTCGCAGCACCTTCAGCGCCACGTGCCGGCCGAGCGACGTCTGCTCCGCGAGGTAGACGTCGGCCATCGCACCGCTGCCCAGCAGGCGCACGATCCGATACCCTCCCAGCCTGCGGCCGGAAAGCTCCCCGGCCCCGGAGCGTGCCATGCGAGCGGTGTCCATCCGGGCCCAGTATCGACGGGTGCGATTCCGGCCGCAAACCGACCCGGCGACCGGGGCCGCGACGCCGCCCCGCCGTCTCCGATCACCACGACTCGCCCCCGGTGACCGGCGGCGGCCGGCGGCGGCCGCCGAACACGCTGCGCAGACCGAGCACCACCAGCGCCAGGCCGCCCGCGGTCGAGAGCAGGGCCGGGGCGTTCCGGCGGACGTCGAGAATCTCCCCGATGTCGCGAGCCGGGGGCGCGGGCACCGGCGGCCACGCCGACCAATGCCCGCCGGCATCGTCCACGTGCACGGCTCCATGATCGACCACGGGGATGATCGACGGCCCGGCTTCGGCGCCGGCCGCCACCATCGCCGGGGGGAGCGGAGGCGCGGAAGGTGCCTGATCGATGGCGGCGGTGGCGATGCGGCCGGCGGGCGCCACGGGCGGTCCCGGGACGTGGTCCGCTGACGGGGTATTGGAAAATTCACCCATCGGCGTCGGCGTGAACCCGCGCGAACCGGCCGACGCGAGGAACGCGAGCAGCCGCGTCGAACAGCTGCCCAGCGTGCGGCCGTCGTTCTGGCCGAAGAGCACGCCGGCCAGATTGCCTTCGGCGTCGAGGATCGGCCCGCCGGAGTCCCCCTGCCTGGCCGTCGCCCGCAGTTCGACGAACTCCTTCGGATGGCCAGCACCCGGCGAGAGATACTCGGTGCACGGCCCCGACTCCTCGCGATAGGTGCCGCGGCCGTACCCGGCGAT
>JBIKKQ010000029.1:0-25377 GCA_044360305.1 Pirellulales bacterium
CCGAAGCGGTCGAGCGCCACGCTCGTCTTCGACGGCACGCGGCACCGGCTGTACACGACGCACCCCGACGTCCGCGTGCAGTTCTCCCGCGACCCGGTCAGGCCCGACTGTCGCTGACGCCGAAATAGCCGCGGGCGTTGCCGTGGCAGACGTCGGCCACGAGCCGGTCGAGCCAGTCGCGCCGGTCGGGGAGCCGGCCGGTGGCGACGTCGCCGCCGACGAGGTCGCAGAGGATCCGGCGGAAGTATTCGTGCCGCGGATAGGAGAGGAACGACCGCGAGTCGGTCACCATGCCCACGAACCGGGAAAGCAGGCCGAGGTCGGAGAGCATGTTCATCTGCGCCCGCATGCCCCGCTCCTGGTCCATGAACCACCAGCCGCTGCCCCACTGGATCTTGCCGGGGATGACGCCGTCCTGGAACGATCCGGGGAGGGCGGCGAACAGGGCGTTGTCGGCCGGGTTAATGTTGTAGAGGATCGTGCGGCCGAGCGTCCCTTCCGCGGAGAGCGTCGCCAGGAACCGGACCAGGCCCGGCCCCTGGCGGGCGTCGCCGATCGTGTCGCAGCCAGCGTCGGCGCCGAGCCGGCGGGCGAGCAGCGGATTGGGATCGCGGAACGGGCCGAGATGCAGCTGCGTCACCCAGCCCCGGGCATGGTTGAGCCGGGCGACGTGGAGCAGGATCCGCGCCGCGAACCGCTCCGCCTCGGCGGCCGTGGCTGCGGTGCCGGCCAGGGCCCGGGCCCAGAGCGCCGTCGCCTCGGCGTCGGTGCAGTCGGCGTCGGGGATCCGCTCCAGGCCGTGATCGCTGCTCCGGCAGCCCGCGGCGGCGAAGTCGGCGTGCCGTTTCTCGAGCGCGGCCAGCAGGCCCGGGAAGGTGTCGGTCGGCATGCCCGCCACGTCGGCGAGCCGCCGGCTCCAGGCCCGCAACCGGTCCGGCTGGCCGACCTTCCCCGCGGCATCGGGGCGGAACGTGGGCACGACCCGCGTCGCGCAGCCCGACGCCGCGATCGCCGCGTGCCAGTCGAGGGCGTCGGCGGGATCGTCGGTCGTGCCGACGAACTCGACGTTCATCCGGGCGAGGATGCCACGGGCCGTGAGGTCGCCGGCGCCGAGCTGTCGGTTGGCCTCCTCCCAGATGCGGTCGGCGGTCGCCGGCTCGAGCAGGTCCTCGATGCCGAAGTGCCGCCGGAGCTCGAGGTGCGTCCAGTGGAACAGCGGATTGCGCAGCGTCTGCGGCACGGCCGCCGCCCAGGCACGAAACTTGTCGCGCGGCGATGCGGACCCCGTGATCGACTCCTCGTCCACGCCCGCCGCCCTCATCGCCCGCCACTTGTAGTGGTCGCCGTCGAGCCAGACGGCATGCAGGTTCTCGAACCGGCGATCCTCGGCGATGTCGCGCGGGGAGAGATGGCAGTGGTAATCGAAGATCGGCTGTCGTGCCGCCACTCTCCCGTAGAGGTCGGCCGCGGCGGGCGTGGACAGCAGGAAGAACTCGTCGCAGAAGGGCATGGCGGCTCCTCGTTCAGCGGTGGTGCGCGATGACGACGGCGGCGAGCCGCTCCACGCTGTCGCCTTCGCCGGGCAGGGCGTCGATGTCGAGCGTGCGGCCCGCGCCGCGCCGGGCGAGATCGGCGGCCCACGGGTCGGCGCCGGCGAGCACGATGGTGCCATCCGCCGGCACCGCCGTCACCAGCAGTCGGACCACGTCCGCCGGCCCGGCGCTGGCCGCCGCGCCGGGCGCGTCGGTGAGCGGGCCGAGCACGAGCAGGTCGATGCGGTCCACGGGCAGGCCCGCGTCGGCGATGCCGGGCCAGTCGAGTTCGCACACCAGCACGTCGATGTCGGGCGCCACGAGCGCCTCGCGGGCCGATGCCGGGGACGCATGCGTGACCGTCGAGCAGCATCGTCCGGAGACCCATCTGCCCGCCGCGCAGGTCAGGCCGCTGACGAGGCCCGCCGCCTCCAGTCGGCGGGCCAACGCGCCGGGCATATCGGCCGAGTGGCAGCCGACGACGGCGACGATCGGAATCCGCCCCGTGTCGCCGGCCGCGAACAGCGTGGCGACGATCGCATCGCCCACCGGCCGGGGCGGGCCGGCACCGGGGTGGGCATGGATCAGCAGCTGTGGGCCGGCGTTGACCTCGCAGATCCGCGCGGCCTGGGGCTCCGGCGGCGCGGCGACGTCGGTCGCCACCAGGTCGATGCCGGCGACGTCGAGGCCGATGGTGCGGGCGGCGCGGACGGCGATGCGGGCGATTTCCGGATGCACCAACTCGGTCACGTCGGGGCCGTGGGAACCGATCCGCTTCACGAGCACGCGCCGGCCGGCCGCGGGGACCGAGTCGGGGCCGACCTGCTGACGGGCGAGCTCCGCGAGGACGCCGGGGTCGAACTCGATCGTCTTGTTGGGCAGGGTCTCCGACAGGCCGCGCCGGGGATCGGTGTTGAGTTGCGACTCGACCAGTTCGCCGATCGTGCTGCGTCCGTCGCCGACGACATGGAGGTGTTCGCCCCGGGCGCAGGCGACCATCTGCCCTCCCACCACCAGCAGCCGGTGCTCGACGCCGGGGATGAATTCCTCCACCACGACGGGTGCGCCGGGACGCGACTCGGCCAATGCCGCCGCGTAGGCCTGCTCGACGGCGGCCCGGTCGCCGAGCTCGAGCGACACGCCGCGGCCATGGTTGCCGTGGAGTGGCTTGACGACGACGGGCAGGCCGATCGCCTCGGCCGCCTGCCAGGCCGAAGCGGCGGAATCGGCGAGCAGGCCGCGGGGCACCGGCACGCCGGCGGCGGCGAGCAGCTGCCGGGTGAGCTGCTTGTCGCGGGAGATCGCCTCGGCGATCGCCGGCGTCCGGTCGGTCTCCGCCGTCCAGATCCGGCGTTGCCGCCGACCGTGGCCGAGCTGCACGAGGCTCAGGTCGCCGAGCCTGCGCCAGGGGATGCCGCGGGCGGCCGCCGCCTCCACGATCAGCATCGTGCTCGGACCGAGGCAGACGTCGTCGGCCCGTTCGACGAGCTGGGCGCGGATCGCCCCCACGTCGGGCCGGCCACCGGCGCGGACCGCGTCGAGCACGGCGGCCGCCTCGTGGAGGCAGTCGCCCACGAGCACCGGGTCGCGGGCCTCGACCACGAGTTCGGCCACATCCGCGCCGGGCGTGCCGCAGACGCGCAGCAGCCGGCCGGCCGGGCCACGGGCGATCGCCTGCAGCGTGAGGGCGACCTGTCCGAGCAGTTCGACGCAGCCGGTCGGACCGTGGGCCGGCGCCGCGAACAGCTGCGCCCGCTCGGGGAGACAGGCATCGATGCGGGCGACCAGTTCGCCGGCCGGCGGCTGGCGGTCGGCCGGATCGAGGAGGATCGTCGCCCGACAGACCTCGACCGTCCCCCAGACGTTCGGCGCCCAGAGGTGCCGCGTCGTCGATATCTTCATCCCTGCTCCCCGCAGTTCACCGGCCGCACCCGCGGCCAGGCCCGGTAGTGTAGCGATCCCCGGCCGCGGGCCGGGCCCCTGCCGACCGGTGCCGGCCGGGCCGTCGCCCCGGCCGGCCTCCGCCGGCCCCGGCGGTCTGGGCAGCCGGGGCAAAACCGACCCACCGGCGGCCCGCTGCGTATAGTTCCCTGTCCACGGAGGGCTTACATCCACGGAGGGCTTCCACATGGATCCCCATTTCAACGAGTACCTGGCGGCGATTGCCGGGATGCACGACCTGTACGGCGATCGGCCCGACGACCAGCCGACGGAGTTTCATGCCGTGCATGCCGTGCATGCCGATCGGGACCCCGTCCCGGCGGCGGAGCCTGCGACCACCGTCGTCGCTGCCTGACGGATACGACGATGCTCGACATGCTTCGCGTCACCGGCCGCTTCGTCCGCAAGGGGCTGATCTTGGCCGTCGGGGCGACGGTGCTCCTCACCGGCATCGCGATGCTGGTGTTGCCCGGCCCCGCCGTCGTCGTGATCCCGCTCGGCCTGGCGATCCTCGCGGTGGAGTTCGCCTGGGCGAAGCGCTGGCTGGAGCGGTCGCGGTCGGCGGTCAGCGCGATCGGGCGAACGATCGACCCGCCGCGACGAACGCTGCCGCCGTGACCAGGCAGGCCACGCCGCCCCCGAGCAGCAGGGCGGTCACCGGCAGGGGAGGAAATCGCGGCCTGCCGAGCAGCGTCTGCGTCATCGCGTAGGCGAGCAGGAGCGCCGTGCCGACCGCGGCCAGCCCCACCAGCCGGCGACTGGTGACCACGGACAGCCCCGCGCGGCGGGCGGCCCAGGCGAGTGCCGGCAGCCCCTGGATGGCATGGATCGCGACCCCGTGGGGAAATTTCGGGACGCCGGCGGCGCCGAACCGGTCGGGAGCCAAGCCCGCCGCCGCACGCAGGTCGCCCTGCATGCCCACCCAGACGCCGAGCCCGCAGGAGATCACCAGAAACACCATGCCGGCCCGCGCGGCCCGGAGCATGTCGGGCGCGAACCGGCTCCCGCGGGAGAACAGCCGGACCGTGAGGTCGAGCAGCACGGCCGATGCGAGCAGGATCAAGACACCCATCGCGTCGTAGAGGAACGAATCGAGCGGTGTCGTGCGATTGAAGTGACTCGCCACGCCGCGCCAGCACTGCAGATCGATGAGCAGCACCTCGACGAGCAGCCCGCCGGCCAGCGCGACGGCGAGCAGCCGGTCCCCACGACGATACGGGAGCGCCGCCCAGACCCAGCCGGCGGACAGGCAGGTCAGGCCGCCGGAGAGTCCGAACAGGATCGGCTTGCGCCACGTGACCGGGCCCTCCCACGGGCCTCCCGTCACGGCCCAGACGGCGACGTGGGCCAGGCCGCTGCCGACGAGCACGAGCCCCACGATGACGGGCCAGCGGGCTCGTCGGTCGTGCCACCATGCGCCGCTTTCGGGGTCTCCTCCGATCATGGACGGCATGGTAGCAGCCGCCGGTGCCGGGAGGACCGGGCCGCTAGCGGGGCGGAACCGGCAGCGTCGGGATCGCGGCGGCATCGACGTCGTGGGTCGCGAACCAGGCGGCGACCTCCGCCGCGATGCCCTGTGGGGGCTCGGGCACGGGCTCCGCGATCGCCACCCGCTCCACCACCGGCCGCCCGGCCACGATGCCGCGCCGCTCCTCGATTCGCCAGCGCGGGCCGAAGTGCCAGACGGCGTAATACATGGTGTTGGCCAGCGCGGCCCCCACGCCGCCGCAGCGGCAGGCGTCGTGGAACATCCGGTGCACGTCCTGCCAGTCGCGCGACCGCTCCTCGCAGGCCACGTCGTGGACGACCGAGGCGTTGCGGAACCGGCCCTCGAACGGTCCACCGATGAGCGACCAAAACGCCCGGGGAATGCTCGCCCCGTTGACGACCGCACCGGTCGGCGCGTCCCAGTGGCTGCCGCGCGGATCGACGTAGGCGAACGGCGCGACGAGCGTCATCGTGCGGCCGTCGTCGTGCCAGCGGGCCACGACCGTGCCCTGAAACCGGCCCCAGTCGTCCGCAGTGTCGGCGCCGTCGTCCCCGGTGGCGGCCGCGCCCCCCCCCGGCGCCGCCTCCGGCGGCGGGGGCAGGCCCGGCCGGGAGCGGGCGGCGAGGAACCCCACCAGCGGCCGCACGCTGTCGGGCAGGCAGCGGTCGTCGCAGGCGACGCGAGTCGTCACGCCGTCGCGGTCGATGACGATCTCGTACTGCTTCAGGTCGCGGGCCGCGCCGGCGAACCGCTCCCATGAATCGGTGAGGCCGCTGGCCGAGACGAGCGCCTCGACCTCGCGACGGTCGTCGGCCGCGAGGGACGCCGCGTCGAGGCAGGCGTGGCGGATCAGGCCCGCGAACCCGCCCGACTGCGTGAACGTGATCCGCATCCGTCGTCCGCTCCTGACCGCTCCGGGCCGTGGCCACGTCCCAGGTCCGTCCGCGTCCGGCCCTGGAATGCCGGCCCTGATCGTACCGCTGCTCACGGGCCGGAGCCACGGAGTCGGTCGCCGCCGGCCTCAGGCGTCGGGCCGCCAGCGCGGCACGTTCAGGGCCGTTTCCCCCAGGGCCCGGACCGTCACGCCGTGGTCGCGGCGCAGCTGCCCGATCAGCCGGTCGAGCGTGCGGACGTGTTTCCAGGTTCCCGCCTTCGGGTCGCGGTCGTTGCGACTGCCGTCGAAGTAGCGGTCGCCATGCATGTCCGCCCCGCAGAGGAGGATGTCGTTGGCTCCGAGGGCGAAGGCGAGCTGCAGCGCACAGCCGGTCACGGTGCCGCCCGAGCGGATGCACGTTCCCGCGGGCCGGTCGCGGTCGGCGTCGAGTTGCTCCTCCGGCGCCTGCCTGGCGAGAAACCAGTGGCAGTCGCCGCGACCGACGTGCTCCGCGCGGGTGGCGACGGCGGTGGCGAGCCGGAAGATCCGCGGGCCCGTCGGAAACGCCCGCGAGGCGGCGGCGTAGTAGGGGAGCGAGTCGCTCGTCAACTGGTTCATCATCCAGGCATCGACCCGCAGCCCCGGGAGGAGCACGGCCTTGTTGAGGGCGATGATGTGAAAGTCGGGGGGGATCGCCCGGTGCGTGGCCGCCGCCGACGGTCCCGAGGCCACGATGCACACCCGGCGCGGGAACGTCAGCCCGGACGAGAGCACGGGACGGAACGGAGCCGGGTCGGGCGATCGACAGGTCACCACGACCTCCCCTGCCCCCGCGGCGGTGTCGATCACGAGCGGCACCTGCGGAAACCCCGGATCGGTCAGGTAGCTGACGACCGCGAGCGGTCGGCGCCACAGACCGTCGCCGCCCCGCGTGGCGGTGCCGAGATCCGCCTGCCGCCCCGCCCCCGATCGAACCGCATGCACGGCCGTCGGCGCGGTCACGGTGCCGCGGAGTTCGAAGCGGTCCTCGAGCGGCGGGTCGGGCTCAGCCGTGCAGTCGATCCGCAACCGGTCCGTCACGCGGGCAACCCTCAAAGTTCGTAGCCGAGTTCCCGGGCGACGTCCGCGCACGTCGCCTGGATCGCGTCGTGGTCCGGGCCGGCGAGTCGCTCCCGGTTGCGGCGCGGCACCGAGGCGGAGAGGGCGTCGAGCCCCGTGGCGACCGGCCCGCCGGGCAGCCGGCCGACGAGGTCGCGCAGCACCGCGGCGGGGTCGGCCACGAGGTCCTCGTAGCGGACGATCGTCAGCGACCCGCGCCGCTCGAGAATCGTCGTGGCGAGATGCCTCCAGAGCAGGGCCCGGCGCAGTGGCGGGTCGCCGCAGGCCGCGACGGCCTCGAGCCGTTCCCGCGCCGCGGCGCCGATCCACGGATCCCCCGGCCCGCCGATGGGAAATTGTTCTACCGCGGCCTCGCGCAGATGGGGAAAGGTGGCGATCCACGACCCGATCGCGTCGCAGGGATGGCGGACGCAGGCCACGACGGGGGCCCACGGCATCACGTCGGCGAGCTGGGCCAGCCGCGCCAGGTAGGCGAGCGTGTTCTTCGTCCAGAGCCCGAAGTCGGCGCGGCTGACGGCCGGCCGGTAGCTGCCGCGGACGTCGTGGACGGCCGTGTCCTCGACGACGCGTTCGCCGCGCAGCTTGTTCTCCACCGGCTCGCCGGCGAGGATCCGGGCCCGCAGATCGGCATGGAGGATGGGGACGCCCCACGGCCGCCGCTTGCGGAGGGCTGCGAACACCTCGACCGGTTCGTTGATCGCCACCTGATCGTGGAGCCGGTGCAGGCAGCCGCAGAGATAACTGGTGCCGCTGCGCGGAATGCCCGTCACGATGCCGTCGGCGGGCGGCGGATCCGGTCGCGGTCCTGCCGCGCTCGCCGGGCCGGCCACCGCGCCGCGCGGCCGGCTGCCGGTGCGCCGTAGGGCCGGCAGCAGCAGGTCGCGGCAGTCCGACCGGTCGAACACCGCGGCCAGTTCCGCGTGCCGCTCGATCAGTTCGGCCACCGCGCGCACCAGCGCCGGCTCGCGCCGCAGCACCTGCGGCCAGTGGTAGTGGCAGAGGATCGGCGCGGCGTCGGCCAGCGGCATCAGGTGGCCTGGAAAATTGAGCCTCTCGGGCAGGGGCGTGAAGTCCAGCCCGCAGCGGGCGGCGGCGATGGGGAGCGCGATCTGGTCGAGGTGCGGCCGCCGCGCGGGCACGTCCGGCTCGCGGTCGATCACGCGGCAGCAGTCGGCCCAGGCCTGCGGAAATCCCGCCCCGACCGGAAACGCCACCACGCCGGCATTGAAGTACGGCCACATCTCGTCGCCCGACACGGTCGCCGTCACCCGCCGATCGGGCGCCGGCAGCCGGAAGCGTTCATAGAGCCGGGTCCAGGTGGCCGGGGTCGTCGGGAACGTGGCGACGTCGGCGGGCTTGGCGAGAAACCCGCCGCCGAAGCAGCGGTCGAGGTCGAGTTCCCGCAGGCAGAGGATGTCGCTGTCGAGGAGCAGCACCCGGTCGGCGGTGGTGGCGATGGCCGCCGCACCGACCTTGTTGCCGATCGGGTAGTCGGCCCCGATGGGGTTCGCGGTGGCGGCGGTGCGCACACCGAGCGCATCCAGGCAGCGGAGCGTCGCGGCCGCCGGCTCCCCCCAGTCCGTGTGCGGCCCGGGCAGGCAGGCGACAAGCTCGTGGTCACCGCGGACATGCTGCCGAAGCGAGGCCGCCAGGAGCACGGACTGGAGCTCGATGGGACCGCACTGGCAGACGAAGGCGATGGTGGTGCGCATGGTCATCGGGCCGCGCGGACACGGGTCTCACAAGCCGGAAGTCGTGTCGGGGCACGGTCGGACCTGACGGGATCGGAAGATATACCGATCGTGACACGGCCGACCTGCCGGCACTATACTCCGGGAGTCGGCCGGCCAGCGAGGCTCGTGTATGTCGCCGTTTTGCACCATCGCCGTGACCATCGTCGCCCTGACGATGCCGCTGACCGACCTCGTCGAATCGCTGGCCGTCGTCGGGGGCCAGTCGGGCATCTCCCAACCGCAGTCGCACCATGTCGCGGCGGCGGAGGTCGAGGTGGACGCCGGCGCGGACGACGTCGACGACCATCCGCACGACCGGGGCTGGCAGGCCGGCGGCGCGGCGCTGCTGATCGATCTGGAGTCGGCCCGCTGCGGCCTCCTCAAGGTGCCCCGTGGCGCCGACGCCTCCTGCGGCTGCGCCACCGTGGCCGGCATCCGCGGCCCCCCGGCCCGCGGCTGAGCGTTCCGTCTGCCGGTGGTCCGGGACATCCGCGGGCCGCCAGCGGCCGCGCGTTCGCATCTTCTTCGGCCGCCCGGATCGTTCCCCGTCCCCCCTTGCGCCAGCGCACGGCATGCACGCCTCCGCCGAAACCCGTTCCGACATCGACCGGCTCGTGGCCGCCGCCGCCCGCTTCCTGCCGCCGCAGGGACCGATCGACGCGTTCGTCGCCCAGAACACCCTCCACGGTTTCGAGGATCTGCCCTTCGAGGAGGCCGTGATTCGAGCGGCCGCCCTGTACGACACGGAGCCGTTTCTTCCCGAGGCTCGTTACCGGGCGGAGCTCGCCCGCGGCCGGATACGCACCAGCGATGTCGAGGCCGCGCTCGTCGCCGACCTCGCCGACCGTGACCGCGAACCGCTCGCCGGCGGCCGCATCACCCTCTGGCAGTTGCGGCGGGCGTTGATGCTCCATCCGGTGCGGCTCGAGAGCGATGCCGCCGTCCGTTGGACGCTGACGGAGAGCGACGCGATCGAACGGCTCCGGCCCGACCTCGACGTGGCCGCACGGATCGGGCTGCTCGCCCACGGCCGGGCCGCGGGGGCGGTGACCGACGCCACGGCCGAGCGGCTCGTGGCCACCGATCTCTGGCATGCCTGCGTCGAAGCGGCGTCGCGGTCGCGATCGTTCGTGGTGCACGGGCAGCCGCCCGTGCGGCACCGCGACCTGCTCCTGGCGATCGATCCGACGCTCGACGTCGATGCGGTCGTGCATCCCCTGCTCATCCGGCTCACGGCGGCGTATCTCGATCAGGGGGTCGCGGTCTGGCCGATGCCGGACCGTGGCCGTGGACTGCTGGTGGCGGCGGCCGAACTGCTGGCGGGGGGAGGCGTGGTCGCCGAGGACTGGGCCCGCGTCCTGCCGGAGCGGATGCGTCGCATCGCCGCTGCCGGTGCCCCGGGCCTGCCGGACGAGTCGTTCGCCGGCGACGTGATCGCGGCGGAACTGCACCACCTCGGCATTCCCCGGCCGGTGTGGCCGGACCACATCGCCCGGACCCTGGTGGCGCTCCGCGGCTGGGCGGGCATGGTGCGACAACTGGAGATCCGGCCCGAGCGAGCCCCCGTCATCCGGCTGCCGGTCCGGCTCAACGACTTTCTCGCCCTGCGTCTGCTCCTCGACCGGGCGGCGACCGAGTGGGCGCTGCGGCGCGTCGGTTTTCGGGCCCTGGTCGCCGCCGACGGGCCGGATCTCGGCGTCGCGTGGACGGAACTGCGCGACCGGTATCCGGCCCGCCGCGGGCCCGGCAGCCTGGCACGGGCCTTTCTCCTCCACCAGGTGTCACAGCTCGTCGGGCTCGCCGCCGCCGACATCCGCGGCCTCGAGGACAACGAGCTCACCGAACTCGAGCAGGCGATCGCCACCTTCGACGCCGTGGCCCGCCGGCGGATCTTTCATCGCGCCTACGAGAGACGGCACGCGATCGAGGTCCTCGACGCGCTCGCCGCCCATGCGCCCGCCGCGTCCGCCGGCCCCGTTCGCGTGCAGGTCGTGACCTGCATCGACGAGCGGTGCGAATCGTTCCGCCGGTACCTCGAAGAGCACGACCCGGCCGTCGTCACCTTCGGGGCCGCCGGGTTCTTCGCCGTGCCGATGTTCTATCGCGGCATCGATGACTGGCACACGATCCCGCTCTGTCCGATCGTCCTGCGCCCGGAGCACACCGTGACCGAGGTGCCGGAGGAGGACGGGGTCGCGCTCCACCGTCGGCGCCAAGGGCTGCGCCGGCTGCTCGCCCGGATTCGCGGCGGCGCCGAGAGCGGTAGCCGCACGGTGCTGCGCGGCGGCCTGCTGACCGCGGTCGGCGGCGCGCTCGCGGCCGTGCCGCTGGTGGCCCGCGTGGCCTTCCCACGGCTCGCGGCTCTGGCCGCGAGCCGGGCGGCCGATTGGGGCCGGGAGGGGATCCGCACCCGGCTGGCGCTGCACCGGGACGGCGACACCGTGCTGCCCGACGGCACGCGGGCCGGCTTCGAGGTGGACGAGATGGCGGCGATGGTCCGGCGGTTGCTCGAGGACATCGGGTTGACGTCCGGCTTCGCGTCCCTGGTCGCCGTCATCGGGCACGGATCGACGAGCCTCAACAACCCGCACGAGAGTGCCTACGACTGCGGCGCGTGCGGTGGCGGCCGCGGCGGACCCAATGCCCGGGCCTTCGCCATCATGGCCAACGACCCCGCCGTCCGGGCGCGGCTGGCCGCCACCGGGCTGGAGATCTCGTCCGCGACCATCTTCGTCGCCGGCATGCTCGACACCTGCACCAGCGCCGTCCGCTGGTACGACGTGGACCGCGTGCCGCCGGGCCACGCCTCCGCGTGGGCCGGATTGCGGGCCGCCTGCGTCCGGGCCGGTGCGTTCGACGCCCGGGAGCGCTGTCGACGATTCGACTCCGTGCCGCTCGACGTCTCGCCGACCGAGGCCCTACGCAGGGTCGAGGGGCGGGCAGCGGACCTGGCGCAGGTCCGGCCTGAGTACGGGCATGCCAGCAACGCCGTCTGCATCGTTGGTCGTCGGGCGTTGACGCGGGGTCTGTACCTCGATCGGCGGGCGTTTCTCGTCTCCTACGCCCCGGAGGCCGATACCGACGGGTTGATCCTCGAACGGACGCTGGCCGCGGTGGGGCCGGTCTGCGGCGGCATCAACCTCGCCTACCTGTTCTCGCGGATCGACCCCGTCGGCTACGGCGCCGGCAGCAAACTCCCGCACAACATCACGGGGTTGATCGGCGTCATGGATGGCCACGCCAGCGACCTGCGCACGGGGCTGCCGCTCCAGGGCGTGGAGATCCACGAGCCCGTGCGGTTGCTGCTGGTGATCGACGCGCCGCCGGAGCGGATCCGGGCCGTGCTCGACAGGCTGCCGGCGGTGAAGCGGCTCGTCGAGCACGAATGGATCCGGACGGTCGCCCGCGACCCGGCCTCGGGTGCGCTGTTCGTTCACGAGCATGGTGCGGCCGGCTCGCGGTTCGTGGCCTACCAGCCGGAGGCCGCCGCCCTGCCGACCGCGCCGGACTCGACGGCCTGGTTTCGCGGCCGCCGCGACAACGTCCCTCCGGCCCGGATCCGCGCGGCCGTGGGGGAGGAGGCTCCATGACCGACGCGACCCGCCTGATCCATGACGCGGTGGCGGTGCTGGTCGTCTGGCAGCTCGTCGCCCCGGCGGCGACGCTGGCCGCGATCGGCCTGCCGGCCCTCGTCGGCCGTCCGCTCGGGGAACGAACCACGACCCGCGTCGTCGGCACCGGCTTCGTGACCGGCTTCCTCGCGGCCCTGGCCACGCTGGCGGCCCTGGCCGCCCGGGAGTTCGCCCCGGAGATCGTGCACCTCGGCACGTTGTTCGAGGTCGGCCACCATGCCGCGACGGTCGAGCTCGTCGCCGACCTCCTGTCGGTGCCCTACGTCTGCTTTTCCACCGGCCTGTGCGCGCTGGTCAACGCGTTTGCGGGCAAGTATCTCCACCGCGAGCCCGGCTTCACCCGGTTCTTCATCCTGCTCGCGCTGTTCGGCACCGGGATGAATCTGATGGTGCTGGCCGGCAGCATCGACGTGCTGTTCGCGGGCTGGGAGTTTCTCGGCATCTCGTCGGCGCTGCTGATCGGATTCTTCCACGAACGGCGCAACGCCGTCGATGCGGCGCTGCGGGCCTTCGCCACCTACCGCGTCTGCGACGTCGGTCTGCTCGCCGCCGGCGTCGTCCTCCATCAGGCGGTCGGATCCGGCGACTTCGGCCGCGTGTTCGCCGGTCGCTGGCCCGAGGCGACCTGCAGCCTGCCCCCACCGATCCCGCTGGTGCTCGCCCTGCTGCTCGTGTTCGCGGCCCTGGGCAAGTCCGCCCAGGTGCCATTCACCGGCTGGTTGCCGCGGGCGATGGAGGGGCCGACGCCGTCGAGCGCGATCTTTTACGGGGCGCTGTCGATCCATGCGGGAGCCTACCTCCTGCTGCGGACCGGGGCCGTGCTCGACGCGGCCCCCGCCGCGGCCTGGCTGCTCGTGGCCGTGGGCGTCGCGACGGCCCTCCATGCCGCGGTCGTGGGGAGCGTGCAGACCGACCTCAAGGGGATGCTCGCCTATGCGTCGATGACGCAGGCCGGCATCATCCTCGCCGAGATCGGCCTTGGGCTGCGCGTGGTGCCGCTCGTTCACGTGGTGAGCCACGCGATTCTCCGCAGCCTGCAGATCCTCCGTTCGCCGTCGGCGATGCACGACCGGCACGAACTGGCGGCGGCTCTCGGCGGGCATCCGGGGCCGGGGGCGTGGTCCGTGCTCGGTCTCCTGCCCATCCCGCTGCGGCGGCGACTCTATCGGCTGGCCCTCGACCGCGGTCTCGACGAGCTGCTGCTGACGCGGTTCCTGGTCCGGCCCCTGTGGGGGGCGCTGCGGGCCGCGGCGGCGGCCGAACGCCGCTGGGTGGCGTTTCTCGGCGGGGCGGCGGCCGGCACGGGCCGCCCGGGGGACGATGGAGGCGTGGCATGAGCAGCCTCGAGACCCTGGCCTTCGCCGCCGTCGCCACCACCGTCGGCGCGCCACTCGCCGCGGCGGGCCTGCTCGTGGTGCTGGGTGACCGGTCGGCGCCCCGGCTGATCGCCGGGGTCGCGATCGGGGCCGTGCTCGCCGCCGGCGGCCTGCTGGCCGCGGCCTGGTTCGGCGGCGACGGGGTGGCGCTGACGCTGGGGGATCGGCTCGCCGGTGGATCGTTCGTCACCATCGACGGGCTGACGGCGCTGCTCGTGCCGTTCATCGCCGTGGTGGACATGGCGATCGTGCTCGCCGCTCCGCGTCGGGCGCTGGAGCCGCGGGCCGTGGCCCGGATGCTCCTCGGCGTGGCGACCACGTTCGCGACGCTCGCGACCGCGCACCCGGCGGCGCTGGTCCTGCTCTGGATCGTCTCCGCGGTCTCGACCTGGTCCACCGTGCGTGGGTCGCTCGGCGGCCGGCCGACGGCCCGTGTCTACGCGCTGGCGGTCGGCACGGCGGTGGTCCTGATGGCCGTCGGCACCGCGCTCCTCGTGGCCGACCCGCCCTGGGAGCGGACCCACGGCACGCTCGGTGCCGTCGGCGGCTGGCTCGTGGCCCTGGCCGTGATGATTCGCAAGGGACTGGTGCCGTTCCACTCATGGTATCCGGCGCTCTACATGGGCGGGCCGCTGGCTCCGGCGCTCGCCGCGACGATCCCGCAGGTCGCGTCCTACACGGCGATCCGTCTGCTCGTCGGCCACGCCGCGGGTGTCGGGCCCGAACTCGTGTTCCTGGCGACGATGGCCCTGCTCACCGCCGCCTACGGTGCGGCGCTGGCGATGGTGCAGCGGGACGCCCGCGGTCTCGTCGGCCATCTCGCCATGAGCCAGTCGGCGATGGTGCTGGCCGGGATTACCGCCACGGAGCCGATGGAACTCGTCGGCGCGCTGGCGGTCTGGGTGTCGAGCGGACTGTCGCTGACGGGCATCGGCCTCGTCGTCTGGGCGCTGGAGAGCCGGGCCGGCCGGCTGTCCATCGACGTGCCGCAGGGCCGGTTCGCCGACGCGCCCGCGCTGGCGGTTTTCTTTCTGCTGTTCGGCCTCGCCGGCCTCGGGTTTCCCGGAACGCTCTCCTTCGTGGCCGACGACCTTATCATCTCCGGGGCGGTTCATGCCCAGATCCACGCCGGCGTGCTCGTGATCCTGGCGACCGTGTTCGGCGGCATCGCCGTGATCCGGGGATGGTTCATGCTGTTCGGAGGCCCCGTGACCATCGACGCACCCCGTCACGAGATCCTGCCCCGGGAGCGGTTCGTGTTCACCGTGCTGCTGGCGATCCTGTTCGGCCTGGGACTGTGCCCCGGACTGTTCGTGCGATCGCTTGACACGGTGGCGCAGGCCCTCCTTGCCATGCCCGGCAGCGACGCTCCCCACCCTTCCACAGGAGTCCAGCCATGAACCACGCATCGACGCCGGACGTGTCCGCCGCCGCCACCGGCCCCGTGCCGGCCGGCACCGCGGCGGGCTTCCGCCGGTATTTCCGCGCGGACGTCACGAGCGGTTTCCTCGTGTTCCTGATCGCGCTTCCCCTGTGCCTCGGCATCGCGATGGCGAGCGGGTTTCCACCGGTCGCGGGCGTGTTCACGGCGATCGTCGGGGCGACGGTGACCACGCTGCTTTCGAACTCCGAGCTCACGATCAAGGGGCCGGCCGCGGGCCTGATCGTGATCGTGCTCGGGGCGATGCAGTCGTTCGGCTTCGACGCCGGCGCCCCCCTCGATGCCCCGGTCAACGTCCAAGCCTACCGCATGACCCTCGCCGTGGGCTGCGTGGCCGGCCTCGTGCAGGTCGCGTTCGGCCTGCTGCGGGCCGGCGCCCTGAGCGAGTTTTTCCCCACCGCCGTCGTCCACGGCATGCTGGCGGCGATCGGCCTGATCATCTGCCTCAAGCAGCTGCCGGTGGTCTTCGGCCAGAAGGCGGCCGGCGAGCCGCTGGAGATCCTCCGCGAGCTGCCCGAGAAGATCGCCCACCTCAACCCGCACGTCACGGTCATCGGCCTGGTCAGCCTGGCGATCCTGTTCGGATTTCCGCGGCTCAGGCCGCTGCTCCGGCCCGCCTGGCTGCGCATGGTGCCCGCGCAGCTGTTGGTGCTGGCCTTGGCGGTGCCGCTCGGGCTGTGGTTCGATCTCGCCCACGATCACACCTACTCGTTCCTCGGCCACGAGCATGCCGTCGGCCCGACGTACCTGGTGAGCGTGCCGGGAGACCTCGCCGCCGCGGTGACGACGCCCGACTTCGGCCTGTTCGCCGATCCCGCCACCCGCCTCGCGGGGGCGTGGTGGGTGGTGATGTTCGCGGTCGTGGGAAGCGTCGAGTCGCTGCTCTCGGCGAAGGCCATCGACCTGCTCGATCCCTGGCGGCGGAAGACCGACATGAACCGCGACCTGCTGGCGGTGGGTGTCGCCAACGTGGCCGCGGCGGCGGTCGGCGGCCTGCCGATGATCTCCGAGATCGTCCGCAGCAAGGCGAACATCGACAACGGGGCCCGGACAAGGTTCGCCGACTTCTGGCACGGCGTGTTCCTGCTCGCCTTCGTGGCCCTCGCACCGTGGGCGATCCAGCGCATCCCGCTGGCCGCCCTGGCGGCCATGCTCGTCTACACCGGCTGCCGGCTCGCCTCGCCGCGGGAGTTCATCAACGTCTTCAAGATCGGTGCGGAGCAGCTGCTGATCTTCGTCGCCACCATCGTCGGGGTTCTCGCCACCGACCTGCTGGTGGGCGTGGGCATCGGGATCGGGCTGAAGTTCGTCATTCACGCGATCAACGGCGTTCCGCTGCGGTCGTTCTTCAAGCCATTCCTCAAGGTGACGACGATCGACGACCGCACGGTGCAGATCGACGCCGGCGGCTCGGCCGTGTTCAGCAACTGGATCCCGTTTCGGCGGCAGATCGTCCAGCTCGGCCTCGGGCAGGGACACGACGTGATCGTGAACCTCGCCGGCGCCCGGGTGGTGGATTCGAGCGTGATGGAGAAACTGGAGGCGCTGGTGCAGGACTTCGAGCAGGCCGGGCTGACGCTGCGCGTGACCGGTCTGGAGGCGCACCGCGGCAGCACCGCGCACCCTCATGCGACCCGCCGACGGGTGCTGACGCGGCTCAGGCGGCTGACGCTGGTGGCCGAGGCGGCCCTCGAACCGCGGCTCGTGCAGCGGCTGCGCGATCTGGGAGCGTCGGGCTACACGGCGGTGCCGTGCCACGGGGCGGGCCGCCGCGATCCGGACGGGGCGGAAGGCTGTTTCGTTCGCATCGAGGCGATCGTGCCCGTCACGGTGGCCGAGCGGGTCCTGGACGCGATTGAGGGCGAATTCGCGCCGGACCACCGGATCACGGTGTGCAGTGAAACCGTCGAGGTGCTGAGGCCCGAGCGGTTCTGAAGGCGGGCCCGTGGCTCGGTCAGGGCGGTGTGGCCGGGGCCGTCGGTCAGTGCTGCCCGGTCGCCGGGCCGGCCTGATCGCGGCCCCCGATGAGCCGCCTGAGCAGGGGCGTGAGCGCCGCCACCAGCAGGCCCATGCCCAGCGAACTGACCACGAACAGGAAGAAGAAGTCGGCCTGCCCGCCAAAGTTCCACGGCAGCCGGATCTCCCCGCGCTCGATCGCCTCGACCCGGGCCGCGATCAGCCCGCCGGCGAGGTTGGCGATGAAGCTGGAGATGAACCACACCCCCATGAGCAGCGACACGAACCGGGCCGGGGCCACCTTCGTGACGTACGACAGCCCGGTCGGCGACACGCACAGCTCGCCGACCGTGTGCCAGAAGTAGGTCAGCAGGATGAGGAGCATCGACGCCTTGGCGCCGTCGCGGGCCGCGAGGCCGGCCCAGACCATGAACACGTAGCCCAGCCCGAGGAACAGCAGGCCGAGCGCGATCTTCAGCGGCTGGCTGGGGTCGAGATGCCGCCGGCCGAGCCGCGTCCAGAGCCCGGCGAACGCCGGGGCGAGGAGGAAGATGAGCCCGGCGTTCACCGACTGGAACCAGGTCGCCGGCACCTCCATGCCGAACAGCCGGCGGTCGGTGTTCTGCTCCGTGAACACGTTGATCGACGATCCCGCCTGCTCGAAGGCGACCCAGAAGAACACGTTGAACGCCATGAACAGGAAGATCGACGCCGTCGGCCCGCGGTCCTCGGGCCGCTGGATGGCCACGAACCACGCCGCCAGTGCCACCACGGCCAGCACCGGCGCCCCGGCGACGAGAGCCAGGGCCCACGCCGGCGGGATGCCGGCCGCGCCGGCCACCCGGCCGGGAACCGACGCCAGCGCCGCCGCGGCGGCCGTCGGCCAGCCGGCGTGATAGGCGGCGCCGAACACCGCCGCGAGCACCACGCTGCCGACGAGGAACGCCCAGGCCGTGCGGCCGGTGCCCGCCGCCGGCGGCAGTCCCACGCCGGCGAGGTACCGCGGCCGCAACACCGCGTACAGCACGAGCCCGCCGATCATGCCCACGGCCGCCGAGCCGAAGCCCCAGTGCCAGCCCACCTTCTCGCCGAGCGTCCCGCAGATGAACGCGCACAGGAACGCCCCGAGGTTGATGCCCATGTAGAAGATCGTGAACGCCGCGTCGCGGCGCTCGTCCCCCTGCGGGTAGAGCTGCCCGACCATCACCGACACGCTGGGCTTGAAGTGGCCGGTGCCGAGCACGATAAGGGCCAGGCCGGTGATGAACACCGACATGCCGAGGGCGTTCTCGGCCAGCGTCCCCAGGCCCGAGATCGCGAGCACGACGTGGCCGATCGTGATCAGCAGGCCGCCGACGAGCATCGAGCGGTGGGTGCCGATCAGTTTGTCGGCGATGATCCCGCCGAGGATCGGAAACAGGTACGCCAGACCGGTGTACCAGCCGTAGAGCGTGGCGGCGTCCGACTTCGGCCAGCCCCGGCCCGGGTTGAAGCCGGCTGCATCCCCCGTGGTGGCGGCGATCAGGTACAGCACGAGCAGCCCGCGCATGCCGTAGTAGCTGAACCGCTCCCACATCTCCACGGCGAACAGGAGGAACAGGCCCGGCGGGTGGCCGAGGATCGTCCGGGCGCCGGCCGGGGAAGACGCGGGGGCTGGGGTGCGGTTCATGCTGGTGGGGCGATCCGGGCGTTCGGTTCGGCGGCACCGCCGATCGGCAGAGCCAAGGCCGGTTCGCGGTCAGGATAGGTGGCCCGACTGCCGGGCCGCAACCGGTGGAGGAAAAAATGTGCCAGCCATTTGCATCGTTCACGTCTTGGGCTCGGGCACGGCCGTGACTCGCAGCCGGACCCATTCATCGAGAACGTGTCATTTATATGGTCGCTCCCGTCTCGGCCGCGTTGCCGCCCGGCCTCCTCGACAAGGCTCGCACTGTAGCCGGCCCCGGCTTCAATCGGTGGCTCGTGCCGCCGGCCGGCCCGAGGATCCCCGCCACACTCCACGCCGTCAGCAGCCGGCCGTGGATCGTACCGAGGCTTCCGGTGCCGAAGACTTCCGCCAGATAGACCGGGATCGCCGCCAACCCGCCGCCGTCGATGCCAATGTGCGGAATAGGCCTCGAGTCGCGACGCTCAAGCCCCCGCTCCACAGCCCGGTCCATGATTGCCTGCACCGCATCCCAGGAAAGCCCAAGGAGGGCGGCAGCGGCTTTGACCGTGCGGCACGCCTACAGGACTTCGATGGCAAACGCCTCGAAGAAGAGGGTGAAGTGGCTGTGCTTCCCAGCCCAATGAGGCACGATGGTCTTCACCCCGTGGTCGGGGCAGCGGCACCGAGGCAGTCGGGCAACCAGCTCCGTCGTGACGGCATGGTGTCGAGGTGTCGCCAGCGCCGCTCTTCGAGCCGAAGGTTAAACGATTCGACTCGCCAGGAGTCGTCAAGGCCCAGAAGACGGGCATAGTGCGTCGAAAGTGAGTCCATCCCGGCAATCTACGGCACGGACGCCCAGGAAACGACTGGCCGGTGCCACGAAATTCTCCGAAGAACCTTCATTTCCAGCGGCGAAGTTGCTAGGGAATTTCCACGAACATGAGCGAGCCCGCCATTTCCACCAGCAGCTTTTTTCCATCGGGATGCGGCACGAACTGGCTCGGCTCCGACGATAACCTTTCAAGCGTCGTGAGCTTGTAGTCCGCTTTCCTGATGGCGGTGTTCGTGAAGACAATCAGTTGCGTGTCATGGTTCTGCGCATAGACAAGCTTGGCCGCCGGATCGAAACCCACTAAGCGCGGGTAAGCGCCCGAGTCGATCGTAAACTCCGCCTTCGCGAGATTATCGACGGGATAGACGAACGTGCTGTAGCCCGCGCCATAATTACCGCCACCCGACGGCAGGCAGACGTACTTGCTGTCCGGGCTCAGGCAAATTCGCTGACCATTTTGTGCGATTCGCTCGGTGGTCTGATGTTCAACAAGTTTATTTCCGTCGATGCGAAAGCTCGTCAGTTGTTCAATGCCGCCTTGCGCAAAGTAGTATTTTCCGTCAGGCGTGATGCGCGCATGGAGCGTTGGGATCGCAAACTGATGGATCGGCTTCCCCTCGTTAAGATCAAGATAAACGACTGCGCTAGCTCGCCCGAAAGTGCCTCGTCCCTCGCTCGCGGCCAGCGCAAACTTGAGCCCTGGCCCCGAGAGGGCTTGCGAGACACCGGGCGAAGGAATGCGTTTCTTGACGGCGAGTGATCCAGGATCGATTACCCAGACTTCCTGGAGATCGTTCATCGTCGCGAGCAGTCCTTCGCCGCAGACGGAAAGGAACGAGCAACGCCGCGCCAAATCGATGCGCCGCGCTTCGATAAAATCCTTCAGCACGATGCGACTCAGCACGCCATCGGCCGTAAGCATAAAGAAGGCGTCGCCTTTGGGGCTCCAAACGATGTCGCCAACCGCCTTCGACGATGCGAGCGTCGTATAAGAAATCTTCAAGCCCTCGACATCCTTCTGTTCCTTCAACACCGTTTTCTCCGGAGCAGTGCCGGTCGGCAATTCGAGTTCCGGCAGGGCGGCGACCTTGACTGCTTGCGGCGCCGTGGGATCGAACCTTTCCAGCGGGCGTTCGGCCGTTACAAACGGCCGATCAATCTTTTCCGCGGCGCCGGTCTGCGCATCGTTGGACGGAAACGCGGGCCGAGCACCGGTCGGTCGTGCGGACTTTAGCTGCCGGATTGTGTTGCGGATCGCAACCGCTTCATCCAGCTTGCCTGCCTTCGTATATGAATCCTGCATTTCCTGCAGGTCTTTGGCGGCGGCATCGACTTGAGCCTTGATCTCGTCTTCGGAGTGTCTCTGAATTGCGGCTGCGGCGTCGCGAAATTGTTTGAAGCGTTGGGCGGCCTCCGGCGGGAGTTCTTCGGCATGTGCCGCAAGGGCAAAGGCGAAGATAGCAACCAGCGTGAACGTCCAGATTACGCTATGAGTGTGCATGGCAGCTCCTTGAAAAGTGGCACCCAAGGGTGACAACTCGCACTTTTTCCTCGGCGACGTCCAGGATCGCTGCATCCAATGGCAGGGTGGGTATGCCCTTGAGCGCCTCGAGCCGGCGGCGGGCAACAGTGAAATCACCGTCGGCCGCCTCGTCGAGCACGTACTGAGAGGTCAGGAGTTCGTAATTCGACCTCTCGGCCGGCTCTGAAGGTGGCTGACGATCGTCGTTTCGACGTAAACAGTCGGCATGCTTTCACCGAGGCAATGGTAACTCCGACGCAAGTCGCCAAGAGCATCTGTGCGGCGGAACGCAGGGGCGGCAAGGCTGGCCAGGCCACCTAAATGTTCGACGGTCAGTATCTTCGCGCGAGTCGAATCGCCTGCCGCGAGCCATTCCGAAGTGAACGTCAGGGCAACCGTCACACAAGTCGGTGTGGTGAACAACTCCAGCGAACACTCATGGTTTACTGTCCCAGTTGTCGGTTCGGAAGGACAGCGCCGGCAAGCCGTCCTTGTTGAAGAGGTTGGCCCAGGCGGGGGCCCCCGCCCACGCGTACCGCACCGCCATCGGTGCGGAAACCTGCGCACAGGACAGGACGACCGTGTCGCCGTCGATCACCGAATCGGCCCAGTGAAACTGCTTGTCGGCCCCGGCCAGCGCGAAGCCCTGAAGTTTGTCACCGTGCTTGAATGCCAGTCCCTGACCCACGTGGGTGAAGTTGACCCGCACCCTGCCGCCCGCGATCGTGTGGGACTCGTAGATGGGGCCATAGATTTCGATCTTGCGGCCGTAGACCGCGCCCAGGGCCACCCGGGCGGCCCGAGCGCCGTAGCCCGACTTGCACGTCGGATGCGTGTGGCCACCCAGGTCGCTGCTGATCACCATGAACATGCCGGGTTCCTTGATCAGGCGTGAATATTCCTCGCGATCGATGTTGTAAGTGCCCCTGGCGTTGTCGGGCATGATGTTTGGCAACGGCGCGAACGGCGAGGCGAACGAAGTGACCGGATCCTTCGGATCCCACGCGCAGCCTCCGCCGACCGGCTTTTGGACGAACAGAAATGGGAAATCCGGCCGCCCCCACTCCTTGCGGAGGATCCGGTTCATCGCGGCCCAGGCGGTCGGTCGATCGATGCCGACAATGCCGGTCCCCTCCTCGCCATGGTCGTACAGCAGACCTCGAAAGGCGTCGGGAACACTGCTACCGCCGAAGCCGCCACTGCCTTGTTCGGGAGGAGCAGCGGGCTTGGCGGGCTCGGGCTTGTTCTCCGCGCGGGCTTGGCGGCAGGCTTCTTCCCATGCTTTCAGGGCGGCCTCGTGCTTCGCCGCGGTTTCCTTTTTGACTCGCGCTAACTCTTTGCTGTAGCCAGGGTCCGCTTCGTAGGCCATCCTGCTGGCGATTGAACCCGGCCTTGAGTTCCCCCACGTAGGAGGCCTCAGGCCTACGGGCACATCCAGTTCTTTCTGGAGCGCGAAACCGAAGGCCAGCATCAACGCCGAGTATTTCTTGTTCGTGTCCGGATCCGTGGCCGCCACCCAGATGTTTCGCCCGTAATTGAGCCGCAACAACGGATGTTGGCCGTTGACGATGACGGCCAACACTTCGTCTGTCTCGCCTCGTGCCGCACTGTCCTTGGCCTGCATTTCGTAGCTGAAGAACCAGTTCGACTGGCCCGCTCCCAGCCACACCTCGCCGACGAGGACATCTTCGAACTGGATGGGATCGCCAGTGGCGCCTTGAACGACCATGGTCTGCGGCTTCTTCGAGGCCGTCAGCGGATCGAGTGTGATCGTCCATTTCCCATGCTTGTCGGCCTCGGCGGCTTTCTTTTGGCCCGCGAACTCGACCGTCACCTCTTCGCCGGCCTTGGCCGAGCCCTTGATCGGGATCGGCTGCTCGCGTTGGAGAACCATATGGTTCCCGAACGTGCCTTCGATACGGACATCCGCCCACCCCAGGGTCGGCGTCAGCCCCACTGCGACGATCGCCATAGCGGCAGTTGTGCGCATCCTTCTCATCGCTCGTCCTTTGTTGGTCTCTGTCCGTTCACCTTTCGCGCAGAACGCGGAGAACTGTCAAGCCGTGAAAGACAGGGCACGCGGATGTCCTCAATCGTCAATTCCGGGAAGTCGGCCAGAATCTCGGCGTCGGTCATTCCGGACGCGAGATATTCCAGCACATCGGACACCGTGATCCGACGGCCACGAACGCACGGCTTTCCGCGAACCGTTGCGAGAAACCGCGAAACCGAAAAGCGGAGAGGGCGGGATTCATTCGAGACTATTTTCCACAGTCTCGGAATTTCTACGATTCCTGACGCAATGTCCATGCCCGTCAACGACTTGTGATCGTTGGCTGGTGTTGGGACGGAGCGGCTCGTTTCGGTCGAAGTCGGGACCCTTCAGCAAAGTTTCAGCAAAGTCTTCCGGGGCCATGCCGGAGAGGGTTGCCCTCTCCGCTCGGGCCCACAGCGACGCCCGGGGGACCCCGATCGTGTCGCCGCCGGCGGCAAAAGGGGGTGCGTCATGATGAACCTCCGACAACCCATCCTGCTCCCGAAGGAGGAGCCGCTCCGCGCCCTGATCCACGCCCGGTTCTCCACGGAGGAGCAGCGGCAGTCGAGCATCGACGACCAGGTGGCCTCGTGCCGGACGTTCCTGGAGTCGAACCTGCCGAAGGGCTGGAAGCCGGAGCAGGTCGAGATCGACGTCATTGCCGAGCCCGAGGTCAGCGGCGAGATCGCCGACCGCCCTGGGATCAATCAGGTCTGGGCAGGCATCGAGGCCAGACGATGGCACCTGATCATCGCCGAGGAATCGAGCCGGCTCTACCGCCACCATACGAAGGCGGGTGAGCTCTTCGAGTCGGCGGTGGACGCCGACGTGCGCGTGATCTGCACGTCGGACTACATCGACACGGCTGACGACGACTGGCCCGATCGTCTGCACATGAGCCAGATGCAGCACGCCCGGTCGAACTTCTACACCCGAAAGCGGATCGAGCGAGCCCACGACGGCTTGTGGGCCCGTGGTGCCGCCGTCGGGAACACGGTGATCGGGTACAAGCGTCGGCCGACCCTGCCGGCGACGGAGACCGAGCCCGCCAAGGGCCCGTTCTTCGACGTCATCGACGAGGAGAAGGCGGTGGTCATCCGCGAGGTCTTCGAACGGATCGCCGCCGGTGAGACGGCGGCTGAGGTGGGAGAGTGGCTCGACTCGATCAAGTTCGCGAAGGCCAAGTGGTCCCGTCAGGCGAAGTGGACAGCGGGCAACGTCAACGCCATCATCCGCCGCACGATCTACCGGGGCTTCGAGACCTTCCGCAAGAAGAAGGCGAAGCGGAAGCTGCGGACTGGCAAGTCCGAGTATGTCTGGAACGACGAGGACAAGATTCAGACACGGGAAAGTCCGCACCTGCGGATCGTGTCGGATCACCTCTGGTACACGGCCAACGAGGTGGTCGACAAGCGTCGCGTTTTCCAGAGGCCGGTTCGCGGTGCCGGGCCCGCTCCGCCAGGCGGCAGCGGTGGAGGGCGAGCCGCCATTGATGCTCGAGCGACCGCTCGTGGTCAATGCGTTCGCCGAGCCGCAGCTGGTAAAGCATGCCAGGGTGATCGTGGAGCGGCGTTTGGCGGGAAAGACCTACAAGGAGATCGCCAAGGAACTGGACATGACGAAGGACCACATGCGGAACTGTGCCCGTATCGCGAGGCTGATGGAGGACGCGGGGATTCCCGAGCCTTACCACCGGCTGACGGAGAAGCCCGACCGGGTGTCGCAGTGGTGCAGCAAGCACTGGCTAAAGGCGGGCGACCGCAAGGGCGGTGGCAAACGCCGCCGGGCGTCATGATGTCAGGAGCTCGGGGGCGCCGCCGATAGCTTCGGCTTCGGTCGCCAGATTTCATGGCCGGAGGCGGCTTGCCGCTTCCGGGCGTCCTCGACGATGGCGGCAAGATCGTGGCCGAACTTTTCAGCAATTCGTCGCCGAGTCGCGTGAATGTCTTCGATCGTCGTGTCGCGATCAGGAGATTTCTGTGTCATCGTTCAACAACTCCTCGGGCGTGCAGATGATCGGCCTTGCGAGCCCCGCATGATCGAGTACGTCAAAAACCTTGGGAAGGATTCGGGCATTCGCGATATGCGTGCAATTCCACGTCAAGAGGTAGTCTACGTGATGATGGGCGACCATCGCGATATGAAGGGCATCGACGCTTGCGGATCGCGGCAGAATCGCTTTTCGCAGAATCTCTTCGGCGATTTCCAGGATTGCCCCTTCAACAGGCAGGATAGGGACACCTGCGA
>JBIKKQ010000162.1:0-7543 GCA_044360305.1 Pirellulales bacterium
GCGAGTGCCGTGACGGCGGACCGAAGCTTGTGATTCGGGGCGAACACCCCGTGATAGCGATGCCGGTGCTTCCGCGGCCGGGGCACGAGATCGGCCAGCCGGTCCAAGAAGTCAAACGGCGAGAGTTCGACGACGCCGTTGGCACCCGGGCGTGTGGACTTCCGCCCGCGCCCCGGGCCGACCCAGTTGGCCGCCTTGTGCCGTGGCAGCACGTAGCGGACGCGACTGATGCGGCCATCTTCACTGCACCTCACGGAGAGCCTTTCCAGCGCGAAGCGCGGACGGGCACAGTATCGCAGCAGGCGCTCGAGACTCTGAAAATAGCTCGGCACGTCGCGGTCGATGAGCGTGATCCGGACGCTTGCGTCCACCGAGAACCCACTGTTTTCTCGAGCGACCATGTCGGCGGCCGCATCGGCGTCGAGGAGCCGCTGCATGCGGAACCAACGCACGACACGACGTCGCACGCGTTCGGTGAGGGTTGCGAGGTCCGCGGTCGTGATCGGCCGTGCAGGGAAAAACTTTGCGGAGTAGCCGTCAGAACTTTGCGTGAACGCGCCGTCGGTCACGCACGCATGGAGGTGGACGTGGCGATTCATCGCCGATCCGAACCGGTGAAGGAAGGAGACGGCGCCCGGGCGTGGCCGAGGAGCCGCCGGGGCATCATCTCCACATGAGCCGCCCGCTGCTTCGCAGAGGAGTCGCTCAGCGCAGAGCAGCCGTTCGATCTCGCTGAGAAAGATCCGCGTCAGGGCCGCCACTGCCTGGGGCCGGTCAGCAAGGAATCCTCTGAGCCGCTTTGGCACCGAAACCACCCATTGCCGGACAGGCACCGGGGGTATGACGCGGTCGACGAGATGCGCAGCTGTCTGTGCCATCCGGCGGCCGTTGCAGGAGGGACAGACGCCGCGGCCCTTGCACGAGAAGGCCACGACAAAACCCTGCCCGCATGAAGCACAGCGTGCCCTGCCGAATCCAAAGCAGAGGATGCCACAGGCGAGGTATGACCGTAGCTCCCGTTCGACGTGCGCCGAGACGGGCTGCTCGACGACCGACCGATTCTCAAGCCAGCCTTCGAGGTGCTCTGCGACGACCTTGTAGAGCGGCGTCCTCTCCGGCCGGCGTCGCTCGTAGCGGCGGGAACTTGCCGTGCCGCAGTGTGGGCGGACTTTCGGCCGCGTCGGAGGCGCGGCGAGTGCGGCGACCATGGGCGCACCGGGGCATGGACGGGTAAAGTGTGCGCACGTACACTATTGCGGTGACACGGCCGATGCGAGCGACCCTCACCAGAGCCCCCTTGCCAACCCGTGCCGGGCTTTGTCCAACGGTCACCATGGAGGAACTCCCGCATGGTGACGGTTGGATCACGATCGGCAGGGCGGGCCACCGGCACGGCGTTGATCGAGAACCGGGCGACCATCTGCGGCTCTGGCTGTCGGGCAATCCACGCCAGTCGCTTATTCACATCCGCTGTCAGGTCGGCGAGGAAGTCATCGGTGAAGAGCGTCGCCATGACAGCGCGAAGCACCGCAGCGTCGATGAACCGGGCCGACGTGTAGCCCCGGTTCGTGCAGCCCTTGATGCCGCGCGAGGCTTTGATGCAACAGAAGCTCTGATACTTCCCGACCGAGCGGCCGAGGATCATCGGATGGCCTCATTATCCGCAGATTGGCCGAACGAGCACCTTCGGGTGGAGGTCCATGCGCTGGATTGTTTTCCGTTGATCCTTCGCCTTGCGACCACAGGACTCGCTCCCCCGGCCGAGCTTCTGCTTCACGGACTCTGCCAGCTCATCCGACAGGATCCGCAGGTGCGGGACGTCCCGCCAGATCGATGCCGACTCCGGGGCGGCTGGATGTTGTCGCCACGGCGGAAGGCGTCGTCCATGCGGCGCTTCACCTTGGATCGCAGCTGGGTGATGAACACTTCGTTCATCGAGCCGAAGACCGGCAGGAGGAGCGAGGACTGGGGGTTGGCACTGTCGAAGCCATCGCTGGCGCCGACGACGCGGACCCCGGTCTCGTCAGCGAGTTCCCCGAGCCGCAGCGACTCGATCGTGTTGCGGCTCATCCGGCACAGGTCGTCGATCAGGAACCGGGGATGAGAAAGAATCACCGCCGGCACGGCCGTCGTCGTTGTTGAGACCAATCATGGTTGAAACCTCGGAGGCAATTGAAGTGCCTCCGGGGTGGAGCAGGGGGGCGGGCGTGCGGCCCGCCCCCGCCGACTTCTACGAACAGTTGATCCAAGACGAAGCCACCCATCGCAGCCTCGCGCTCGACCCGATCAGCGCACATCGTGCGGGGCGAGATTCTCGCCCCAGGGACGATTCCTTGGCAGGGCAATCCTGCTGATAGAGACTGAATCCATTCATGGGGGAAAGGTCAGAATTAAGCACAGCCGTTCACGGCGGCGGATGGGGAGCAACGCGACGGCAGGGGACGGTTCACACCACGGGCTTCATCCGGGCCTCCGTGCCCTTGATGTGCATCAGCCCCCAGTCTCGCAACGCCGCAAGAACGGGCAGCAGTGACTTACCCTTTGAAGTGAGGCGATAGCCTTGCCGACCCGCCGTCGGGCCGGGGCTGAACGACTCGGCCAGCCCGGAGCGAACAAGCCGATCCAGCCGGTCGGCAAGGATGTTCGAGGCGATCCGCTCAGGGGAAGCGGAAAACTCCTTGAAGAGCGTCTTGCCGCAGGCCATGTCTCGAACGACGAGCAACGTCCACTTGTCTCCCATGAGATCCAGCGTGCACGCCACCGGGCATACCGAACGCTTTGTCAGCTTCACAAACGACCTCTTCGATGAAACCGCTTTCCGGATAACTTGACAGGAACGGCAAGACTTGCAATATACAAGCAAACACTTGCAGTTCGCAAGCGCAGGACCGGAGAGGCTCACGTTGGCTGCATACGATCAACACCCGTCCGTCACCGCCCTCCGGAGCCGGACACGGCAGGCTCGCCCCGACACGCTCCCCGCCGAGGAACTCCGCCGCTTGTGTCTGGACGCTGGGGCCGATGATGTCGGTTTTGTGCGGATTGACCGGCCGGATATCGCTTCGGAAAAAGCGGGCGTTCTCCGGGTCTTTCCCGCGGCCAAGATTCTCATCAGCGTGGTCTGCCGGATGAACCGGGAACCGGTCCGAAGCCCAGCCCGGTCCGTTGCCAACCTCGAGTTTCACAAGACCGGCGACCACGTGAACGAGGTGGCCCGGGAAATCGTGCGGCGGCTCGAAGACCGGGGGATCCGGGCCATGAACGCCCCGATGGGCTTTCCGATGGAGATGTCGGACTTCCCGGGGAAGATCTGGGTGGTGTCCCACAAACCGGTGGCCGTGGCAGCGGGACTCGGGCAGATGGGGTTGCATCGCAACGTCATCCATCCACGGTTCGGATCGTTCGTTCTGTTGGGAACGATTTTTGTCGATGTCGATGTCGATCGGGAATCTCAGCCTGTCGAATACAACCCCTGCGTCACCTGCAAGCTGTGCGTCGCCGCATGCCCGGTGGGGGCGATCAAGCCGCAGGGCGGTTTCGATGCCAGTGCCTGCGTCACCCACAATTATCGAGAGTTTCTTCACGGCTTCACGGACTGGGTTGAACACGTTGCCGACAGCCGCAACGCACGGGACTACCGGACACGAGTCAACGATCAAGAGTCGGTCTCGATGTGGCAGAGCCTGAGTTTCGGGGCCAACTACAAAGCCGCCTACTGTCTGGCGGTCTGCCCGGCAGGAGAGGATGTCCTGGCTCCGTTTCTCGACCAACGGCCGGCGTTTCTCGCTGAGATCGTGAAGCCGCTGCAGCAGAAGAAGGAAACCATTTACGTCGTTCCCGGATCAGACGCCGACGAGTACGTCAGTCGGGTGTTTCCCCACAAGGCGAAGCAGCACGTCAACAGCTTACGCCCAACGACAATCGCCGGGTTTCTTGACACCATGCACGTCGTCTTCCAAGCAGGTCGATCCAAGGGCATCGACGCCGTGTATCACCTGATCTTCACCGGGCGGGAGCCACAAGAGGCTACCGTGACGATCCGGCAGCAGTCCTTGACGGTGCAACGGGGGTTGATCGGCAAGCCGGACTGCACGGTCAAGGCAGACTCCCGGGCATGGCTGGGCTTTCTCCGCAAAGAACGGAGCATCGGCTGGGCGCTCCTTACCGGTCAGATACGGGTCCGTGGCGGTCTCAGCCGATTTCAAGCGTTCGGGCGCTGTTTTCCCAACGGGGCATGAAGTGCCCGTAGCCGACCTCGAGGAGCCGCACCTGAAGACGCTGACCTGGCTGCCAAGCAGACCCGGGGCCATGGCGGCCGGGTGGGGGTCGAAGTCGGCGGCCCAGGCCAGGGGACCGTGCGTTGGGTGGCTTGAGCGAGAGCCCACGGAACGCCGATAGGAGGGCCGTATGCCGCCGCAGACATTCCTTCCCGGTCCGCAGCCCCAGACGGTGCGAACGCCGCAGGGCCAGACGCTTCCGGTGCCCCCCGACTGGGAACTCCTGCCACCGGGTGACGCCGCCCTGACCCGCCGCGTGAAGGCCGCCGGGGAGTTTTGGCTGGTTCAGGAGAAGGTCGGCCGCAAGATGTTTTCGCGAGGCATCTGGGCCCCGCGGGACACGATCGCCACGATCCGGCAGGAACTGGCCGGCGAGCGCTCGACGGAGGGGTATGCCCGGCGCCGCGAGGCGGACTCCCGGCGCCGCGAAGTCAGGCAGGCCGTGTACGTCGAGGATTTCCAGGCGGCGGTCGTGACGTTCCTGGCGTTTCACGAGCGGCACGCGGACCTCGCCCTCACACTGGCCCGGTCGGTCGCCAGCCACGCCACACCGGTCGGCAGTGGCACCGTTGCCCGGACGCAGCGAATCCCGATCGAACGTCGGGCCGAGGCGGCCGTGATCGCCTGGCTGCGGCACCAGACGACCGGCTACGACACCATGAAGATTCCTCGCGTCAAGGGAGGCCGGCGAGAAGTCCGCCGGATGCTGGCCCAGAGGTCGAGAGAACTGCTGGCCGGGTACAGGCGGGGCGAGCATCCGAGTGCCGAGTGTCCGCTGCTTCGGGCTCTCGACCAGGCACGGTGACGTCGGCCGCGGGTGAGGAGCCCGGCCCGTTCGAGATGGATCTTGGCCCAGCAGAGGCGGTTCACGAATCGCGACTGCGTGTTGCCGAGCAGCAGCTGCGCCCGTTCGGCGTCGGTCAGGCCGAAGTCGCAGGCGTAGTGGCCTGCACGAAACGATGCTTTGGCGATCTTCTCGCTGGCCATTTGCAAGGCCTGAAGGGAATGGCACGGGTAGCGCCAGCCGGGACGCCCTCGAAGGTGCTCAAACAACTCCAGGTCGGCTTTTGCCTGCTTCCACCAGAGCTCCTGGGCCGCGTTCAACTCTCCCGCCTCCGCGAATTACGATGGAAGGCGACAGCGGACGCGAGTGTCCAAGTACCCGGCAGCGGCAGCGTGTTCCCCCGAATCCGTTCGTATTGCGCCGGCGTCACGTCGATGACCAGAAGCTCGTGCTCCATCCCGGTGCCCATGTCGACGCCGTAGTTCACGGGCTCGAGGGAATCGTCAGCATCAAGCATGTCCGCGTTGATCTCGAGAAACCGGATCTCCCGCTCGCCAGCGTTCGTGGGGAGGTACACCACCTCGGTGATGCCCTCATCCACCTTGAGGTGCTGTGTGGCGTACCACGTGGCCATCGAATCGCGGTCGAACGCGACGGTCGGCATGGGCAGCGCCCTTTCGGCTCGCGGCATCAAGGGAAGGAATTCATCGCACGAGACCAAGCAATAGTGTACGGTTGCACACGCAGAGCGTCAATCGGGGATATGGATATCACTCCTCGACGAACGAGGCGCTGTCGAGGTTCTTGACGACGAAGGTTTGGGCGGCGGCGCAGCCGTCGAAAGTGCCGCCAGATTTGGTGGCTGTCACCTTTTTCCCTATTCGGGCCGCCGAGGTCGGCGGCCGGCACCGCCCGATCTCTTCGGTGCACGGTCACCGACGTTGACTTTTCGAGACCGACGGCCGATGATTCTTCCGGAGACATAGCCTCGGTGCGGCTCTTCGGGGTGGCACCGCCGGTGTTGTCTCTTTTTTTTGCCCGTGCGAGATGTCGGTCAGCGTCTTGTATAGGGGTCTGGCACGTACACGACCCCGTGGGTGTTGAAGACGGTGCCATCTCTCGCTCCGTCGCCGTGAAACTCGAGCTCTCGAAGCAAAGGCTCGAACTCTTTGCGAATCTCTTCGCGCGCTTCGTTGATCATCCCTGGCGGCACCCGGTAGCCCCAGTTCACGCAGTAGATCGCCAAGTCCGCAGCCTGCACCGGATACGCCATGTCGGAAGAGACGAAGAATGGCGAGGGCACGATCCACTTGGTGCGCGATCGGCCCGGCGCCGTGCGCTCGAAGTAGCGTTCCATGCGCTGGGCGAGCACGCGGTCCGCCGTTTTTTCCACCTCGTCCATCACGAGAATGCCGTGCTGCTTTTGCAGTTCGAGGAAATAGAAGAACCGTTCGAGAAGAAAAACATGGTCTTTCCGTAGATATGCCTCGTCCGCCCGGCCCTTCGGCCGTTTGGAGCCGCGCGGAATCGCGGTTGCAAACAACACCGCGCCATGCGTTCGGAGCGACTCGACGATGCCGCGGGCCATGCACAGCCTCGCCTGCCCGTACGCGGTAAACTCGGCCCGCGTCGGCGGTTTCTTCTCGAGTCCTTTGGTCATGAACCCGCGGGCGTGCCGCTGCCTTTCTGGCTCGCTCATAGGCGGCATTTGCGCTGACCAACGGTAGGACTCGCGATTCAACAGCTTGCAACCCTTAAGTTCCGCGCCGAACTCGTGAAGCGACCCTCCGAACGCGTCCCGTTCGCGGCGTCGAAGGTCTTGGATGAACGGCCACAGCGTGCTCGCGTGCAACGCCAACCCGCCCGTGACTTCGTAAGGGCAGCTGCCGTGATCGGTTCCGCTCTCGTCAAGAAACAAGAGCCAGCTCATTCGGTCCGCTCCGTCGGTGTTCGCCGGCTCGCAGCCGGTATATGAACAGCAGTATACCAACCGAGGCCGTGTCCGTGAGCGGCTGCCGCGCGGGGATGCGGCGGCAGGAGCGGACTAGCGAGCGAATCGCGACTAGGCGGCGTAGTCCGCGGCCTCGCGGGTGAACGTGCGCGTGGTGACAAACACTCCCTTCCGCGTTCGACGACGCAGCGACGCAGCGGCCACACGTTCCTCAGGTGTGGTGGCTGTCACTTTTTTTCTCCGTCATTGCTTCATCGGACGCCGAAGTGAGTGTGGATCGCGTCCACGTAGCGTTCCATGGCGTGATCCGTGGTGCTCGGCATCGCTTGGGCGTTGACCGGCTCGTCGGGGCGCGGCGGCGCGAACTGGGCCTTCACCTGCTTCTTCTTCTCCTCGAACTCCGACTCGGTGAAAGGCTTTGGGCCCTGATCCTCCTCATCGTCGTCCACGATGGTGCCATCGTCGGCTGCGAGCGCCCGCATGGTTGGCCCGCCGAACGTAAGCTTGCCGTCCCGGATCCACACAAAGCTG
>JBIKKQ010000163.1:0-7518 GCA_044360305.1 Pirellulales bacterium
GCGAAAATCGCTCCCGTCCCCATTTCCCGCCGCGGGCGGCTGCCGCGGGGCGGGCCCGCGGCAGCCGGATCGCGGTGCTAGCCGTGGCCCAATCAGGCCTTACCTTCGGCGGGGTTGTACTTGGCTGCCACGCGGCCCTTGTCGTCGCCGGTCTTGGGGTCGATCGTGTGGTAGGTCCACTCGACCTTCGAGTAGCCGAGCGACACCTGCTCGCTGGGCAGCGGGTTACCGGACGCGTCGCCGTGGACGCTGTAGCTGGAGACGATGACGTCGAAGAGCTTGTACTTCAGGTAAGGCTCCTGATTGTTCTTCACGGTCGTGCAGAAGTGGATTTCCACTTCCTTGAAGAATGTGCCATTCGCACACGCCTCTTGAAGCTTGACGGACGAGGCGTCGAGTTGGCGGACGATCTGGATGTCACCGAGCGAAGTCTCGCCCTTCGTCCGCTGCTGGTCCTTGGCTCCGGACGGGATGGAGCGGTGAACCGAGGCGCTCATCGACTGGACGAAGACCCAGTCCTTGTGTCCCTGATCCGTCGCCTCGCCCTTGATGTCTCCGAGTTTCATGAAAGCGGCCATTGCCTCGTCTCCTCGTATCTGATGGTGAGTGATTTCCGTTTCGATCCACACGCCCTGCGGCGTGCAGGACGGAAGGATTATCGTGGCCCCCCCGAAAATGTTGCGTGGGCTCGAAAAAATTTAGCGACCCGGTCGTGGCTTTGCAGCCACCGCCGAAAAAGCAGCGGAAAAAGCGACCGGCACGGTGCCGAAGCAACGCCGGTTGCCCGGGGACGGTTGCCGGGGGGGTGGTTCCCGATGGGGGTAGGAGCGGTGCTGGGGGGGCGTCGCCGGGCAGCGGTGCCGAGGTTGGGGGGGGGTGGGGGGCGGAAAAGTCTCCCCCAACTGCTTGTTTTTCCCAGGCCGTAAAGTAGGCTTGCCGGGTTTCTTCCCCGGAGAACCGGCTTTTGGGCCACATGCATGCCCCGGCCCCGGTTTCCGCGGGAAAAATCAATGCTCGACATCTCGGCCGGTTGACCCTTCCTATTCTCTGGAGACCTTCCATGCGTTCGAATTCGTTCATGAAAGCGGCATCCGTGGCTGCTTTTCTGGTTTTGACGGCCTGTGCCCTGGAGGCCCAGGCGGGGTGGAATCACCGTCGGGGCGGCGGCTCCGCCGGGTCTGATGGCGGTTCAACGGGGGGCAGCTACGGTGGCTCTGCCGGCGGCAGCTATGGCGGATCGGCAGGCGGTTCGGCCAGTGACTGCGGCCCCGGTGGCTGCGGCGGCCGTCGCGGCTGGCTCGGTCGGCACCATGGCTCGGCGGGCGGTTCGAACGGTGGCTCGACCGGTGGCTCCTTTGGCGGGTCGAACGGCGGATCGTACGGCGGTTCGGCGGGTGGTTCCTACGGTGGGTCAGCTGGCGGTTCGGCCGGCGGCGTGGCCTCGTTCACGCCCGATTCGGCTGCCAAGGCTGAAGTGCCAAAGGACGGCGTCCTGATCACCGTCCAGGTTCCGGCGGAGGCCACGGTGTTCGTCAACGGCAAGCAGACTGCCTCACTGGGATCGACCCGCGTGTTCGTCGCCAAGGGTCTGACGGCCGGCAAGAAGTACGACTTCGTCGTGAAGATGCAGTCGAGTCGGGACGGCAAGCCGCTCGAGGAGTCGAAGACGGTGTCGCTGGTCGTCGGCGACCGGCAGACGGTTGCGCTCGCCGGCCAGCCGGCGAAGGACCAGCCGAAGGCCGCCCTGGCGGCCGCGGCGACGGGTCCGGCGAAGCCGTAGGCCCGTCACGGTCGTCCCGCCCCGGGCAGATCCCGGGTGTTGTTCACACGAATCCCGCGCGGCCCCGTGCCGCGCGGGATTTTTTCTTGGGGAAAATCCGGGACGGGAGCGGATTTCCGCCCAGGTGCGGGACGCTCGCTGACGAGCCGCGAGGCTCTCGGCCGGGCGATCGCCGGCCTCCCGCCGAAACGTCTCCGGGCCCTCTCAAAGTGGACGCAGGGCACAGCCGCGAACGTACTCGACCGCTGCGGACGCGGGCAGCCCGAGAAAGTCGATGTGGCCGCGGGCCTGCGGGGCAGCCAGGGACTGGGAACCGAGGCGATCGACCGCGGCCGAGGTGGCCCGGCCGACGGCCAGATCGACGCCTGATCCGGCGGCCACCTGGGTGACAAAACCGAGGTTCTCGATCCGCGGCCCGAGCACTCCTCCCAGGGCCTGTCCCCCGGCGGCGCCGATCGCCGCCACCGCGACCTGCCGCATGTTCTGCCCTTCGACGAGCGCCTGGCCGCCGGCCGTGGCCCCTGCCCCGGCCGAGCTGATGGCGAGGACCAGGGCCTGATCGGCCCGCGACATCGCCATGCCGGCCGAGCCGATGCCGATCATCCCCACGGTGAAGGTCCCGCCGGCGTTGAGCACGGCCGAGCCGACGTTCCCGGTGTCCTGGTACGTGAACGCGCCCCGCATCACGGAGCCCGCCGCCAGCATGGAACTGGCTGACCCGAGCGAAGCCCCGGTCATTCCGGCCGCTCCGGCGGCCGCCGCGCCGGCCGGTGCGGCGACGACGCCGGCCGTGACGACCAGCACGGTGGCGGAGGCATCGCGGACGAAGCGTGCCCCCTCCAGTGCCCGCTCCCAGTTGCGGACAACACGGGAGATCGACTGGTGCGACCGGTCGGTGCAGTCCCGGGACTGCTGCCGATACCAGTTGTGGTCGTTGATGGCGTCGTTGAGGAGCCCGACGAGGTTGCCGAAGAACGTTTCGGGGCTGTTGCGCAGCGACATTTCCGCCTCGGTCCACATGTGTGCGGCCTGTGATTCGAGGTCGCCGCGATAGCCGCTCCAGTTGGTCTCCAGGTTGTAGGTCGTGGGCAGGAACATGCCCGCACTGTGGGTAACGACGTGGCTCCGCTGGCGGATGATCCGGGTCCTGACGGCCGCCCGCTGGATGGCGTAGATCAGGTCGGGGTCGAACGCCCAAACCCTCCCGCGGTTGTCCGTGATGCCGAAGACGGCCATGGTTTCTGCTCCTCGATGGGGCGAGCCGACGGCAGGTCCGAGCGGCCCGATGGAAGATTGTCGTCCGCGGGCGGAAAGTGTTGCGTGGAAAATCGGCCGGGGGTTTTCCGTCCCGACTTCGCCGCGATTGGTACGATTCGCAACGCAGGGATTGGGTCAACCCGCGGCGACGGCAAAGCCGAGCAGTAGCCCGACGAATCACCAAATCTTGGATTTCGCGGAATCAGCTTCCGGCCTCGATTTCGCCCGCCCCCGATTTCACCTGGGAGAGTCTCGCCATGGAAACCTTGCTGCAGGGCTCGCGCGGGCCGCTGGTCCAATTCGCCCAGACTTTGCTCAATGGGGAATATTACGTCTCGAACGTCGGCGAGTCGCTGGAAGAGGACGGGGTGTTCGGCCCTCGCACCGCTGCGCAACTCGCCCGCTTCATCGACAGCGCGATGGCCGTGTCCGCCCCGCCGATGATCACGCCGGAGGTGTGGCGGGCGTTGGGCGTCGACCGGTGGCGTGAACACCCGACGACGCTCGTCGCCCAGCACGGGAACATGCTCTGCTGGAACGCCGCCGCGGCCATGACGCGGGGAATCGTCGCCAGCATGGTGCCAGGCGGCGCGATCCTGTCCGCGACCGGCGGTCTGCAAGTGAATCAGGCGAACGTCAGCCAGTTCCTGCGGGCCGTCGGACTCTCGCCGATCAACGTGCCGGCGAACGGCGAAACACTTGCGCCCATGCTGATGGGCGGCCGGATGTGGCTGGCTGGCGCGGTCGCCGGCGCCGGACTCGCGGGCGCAACGCATCATGCGGTGTGCCTGACCGGAATCATCACCACCGCGGTGAGGCCTGGCCGTGGGATGCGCACGCTGGTGCGAGTTCATGACCCCTGGCCACCCTCGCACACGGGCGCGGGCGGCGGCACGATCCGCTGGCAGCACTATTTCACGCCGCAGATGTATCTGGGCGCCTATCGCCTGTCGCCGCAGTTCGCAGGCCGCTGAGCGAGCCTGCCGAGATCGGGCTATTCCTGCCGACGGCCTCAGAAGTTCGTCGTGTCATCGCAGGCCACCCCAGCCTCCATGGAATCAGGTTTTCCAAGGCAGGCCACCGGAGCATGGAAATCGGCTCCCGTCCCGGATTATCGGATTATTTCACGACCCTTAGTTGTGGCGGTCTGCCACCCGCGGCCCCACCTTTTCCGTCGCCCGTGCCGGCCTTGAAGTTCTTCAGTCCAAGCGGCCCACGCTTCATGGAGTCCATCCACTCGATGAACTCATTTTTCTCGAGAATTACCATCGTTCCATCGGGAAGGAACGCGATATGCCTGTCTTCGCGAACCGTACTGGAGAACTTGTCATCAGGCCCATGCTTCAGTCGACCGCCGCCGTTGAGGCCGCCCATATGTTGGTTTATGCTGTCGATCATCGCACGCTCCCGGGGGTCGATGTAATCCTTCACGTAGACACTCGCGTCGCCCTTACCACCCGTTTTGACCAGGGCGAGGTTTCGTCTGGGTGCAGATGGGTCGATGATCGCCCCGACGTCGAAATCAGAGGTGAAGGGTTTCATCGTGTTTTTGTCAATAATCAGTCCGTCTGGCATGTGGCCCCAATCCGGGGCATCGCCGATCGCCGCGACAGTTGATCCGTTTCTCGCCTTTCCTTTGCTCACGACGAAATGCCCCGCGGCGAGCGCCTCGTCGATTTCATCCGCCGTTTTCGCGATCACGAGTCCAATGTCTTCGTCGATTTTCGCCTTGATCTCGCGAGGTTTCGCGGGATAGCCCCGCCTTATCCACTCCATACCCTTGAGTTTCGCCTCACGGATGAACACGATGTATCGGTTCGGGTTGTTGTTGACCACCGCATGACGAATGGCCAACGCATGTTCGACGGGTATGCCAAGCTGTTCCGCTTGCTTGAAGTCCTCGAGTTTCTTCGCGGCCCGAGCTGCTAGATACCCGTCGAGCGAGCCGCGCATGCTGCGCACCTGCTCGGCGACCTTTTCCGGTAGGAAGTCGGGCAGACGGTCGAGCGAATCCTGGAGGCGGACAAGCAGTGGCTTGACGAGTGTTTCGAAGCGCGTGGACTTTTTTGCCTGCTTGATGGCTCTGTCAAGCACCTTCTGATACTTGGGAAGTTTTCCAAGTTTGGCTGCGTCCCCGATGAACGGCACCATCGAGATGATCGACAAACTGGCTCCGAAAAAGTCTCCCTGACTGAGGCTGATAACCATCGAGATGCCGTCACACGTCGGCGTAGGGTCAACGAAACCAAGCACGTCTGCGGTTGCCTGCACGAGGTCGACAAGCAGTTGTCTTTCCTCAGGCGTCAGAGTGTCCTCTCCTTTGGGGACCACTCGTGACCTGCCGAGAGCAGCGCGTTCCTCGGTATACCCAGGCGGCACGTCATCTAACCGTGGCATTGCAATATCTCATTGAAGGCAGGAGCACCGGCCGAGTACCGGTGATTGCATTTGGGATACGGAAAATCGGGACAGGATCGCGTTTCTACCACACCGTGGAAATCAACTCCCGTCCCTAATCCCCCGACCAAGTCGACAATCCGCTCCCGACCCTATTTTTCTGCCTGGCGGTCCGGCAGTTACCAACATTTTCGCCGCAGCTGGCCAAAAGTTGCGTCGCCCAATTTCCAGTCTCGGCGAAGTTTGCTCGCACCCCTCAATTTCCGGTCGTTCCCTGGTCGGCGGCCGGGAAACCCGGGATCCGTCGGCTACCAGTCGCCGGAAGCCCCGCCGCCGTCGGAGGAGCCTCCGCCGAAGCCCCCGCCGGAGCCACCGGATGACCAGTTGTCGCTGGATGAGGATGGCATCCGCTTTCCGAACTCGTTGAGTCCACGCAGCAGCGCGAAAATCGCGCCGCCGCAGAGGGCCAGGGTCAGCCAACCCCAGCCGGACCGACCGCTGCGGAGCAGGTTCATAGCCAGGACGGCCAACGCGACTGCCGCCACCGCGATCGCGATCGTCTGCCAGGGAACTTCGATGCGCCCTGCCACCGCAGCGGAAACGTTCAGACCGGCGAAGTCGGCGAGGATCCCCCTGACGCCCGCTGTGATGCCGTCGCCGTAGCGTTCAGCCTTGAACTGGGGCTTGATGCCCCGGGCGATGATCCCGGCCGCAGCGGCATCGCGATCACGACCCCAGCCCTTGCCCAGTTCGATCCGCATCTTCCGGTCGCGCCTCGAGATCAGCAGTAGAACGCCGTCATTCTTGGGCAGGTTCCCGATGCCGTAGCGATTGAACAGCTCCGTTGCGAACGACTCGATCGAATCGTTCGCAGTTCCGGGGTAGTCCTGCAGGGAATTGATTGTCACCACCGCAATCTCGACGCCCTTTTCCTCCTCTGCTCGCCAGAGCCACTGCTCGATCCGCTCCTCTTCTTCGCGGCTGAGCATGTCCGCGAGATCGGTGACATATCCCGTGTCAGGCTTCGGGTAAGGCGCAGTGTCCCCATCAACCTCGACACCCGGCGGCTTCTCGGCAACTCGGGCTTCCTGACACATGCCGAGCGCCGGGCATAATCCGCCGGTTCCGAGGAACAGTGCGCAGACGAAGGCCACGACCGCCGTGATCCGAGGCGTGCACACCGCGAGGCGCTGGATTCTGGTCAATACGCAGCAGCCCGGTCGGGCCACAAACACCACGGGAAGAAATGGGGACGGGAGCGAATTTCGCTTGCAGGCATTCGCCGGGGCGGTAAGATGCCGGCCATGCCACGAACGAAACGCATGTACACTTCTGGCATCGTCTGCCATGTGCTGAACCGGGCCGTGGGCCGGGCGACCATTTTCGAGACCGCCGCCGACTATGCCGCGTTCGAGCAGCTGCTCACGGCGGGCGTTGAAGCCGTGCCGGTGCGGCTGCTGGCGTTTTGCCTGATGCCGAATCATTGGCACCTGGTGCTCTGGCCGCAGGCCGATGGAGATCTTTCGGTTTTCATGCACAGGCTGACGATGACCCATACGATGAGGTGGCATCATGCCCATCGGTCCCTCGGCACCGGCCCGCTCTATCAGGGAAGGTTCAAATCTTTTCCTGTCGCCAAGGACGAGCATTTTCTCACGGTCTGCCGATACGTAGAGCGGAATCCGCTCCGTGCGAACCTGGGCGGTCGAGCCGAGAACTGGCGTTGGTCGAGCCTGTGGCACCGCCTCAATCCAGGCAACTTCGTCGGACTTGCCGATTGGCCAACCGTTCCGTCCGGCAACTGGGTCAAGCATGTCAACGAGCCGCAAACCGAGGCTGAATTGGTCGCTCTGCATAATTCGGTGCGACGCGGCATGCCTTTTGGCGGGGCTGACTGGCAACGAACTACTGCTGACCGCATGGGTATTCGACTCACACCCCGCACTCGCGGCCGGCCGCCGAAAACGCCCCGCCCCTCACAGCCTCTTGGCGAGACGAATACAACGCCCAGCGGCCCCACAGTTCGCTTGGTTACCTGACCCCGGCCGGGTTCGCCGCCGCGTGTGCGGCTTCCGCCTCGGCCA
>JBIKKQ010000001.1:0-75888 GCA_044360305.1 Pirellulales bacterium
CACTGCGGGCGTCACGATGACGACCGTTACAAGTGCGGGCGGAGGACCGCCAAAGCTGATCGCGGCACGACGCCGCGGATCAGCGTGCATTCAGCCCGCTGCGGGCGGGTTGGGCACGCTCGCGATCCAGCCCTCCAGCGGATCGACGTCGGCGGGCAGGCCATACCCCGGCACGAGCGCCGCATGCCCGGCCTGCAGGCCGCAGATCACAGCGTCGAGCAGATCCCCCGCGCCGTCGTCGATCAACCGGCGCCGCCAGCCGCGGCCGACCTCGAGCCCGACCCCGAGCCCGGCCCGACCGGCCACCAACGCCCTGACGATCGTTCGGCGCCGGGCCTCACGGTCCGGGGTCTGCTTCGCCGCCGCGTCGCTCTTGTACGACCCGGCGACGATCCGCCGCGCCGTGTAACCCGGATAGGCCTCGAGCGCGATCCTGTCCGCGCCGGCACCGCCGCGCCTGCGGCGTCGCGGCACGCCGTGGGCCGGAAACACGAGGCCCGCCGCCAGCATCCGCCCGATGCCCGCATGCATCATCCAGGCGACCGGCGGATTCGCCCAGCGCATCGCCGGACTCGAGCCAGCCGGTTTGTCAGCCCGGCGCCAGGCAAACTTGTCCCCCACCGGCCGGCCGGCACACCAGCGCTTGAACGCGCCGCGCAGCCGGTCCCGTGGCTGCCCGCAGTAGAACCTGACGAACGCCCGCCAGTCGGTCGGCCAGCCCTCGTGCTCGATGAGCGACCGCGGCTGCCCGAAGGGGAGATCGAAACCGCCGATCCAGCGCAGGTCGGCCCGCAGGAACGCCGCAAACCCGTCGAGCGTTTCGATCGCCTCGACCGCGTCGAGCACGTAGACCGCCTTCCGGCCACGGACGCGCAACGTGCCCACCGCCACCGTGATCGGCTTCCGGGCCGATGGCGCCGAGGTGAAATCGACGCCGATCAGCGGCCTGTCGCCCATCCATCCCTCCGCCGTCCCGACGCGGCCGCTACCGACGGCGCCCGGCAGGCTTGCGGCCGGCGGGCTGCCGCGACTTCCGCGGCTGCTTCCCGGGGGCCGGCACGGCTTCGTCGGCAACGGCGGTGGTCTCGTCCGCGACGGCTTTGCCGCGCTTCCTGCCCCGGGCCGGCCGCGATTCGGCCGCCGGGATCGCGGTCGCCGCATCCTCGCCCGCACCCGGGATCTTCGGCGGCACAATGATGCAGTTGTCGCCGAGTTCCAACTCCTCCTCGTCCTCGATCGGCCGACCGCGGTCGTCGAGCCGCACGTCGGCCTCGGCAGTCTTCTTCCGCGCCACGGCGAGCAACTGTTCGTAGAGTTTTCCCCGATCGACGCCGTTGATCTGCGCGACCGCCGTCGCCACCTCCCCGAGGTAGCGCAGGAAGATGCTGCGCCGCTGCCCCTCCTGGGCGACCCGCAGCCGGCGGCGCAGATACATCCCCAGCTTGCGGCCCACCGCCTGGAGCGCGAGCCGGATCTCCTTCTGGATCTCCGGGTAGGAGGCGATCGCCTCCTTCGATTCGCTCGTGAACGGCACCCAGACGCTCGCCACGTGGACCATCACCGTGACCGGCCCGCTCGGCAGACCACCGCGCGACTGCGACAGCCCGTAGGCCCGCCAGTTGGTCGAGGTGATCGTCTGCGTCACCGCGCAGGCGGAGGGCTGGAACTGGAGCGGCACGCGGTTGGCGTAGCGGAGCACGTTCATGCTCTGCCCCTCGTCCACGCTGACGTTCTGCATCGCCCCGTGGAGGGCGTCGAGCTGCTGCTTCTTGAGCCGGGCGGGGCTCTGCCGCGGCGCCAGCTGTGCCTCGGCGAGGATCCGCTCGGCGGCCTCGCTGCCGAGGCCCGCGAACGTCGTCGTGAGGAACTGCCGCAGGCTGCGGGCGTCGCTCTCGCCGGCGAGTTCGCCGAGCGCCTCGCGGCTCACCTTCTGGGCGGCCACGCCGCCGCCGTAGGCCAGCGCCGCCTCGATGACGAACGGATTGCCGCGATACACCGCCGGCGGCCTCGTCGCGGCGGTGAAAAACTCCCCCGGCACCACCTGGCGCAGGCCGGCGAGCAGCCGCTGCTCGCCGATCGGCACGATGCAGTCGGTGGCCGGCGGCGGGATCTTCGTCTCCTGGATCACCTTGAACAGGGCATCGGCCTCGCCGCGACCGAGCCGGCCCGTCGTGGTGCGCGGGGACAGCTTCGCGCCGTCGCAGATCTTCTTCGCCGTCCCGTGCGAGACCCTGGAGAACGACTGCACGAGGAACTGGGCGAGGGTGAGTTTCGGCTGATCCTGGAGCATCGTCACCAGCCGGCCGAGCTCGACGCCGTAGGGATGCGGCTTGATCTCCTTGGGCTCCGGCGGGAGATCGGCCGTGGACCGCTCCAGGATCCGCTCCGCTGCCCCGTCCGGCCCCTGGAAGTGGAGCCGGGCATGGGGATTGGCGATCGCCGTCTGTTCCAGATACTCCTCGACGCTGCCCCGGCCGCGCTGGAACTTCGCCTCCATCTCGATCGTGACCCGCGTGCCGTGGTCGATCGATTCGCCGCGGTCGTTCTCCGCGACCCACTCGATGGCGTGCTTCTTCATCAGCTCGACGCCCGCCTTGCCCGCCGGAACGTCGACGCCGGCCCCCTTGCCGTTGAGGATTTCCGGCTGGTTGGTCTTGGTGTCGATCCGCAGCTCGGAGTAGTGGGCCGGGTGCCGGGCGTCGATCCGCGAGACGATCTTCACCGGCTTGCCGGTGGTGAGCACGCCATACATGCCGGCCGCCGAGATGCCGATGCCCTGCTGGCCGCGGCTCATCCGCAGCCGGTGAAACTTGGAACCGTAGAGCAGCTTGCCGAAGATCAGGGGGATCTGCTTGGCGACGATGCCCGGGCCGTTGTCCTGGACGCTCATCCGGTAGCGGGTGCCGCTCTCCCCCACCTGCTCGATCCGCACCCAGATCTCGGGAAGGATGCCCGCCTCTTCGCAGGCGTCGAGCGAGTTGTCCACCGCCTCCTTGACGCTCGTGAGCAGCGCCTTGCGCGGCGAGTCGAAGCCGAGCAGGTGCCGGTTCTTGGCGAAGAACTCGCTCACCGAGATGTCCCGCTGCCCGGCGGCGAGCGCCTGCGCCGTGGCCCGGCGGCGCGGGGCCGCGGCGGGCGGCGGATCCGCCGACGGCGCGGTCGGGGCCGCGGAGGCATCCTCCGCCTGTTCCTGCGCCGTCGCCGGCCGGCCGGGCGGCGGCCGCCGCGCGGGCTTGCCCGCGGTCTTCGGCTGACGTTTTGGCGGTGTTTTGACGGTGGCCATCGCGACCCTGGGCGGTGGACGGGGAGTTGAACGGGCTCCCCCAGACTGTGATCAGCCGCGCGGGCCTTGGCAAGAGGGGCTGACTTTGCGGGCAGCGGCCTGCGCGGCTCGGACCGACGCGGGGGCCGGAAGGTGTGCGCGTGGCGCAGGGCCGGCCGCCGCCGGCACGGGGGATCATGCGGCGGCCCGCCGGCGGCCGAAATCTCCCGGCATGCGATCGGCGGAGCCGACGCGCTGCCCAGGGAATGGAGACCGCGATGAACGACCGGATGGCCAGACACCGCCGCAGGCTGGTCGGCCTGCTCCTGCTCCTGGAACTCGCGGTCGTCGGACCGGTCCACGCCCTGCCGATCGACGGCGGCGTCGAGGCTCCGACACCCGACGTGTTCTACAACTTCTACGTGCCCCCGGTGCCGGCCGGCTCCGCGCCGGGCGTGGGCGCCCAGTTGTACGTCGCCCCGCGGCCCGTGCCGCCGCGCGTGGGGCACACATGGCACACCTACCCGCCGTTCATGCCCCATGAATTTCTCTACCGCCATCGGAGGCGGTACATCCGCCAGGCTGGTGCGATGGGGCTGCGGACCGACGTGCACGCCTACTGGTGGTGAGGACCGATCCCATGGTGCATCGACAAGCGACTCCCGGCCATCTTCTCCGCGGCCTCGTGTCCGCCGCGATTCTTGGCGGACTGCCATGGGCCTTCGTCGCCCGCGCCGGCGACGGCCAACTGCCGGGCTGCACGCAGTCCGGCGCCGGCGTCGCGGCCTGCGGCCCCGGCGGCTGCCGCCACGGGCATGGCTGCCACCACGGCGGATGTCGCCACGGCCACTGCTGCCATCACGGTCTCTGTGGTCAGCAGGTCGGCGGACCGTGCAACTGGGGCTATGCCGGCGGCCTGTGCGGCGACAAGCATGGCGTCTACGCCCACCGCTACTTCTTGCGCAGCCAGGGCAAGAGCTGGCACAGCGGCTGGTACGACCCGTCGGAAGGCCGGCCGATCGCGCTCGTGGTGCCGCCGACGGCGGAGTTCCAGACCCAGTACGGCTGGGGCGTGCCGAGTTCACGGGTGGCGCCGATCTACCACCAGTTTCGCCGCCCCTATCCGGGGCCGGGCGCTGTGGGCGGAGCCGGGGCCGGCTTCATGCCGACGCCCAACATTCCGAGTGATACGGTCCAGTTCGGCGTGAACGCCGTCCGCGGTCCGTGGGGCAGCTTCTGAGTCCGCTGTCCACGGCACGAGCCGACGAGGACCTGCTCCTCGGACAGCCTCTTAGGCGTTGCTGGAGGACAGCCGCGACCTGGCGAGGTCGGCCCACGGACTGTCCGGCGCCAGTTCGAGGAACGTCTCCAGGTGGTGGCGGGCTTCCCGACCCCGCCCCATCTCCGCGAGCACGCCGGCGACGTGCCAGTGGGCGTCGGCGTAGGCAGGCTCCTGCCGCAGCACCCCCTCCAGCGCCGCCAGCGCCAGTTCATGCTCCCCCAGTTCGGCGAGCACGCAGGCGAGGCTCGTCCGCGCCTGGACGTGATCGGGGTCGAGTTCGATCGTCGCGTAATACCGCTCGCGCGCAGCGGACAGGTCGCCGGCACGGTAGAGCAGTTCCGCGAGCATGAACACCACGGCCGCGGTCGGCCCCTGCGCCTGCAGGACCGCCCGGACCGCCTCGGCGGCCTCGACGAACTCGCCGGCCGCCTCGAGGTCGTCGGCCAGGTCGAGAATCTCGCCGACGTCCGCCGGCTCGGCCCGCGCCGGCCCCGCGGTCGGCTCGACCTCGATCTCGACCCAGCGATGCGCCGCCAGTTCCACCACCGGCGCCGGCTCCGCGGCCTCGGCCCGTGAATCGGCGCCGATCCCGTCGGCGTAGAACGCCAGCTGCATCTGCCCACCGGCGGCCAGCAGCCGGTCGCCGCTACGCACGCTCAGCCGCCGGCCATCCGCCACGATCGTTCCCGACCGGGCCATCTCGGCCTCATGGCCCGGCGCGAGCGCGGCTAGCTTGGCGTCGATCTCCCGGAGCGACAGGCCGCCGGCGAGCAGCCGCGACAGGCTCCGGCCGGCCACCAACTGGCCGAAGTCGAACCACTCGACCGCACCGGAACGCCGCGTCGGCACGAGCAGCCCGCTGCGGATCCAGTGCCGCACCGCCGCCGGGGGCACGCCGAGCAGGTCGGCCATCATCGCCGTGGTGTGGAGCCGGCGGATCTCGGGATCGTCGCCGGACACGGGGGCGGAAAACAGCCGCTCAGGCGGGGCCACCGGCAGCAGGCCCGATTCCCCAACGCGGGCTTCCGTGGAACGGTCTTCCGTGACCTTGCCGGGCATGACGCACATCCGTGAGGCGACGACGATCGCGGGAATGTACCCCGCGCCGATCGACTTGCCAATCGAACCGGATGCCGACGGCGAGCAGCGCCGTCGCCGCCGACGTCACGACCGTCAGGTGGTGTGTCCCCGATCCTCGACTGCCGGGAACAGCCAGGGGCGAACCGAGGTCTTGGCCGCCGGCGTGTCGCGGTTGTCGCTCGCGGGGGGCGGGGGATAGACCTCCGGCCCCGGAGTCGCGACGGTGGGCTGCTTCTCGGCGGGCACTGCCGCGTCGGCCGCGCCCTTGGCGGCCGGCGCCGGAATGGGCTCGACGCCCCCCGTGCCCTTCGCATCGGCCGGCGCGCCGGACGACTCGGCCCCCGCGCGGCTCGCGGAACTGCCCGTGCGCGGATCGAAGTGCTCCAGGCTCTCGGCCTTGCCCCAGGCCGCCTCGCCCTGGCCGATGACCGGCTTCTCGGCCGTGTGCGGTGTGCGAAGCCGGGCGGCCTCGGTGGACGAGATCGCCGGGGCGTTGGCAGCGCCGGTCGTCGGCCGGGCCGCGGCCGCCGGCAGCGGGTTGCCGCAGCCGTCGAGCGGCACCCGGGTGACCACCGTCCGCGGCATGCGCACGGTGTAGGTGTGGGGCGTCCGCTTCTCCACTGTCCGCGGCACCTGCATCGTCCGCTCCTCGGTGACGTACTTCATCACCTGCACCTGCACCGGCTCGACCTTCTCCTCCGTGACGTACTTCAGCACCTGCGTCTGCACCTGGCGGACCTGCTCCTCGGGCACCATCCGGCAGACGTTCACCGGCACCTTGTTCTCCACGCGCTCCACGACCCGGCGCACCGTCTGCACGGGAACCTGCCGGACCGCGGTCTCGGCCACGAGTTTCGTGGTCTGCACCGGCACCTGCTGCACCACCTGCTCATCGACGTACCGCACGGTCTGCACCGGGACCTTCTGCGTCACCACGCGGTTGACGTAGGTCGTCTCCGGAACCTGCACCGGCGTGTAGGTCGGCTGGTAGACACGATTGACCTGGTTGACGACGGTCCCTGGCGTCATCTGCCACGCCCAGCCGCCGCGCTGCCAGACCGCGAGGCCGGTGACCGGATCGACGGCCCAGCCACCGGGCGCCCAGCCGAGGGCGGTGGAGCCGGGCGTGACCATGGGCGTGACCATGTCGACCGGCTGGCTGCCGACCGAGTAGGCGGTCCGCATCTGCGTGACCGGCTCGCTGACCGTGTACGCCTGCTCGCGCTCGCTCGTCTCGTAGACCGGCTTGCGGACCGTCTGCACCTGCTGCTGGATGACGGTCTCGACCACCGGCTTCATCACCGTGTACTGCTCCTCGCGGGTCGATGTCTCCACCACGTCGCGGGCGACGTCGTAACTGCGATCCTCGACCACCGTCTCCCAGACCGGCTTCTGCACCGTGTACCGCTCCTCGCGGGTCTGCGTCTCCCAGACCGGCCGCTGCACCGTGTACCGCCGCTCCTGGGTCTGCGTCTCCCAGACCGGCTTCTGCACCGTGTAGGTCTTCGTGTCGTACACGGTCTCGTAGGACACCCGCTGTTCGGTGACCTGGCGCTCGTCGTAGACGGTCTGGTAGTCGAGCCGGTAGGTCTGCGTGGCCGCGGCCGGGGACGAGACGCAACCGCAGTCGGCGCCGGCCGCGCGGCTGACCGCGACCTGCGGCCCGAGCGACTGCGGCCCAAGCACGAGGGCGGCAGAGAGGAGCGTGTGCAGCCGGCCCGACGTGGCGCGGCGACGGTGGAGAGCGAGAGGGGCCATGAATGGGTCTCCTGAAGGCAACCCTTCGAGCGTAATCGGGGATACGCGGGTCACAAGCGGTTTGTTGAGGAAAAAATGGCTTTTTCACCGGAAAAAATGCCTGCCCCGGTGTCACGAACCGCACAAACCGACCAGTTTGCCCCGGCGACCCGCCCGGGCCGGACCGGCGCATTTTGCAAGGCGGCGTTGCAGTTTGCGGCACCACGCCGGCGGTCGCCCGCGGAGACATGACCCTGTTGAATACGCGGGAAAAGCCGGTTTCCTCAGACGCTTTCCTCAGCCGGAATCGCCACCTGCGCGAAACCGGCACGCCGTTCGCACACCGGAATTCACGCCCCACGGCACTGATCCCGCCCGGGGCCCGGCACCCGCAACCATGTGGCGGCGGGGCTGGTGCCCGATCCGCATGGAACCCGATGCGGGAGACCTTCGCATGGACACCCCCCTCCGCAATGCCGACTCCGAGCCGACCGACGAGGATCTGCTGCTGCGGTTTCGCACGGCGGGCGACGCGGCGGCGTTCGAGACGCTGGTCCACCGCTACGAGCAGATGCTGTTCGGCTACCTGCGGCGCCGGCTGCGGGATTCGGCCCTCGCCGAGGACGTGTTCCAGGCGACGTTCCTCAGGCTCTATCAGAAGCAGGACGCGTTCGATGCCAGCCGCCGGTTCCGCCCCTGGCTGTTCGCGGTCGCGACCAACCAGGCCATCGACGCGCTGCGGCGTTCGCGGCGGCATCGGGCCGTGGACATCGACCGGCGCGGCTCCGCCGCGGATGGCCGGCACGCGCTGGCGGAAATGGTCCCCGCACCGGACGACCGCCCCGGGCGGCGGATCGAGGACGAGGAGGAGAACGCCCGGGTGCATGCGGCGCTCGCCGGCCTGTCCACGGCGCACCGCAGCGTCCTCACGCTCGTCTACGGGCGGGGGGTCAAGTATCGCGAGGCCGCCGTGCTCCTCGGCATCCCGGTGGGCACCGTGAAGAGCCGGATCCAGGGCGCGCTGCAGGCGCTGCGATCCGGCGGCCGACTGCAACTCCAGACGGCGGTCCTCCGCCCGTAGAGTGCCGCCCCCTCAGTCGGGCCAGCGGTCCGCCGTCTTGTCGCTCGTGCCGGCGAGGCTGCGATGCACCTCGAGGTCGATGTCGTAGGACTGCGACCGGACGCTGCCGTCGGCGAAGGCGGCGTTCCAGCCTCCCCGATGGGCACTGCCGAACACGTTCGGCCGTGACGCCCCTGCCTGGTCCCGGGCCGGTGGATCGTAGGCCCAGCGGACGTTGGTGCTCGAGTAGCCGACGAACCACGGCCGGTTGTCCCCCGCATCCCGCCCGGTCGTGTACTGGTCGGCGGCCACGTACTTCTCGCCGATCAGGTAGGTAGACGCGAGCCCGTCGCGGAAGTTCTCGAATCGCAGCTTGCTCATCCGATGCATGACCCCGTCCTGCATGTCGGGGATGCCGCCGTCGGCGAGGGCGATCCGGCCGAGCGGCACGATCCGCCGCCACTGGTTCCCCTGGGACACGGAGGTCGGTTGCGCGGCGATCCGGTCGACGGCATCTCCGCAGGAAAAGCAGGCGCCCAGGTGATCCCCGTCATGGTTGCCATGCCCCTTGACCGTCGATGCCAACGCCAGGGTCTGTGTCTGGGAATTTTTCGCGTTCCCCGGCGGGCAGTGACGAAAGGTGACCTTCGTCGTTTTCGGGTCGACGTAGCGGGCGGCCTCATCGAGCACCATCATCGGCGGACAGACGGCGGTCGAGCCGCCGTTGGCCGCGTAGTCGCTGACCGTGCCCACGGGAATGGTGACGACGGTGTCGAACACCGTCCGGTAGGCGACCGTGGCGCTGAGCGCGATCGACTCCGCGGTCCGCCGCGCCGGGCAGTTCAGCGCGGCGACGGCCGTGTCGGCGAGCTGGCGGTAGGTTGCCTGCACCGTGGTCGCCGTGACGGCCGTCCCGGGATCCCGGAGTTCGGACACCATGTGGGGGTCGCGCTGAACAGCCAGCCCCCCGGCTGCGAGGAATCGCTCGGCAGTGTGCCGCTGCCGAGCCAGTTGGCTCCCCAGCCACCGGACTGCAGATAACCGAGGGCCGCCTCGTGCTCGGCGATGGCCCCCGCCAGTTGCCGGACATGGTTTCGGCAGACGTTCATCCGGTTCATTTCCTGGGCCGCCCGCACGGCGGGCAGCAACAGGGCGACCAAGATGGCGACCACGGCCACGGCCACGAGAAGTTCGACGGCCGTGAATCCCCGCGGCCCGACGCCACCCGACCCGGCCCTGTCTCCCCGGCCCGCAGCGACGCGGCAATCGACGGAAATCGCTTGCATGACTGTCCCTCCCCGTTGCATGTCCCCGGAACAATGCCCGCGCGGCTGGGCTCCCTGACCCCGAACCAGCCCGCTACCCCTGCACCCGCCGGCACAAGTATACGGCGGAGGAACGTCAAAGGTTCGCTGCCGCCGGAAATTCCCTGTGTTCGCGGCAGCCGAACGATTTGCCGCCTGATCGAAGAAGGGCCCCCCGCCCTTTGCCCCGGCCGTGCGGCAGCCGCGGGCCGGTCAGCCGGCCATCGCCCGACGCAGGTTGGCGTCGATCGCCCCGAGAAACGCTTCCGTCGTGAGGTGGGGCTGCGACGGGCCGACCAGCAACGCCAGGTCCTTCGTCATCTTTCCCTGTTCGACCGTCTCGACGCAGACGCGTTCCAACGTTTCGGCGAACGCGGTCACGGCCGGGGTGCCGTCGAGTTTGCCGCGGTGCGCCAGGCCCCTCGTCCAGGCGAAGATCGAGGCGATCGGGTTGGTGGAGGTCGGCTTCCCCTGCTGGTGCTGGCGATAGTGCCGGGTGACGGTGCCGTGGGCCGCCTCCGCCTCGACCGTCCGGCCGTCGGGCGTCAGGAGCACACTCGTCATCAGGCCCAGCGAGCCGAAGCCCTGGGCGACCACGTCGCTCTGCACGTCGCCGTCGTAGTTCTTGCACGCCCACACATAGCCCCCCTCCCACTTGAGCGCGGAGGCCACCATGTCGTCGATCAGCCGGTGCTCATAGCCGATCCCCTGCGCGGTGAATTCGGCCTTGAACTCGGCGTCGTAGATCTCCTGGAAGATGTCCTTGAAGCGGCCGTCGTAGGCCTTGAGGATCGTGTTCTTCGTCGACAGGTAGACGGGATAGCGGCGGGCGAGACCGTAGCGGAAGCTCGCCCGGGCGAAGTCGCGGATCGAGTCGTCGAGGTTGTACATCGCCAGCGCGACGCCCGGAGACGGGAAGTCGTAGACGCGGAGTTCCATCGGCGCGCTCCCGTCGGCGGGCGTGAAACTGAGCGTCAGGCTGCCCGGGCCTGGGATCTTCACATCGGTGGCCCGGTACTGGTCGCCGAAGGCGTGCCGTCCGACGACGATCGGCTTCGTCCAGCCTGGCACCAGCCGGGGGATGTTGCGGATGATGATCGGCTCGCGAAAGATCACGCCGCCGAGGATGTTGCGGATCGTGCCGTTGGGGCTCTTCCACATCTGCCTGAGGCCGAACTCGCGGACCCGGGCCTCGTCGGGCGTGATCGTGGCGCACTTCACACCGACGCCGCACTCGCGGATGGCATTGGCCGCGTCGACAGTCACCCGGTCGGCCGTGGCGTCGCGATTCTGGATGGAGAGGTCGTAATACCGCAGCTCCAGGTCGAGGTAGGGCAGGATCAACTGGTCCTTGATGAACTGCCAGATGATCCGCGTCATCTCGTCGCCGTCGAGATCGACGACCGGGCCCGCGACCTTGATCCTGCCTGCCATGCTTATCCGCTCCTCGTCGAAAAGCCGGCGGGCCGCGGCGTGCGGCCGGGCTCCGGCGGGCGATGTTGTACCAGCCCACGTACCCGGCTCACACCCGCGGCGACGCGGCCAGCGCGCAGAGGCTGTCGGCGGCGGCATCGACCTGCTCGAGCGCGATCCACTCGTCGGCGGTGTGGGCCTGATCGATCGACCCGGGGCCGAAGACGACGCTCGGCACGCCGGCGGCGGCGAAGATGCTGGCGTTGGTACCGTAGCGGGCGGCCACCCGATGGGCGGCGGCGCCGCGGGCCTTGGCGCCCGCCGCCAGCGCCTCGATCCACGGCGTCGCCGCGCAGGAGTCGGCCTCCGGCAGTCCCGCGCTCTCCAGGAACGGCTCGTGGTGCACTACCCGGGCATCACCGCAGGCAGCGGCCACGCGCCTGATCACCTCGTCGCGGGCCGCCGCCGGGCATTCGCCGGGGAGCAGCCGCCGCTCCACCTCGAACAGCACCAGGTCGGGCACGAGGTTGACCCCGCTGCCGCCGCGCACCGTGCCGACGTTGAGCGTCGGCGGTCCGCAGGGATGGTCCGGTTCGCGGGCCAGCAGCTCCCGGGCCAGCGACTCCAGGGCCACGATGGCGTGGCCGGCGGGATAGATGGCGTTCTCCCCCTGCTCGGGAAACGCGCTGTGGCAGGCCCGGCCGTGGACCGCGATTCGCCAGCGCACCGCCCCCTTGTGTCGGGTGACGAGGTCGAGCCCGGTCGGCTCCGCCACGACGGCCAGCAGCGGCCGCCCGCCCACCAGCGCCCGAGCCGCCGCGTCGGTGGCGGGAAACTCCGCCGAGGTCTGCGTCCACAGTCGGGCAAGCGCCTTGGCGCCGGAGAAGCCGAACTCCTCGTTGACCGTGGCCGCGAACACGATCGTCGCCCGCCGCGGCCCGGCCGCGGCCCGCAGCCGGTCGATCGCCACGAGCATCGCCGCCATGCCCCCCTTCACGTCGCAGGCGCCGCGGCCGTAGAGCCGGCCGTCGCGGACCAACGGCACGAACGGGTCCACGGTCATGCCCTCCGCCGGGACGGTGTCCTGGTGGGCGTCCCAGAGGATGACCGGCGCGCCGGGTTCGGTGGCGTCGAGCCGGGCGACGAGGTTGTCGCGGCCGGGGGCGACCGGCTGCCTGGCCCAGGGAAGACCGGCGGCGCCGAACCGCTGGGCGAGGTAGTCGGTGACCCGTCCCTCCAGATACTCGGGGCCCGACACGTCCCGGCCCATCGGATTCACGCTCGGACGCCGGACCAAATCGGCGAGCGTGGCGGTGAGTTCTGTCATGTCTGTCACGCTACCAGACGCGGCGACCGCTTTCCCCTCCCCCCGTCGCCGTGCTAGAATTCCTTCGGTTTTCCTCCGCTGTTCCCGTTGGTGGCCGATGTCGCTCCTCTTTTCGTCCGCGGCCGCTCCGCCAGCTGGCGTCGGTGTCGGCCGGTTTCGTCTCCGCACCCTCCTGTGCCTGACCGTGGCCCTCGTCGCCGTCGCCTCTCGGACCGGGACGGCCGCAGCCGAAGAGGTCGCCGCAGGCCGCGACCGGGATGCGGCCGCGATCCGGGCCGCCGCCCGCGTCTACCAGGAAGCGCTCACGCGAGGCGACGGCGCCACGCTGGCCAGCCTGTGGACGGCCGACGGCGACATCGTGGACGAGCAGGGCAACACGCTCGAGGGACGGAAGTCGGTGTCGCTGATGACGAAGCCCGCCGCGGGCGCGTCCCGGCCCGACCTGCGGATCCGGGAGACGAACCTGCGGTTCCTGACCGACGACGTGGCGATCGAGGACGGCACCGTCGAGGTCGAGGCACCGGGACTGGCGCGGCCACTCCGCGGCCGGTTCTCCGCGACCTGGGTGCGGCGGCCTGACGGCTGGAAGTTGACGGCGGTTCGCGAGGACCGTCTCGATGCTCCCGCCGGCGCCGAGACGCTTCAGGATCTCGACTGGATGGCGGGCGAGTGGACGGTCGTCGAGGATCGGGCCGGCCGCCCGGCAGGCGATGCTCCGGCGATGGAGGTGACCGTCCGCTGGAACGCCAACCGCACCTTCCTGCTCCGCGACATGAAGATTCCCCTGCCCGGTGCGGACGACTCCGGCCCGCCGGCTACGCTGAGCGTGACGCAGCGGATCGGCTGGGATCCGCTGTCGCGCCGGCTGCGGTCGTGGGTCTTCAGTTCCGACGGCAGTCACGGCGAGGCGGTCTGGAGTCGCGACGGCGACTCGTGGGTGGCGCGGACGGCGTCGGTGCTCCCGGACGGCACGCAGACCTCGTCGCTCAACATCTACACCTTCGACGGCAAGGACCGCTGCATCTGGCGGTCGCTGCCGACACACGTCGGCGGCGAGCACGCGCCGGCCTTCACGATGGTCATGACCCGCAAACCGAAGGGAAAAACGCCATGATCGGCGATCGCCTCCTGTTCCGCTGGCTGCTCGTCGTCGCCTCGGTCTGTTCCATCCCGTCCGGCACTGTCCGGGCCGCGGACCCGGCGCAACCCGCCACCGCGCAGCCCGCCGCGACTCCGGCCCCCGCCGGCTCCGCTCCGGCCGCCGCCGCAGCCGACGACGACGACATCGTGCGGAAGGCGCAAATCATGAACAGCCAGCGCTGGCGCCGGGCGATCTTCGAACTCGGCGAGTGGCTCTCGTCCCAGCAGATCTACACCCCGGACGACGTTCGGCGGATCAAGGCCGGCTTCAACCGCCGGGTCGCCGGCATGTCATCGTACGAGCTCGAGTATCTGCTCGACGACCTCGACACGAAGTTCAAGATCCTTGACACGCCCGAGGCGAAGGACGCCCGCTCGTGGGTCGGCCAGTATCTCTCGGCGATGTCGGACCGGAAGCGGTCCGAGGTGCTCAAGGACGTGCCCGACGTGGTGGCGATGTCGGCGAGCCAGCTGCAGCGCGAGATCGAGAAGATCGAGCAGACGCGGGCGGCGCTCCAGCAGCGGTCCGCCGCCTTCGACCAGGGCCGGCAGCAGCTCGTGGACCGGGCCGCCGCGGCCCGGCAGCAGACCGCCGCCGCGTCCACGGCCGCCGCCGCGGCGGCCCAGTCCGGCGTGTCGTATTCCCCGTATCGGTCGGGCGGTCAGGGAGGGGGCAAGCCGCCGTTCTCCGACGTCCACGGCTCCGGCATGTCGGTCGGCGCCGGCCCCTTCGGCGCCTACGTCAACTTCAACGTCGGCAACTTCTGAGCCTCGTCCGCGGTGGACGAGGTGGCCCGGCTGCCGCTGCGGGTGACCGTGCGGCACGACCGCTGACCGCCGGCGGCCACACCCCGGCGAGGGGTGAGTCTGGGCAAGCTGGCGGGTGGGGGGGCGAAAACCCCGGCCCATTCCGTCTACCGGCGCCGCCGCCGACCCGGTATCGTCCCGCCGGTCATCCCCGAGGATCGGCATGCACCTGCGGCTCTTTTCCGACACCGACGCCCCTCCACGCATCGACCCGCTGCCGCCCGGCACCGCGCGGCCGCGGGTGTCGGTGATGCTGCCGACCCGCGAGCCGGACGAGAAGCTCTGCCACGCGCTGCGCACCGTGCTCGTCCAGGCGCCCGATCCCGACGCCATGCAGATCGCCGTCGTCGACGACGCCTCCCCGCCGGGGCTCGCGCGGCGGCTCGTCCGGGCGGTCGATACCGAGGGCCGGGTCGAGGTCGTGGAGTGCGACACGCGGCTCGGCCTCGCCGGCAACTGGAACCGGGCGATCGGACTCGCCCGCGGCCACGTCGTCCACCTGCTGCACCAGGACGACTTCGTGCTCCCGGGATTCTACGAGCGGATCCTGCGCGGCTTCGGCTCTGGAGCGGGCATCGGCATGGCGTTCACCCGTGCGCAGATCATCGACGAGCGGCTGCGGAGGGTAAAACGTGCGTCGCGGATCCGCTGGTTTCCGGGCGTGATCGCGGACTGGCTGCCGCGGATCGCCGAGCGACAGCGGATCCAGACGCCGGCCGCCGTGGTCGCCCGGGACACCTACGAGACGCTGGGCGGCTTCCGGCCCACGCTGCGGCAGGCGCTCGACTGGGAAATGTGGGTACGGATCGCCGCCCGGTTTCCGGTCTGGTACGACCCGCACTCCCTCGCGGTCTACCGCAGGCATCAGGGCAACGAATCGTCACGGCTGTTCCGCACCGGCCAGCTGTGGCCCGACATCGCCCTCGCCATCGGCATCAACGCCGAAGCCCTGCCCGCAGACTTGCGCGACCGGGCCACCGAGGCCAGTGTCCGCTGGCACGCCGCCTCGGCGCTGCGCACCGTCGAACGGCTGCTGGCCGCCGGTGAGGCAGAGAAGGCGGCGGAAACGCTCGCCCAGATACCGGGCCTGCTGCGGCTGCTCGGCGACCGGCCGCTGCGGAGCGGCCGCGCCGTCCAGCGCCGCCTGACGGCCTTGCGAACGCGGGTTGCCGGTGCCGGCCGGCGCGTGGCCTGAGTCCCTGCACGTGGATCCCACCATGCCCAGCGCCGCCGCCCAGCCGCCGTCGGTGCCGCCGCGGCGGGCCGTCGTCTACGCCCACTTCGATCCGCAGGGCCGCTTCGATCCGCACGTCGAGCGGGCCCTCGCCCGCTGGCGCACGGTCGCCGACCGGCTCGTGCTCGTGTCCGCCGGCGGCGGCCCGCTCCCCGCGACCGTCAGCGGCCTCGTCGATCGCTGCATCCTCCGGGCGAACGACGGCTATGACTTCTGCAGTTGGAAGGCGGGCCTCGAGACCCTCGAAGCCGGCCTCCACGACGAGGTCGTGTGCGTCAACGACAGTGTCTACGGACCGCTCACCGACCCGGCCGCGCTGTTCGCGGACCCACGAGTCACCGAGGCCGATCTCTGGGGCATGGTGCTGTCCGAACAACCGCCGACAGGCCGCGGCACCCGTCGCCCCCACCTCCAGTCCTGGTTCTTCGCCATGCGCCGGCCGTTCCTCGAGTCCGCCACCTGCGCCGAGTTCTGGCGGCAGGTCGTGCCCCTGCCCGACAAGGCCGAGATCATCGAACGCTACGAGATCGGGATCAGCGAACGGGCCCTGGCCGCCGGCTTCCGCGTGGCCGCGCTGTACGACGCCCGGCACGCCGGACGGCTCTCGATCGGCGAGATCCTCCCCCACCTCTCGCTGGCCTCGCCCCGCCGGGCGTGGCGGCTCGTGAAAAAGTGCCGCCGCGCGACGCACAACCCCAGCGAACTCGTCTGGTGGCGGCTGCTCGCCGCCGGCGTGCCGTTCGTGAAGGTCGGCCTGTTCCGGGTCAATCACTACGGCCTCGCACTCCGGCGGCTGGAAGAGGAACTGCTGCGCCGGCATCCCGATCACTGGCACCTGATCCGCGGTCATCTGGCCCGCTGCGGCTGAACGCCGGCGGCTCCGGGACCGGGGCATCCCCGGTTCTGACCGGGAAAAAACCGGCCCGACTCGTCGCCCGGGGCCTTCCTCTGTATAAAGGTGTCGGTTGTGACGATTGGCCGGTGGCCCACCATGGGCGCCGGCTTTTTTCGGAGCCAACTTCGTGACGAATTTCACGAAGTCGGTTTCCACGGCCGATTTGTGCGATTCCGGGCCGCTCGTGGGCGGCCCACCCGGTGGGTCAGCACGCCATGGACGCCATCCTTCCAGTCCTGTTGTTCGTCGCCATCGCGGCCGCGGTGTCGGTGGGCCTCGTCGTGGTCGCCCAACTGATCGGCCCGCGCCGGTCGGGGGCGGTCAAGGAGATGCCCTACGAGAGCGGGATGGACCCGATCCACGACACCCGCCGCCGGTTCGACGTCCGTTTCCATCTCGTGGCGATTACGTTCCTCGTGTTCGACGTGGAGCTGCTGTTCCTCTACCCGTGGGCGGTGGCCAGCCGGTCGGCGGCCGGGATCGACGCCGCCGTGGCGGGGGGCATCGTCTCCTCGCGCGGGCTGGTGTTCGCGGGGGCGATGCTGTTCGTGGCCCTGGTGATCGTCGGGTTCGCCTACGACTGGCGCAAGGGGGTGTTCCGATGGCGTTGAAGAGCACTCCGGCATCGCTGGATGCGATGCCGTTCGGACGTGAAAAGGCCAGGGATGGCTTTTCAAGCGGACCGCTGGAACTGCCCGAGAACGTGGTCGTCAGCCGGCTCGACGCGCTGGCCAACTGGTGCCGGAAGAACAGCCTCTGGCCGATGCCGTTCGCCACAGCCTGCTGCGGCATCGAGCTGATGGCCACCGGAGCCAGCAAGCACGACCTCGCCCGGTTCGGCGCCGAGGTCTTCCGGTTCAGCCCGCGGCAGTGCGACCTGATGATCGTCGCCGGCCGGGTCGTGATGAAGATGCTGCCGGTGCTGCAGCGGATCTGGCAGCAGATGCACGAGCCCAAGTGGTGCATCTCGATGGGCGCCTGCGCCAGCACCGGCGGCGTGTTCGACACCTACGCCGTGGTCCAGGGGATCGACCGGTTCATCCCGGTGGACATGTACGTCCCCGGCTGCCCGCCGCGGCCCGAGCAGCTGATCCAGGCGATCATCGATCTCCAGGACAAGATCCAGGCGGAGGGCACGATCACCGGCCGCGAGTTCGACACCGCAGGCCGGCAGCTGCGGAAGCGGGCCCTCGTCGAGGTCGTCGGTCCGGTCCCGGTCGACGCCGCCCGCAACCCCGTCCTCCAGCGCCGGCTGTCGGCCGCGGCGGACGGCTGAAACCGCGACGCCACCACGCATCACGCCCATGACCAGCCAGACGCCCACCGTTGACGACGCGATCACCGAGCTGAAGTCCCGGTTCGCCGCCGTGGAATCCGACACCTTCCGCGGCCAGGCGCGGGTCGTCGTCCCCGCCCCGGACTCCCTCGACGCCCTCCGCCTCCTGCGGCAGCTGGGCTTCGACCTGCTCGTGGACGTGACCTGCGTCGACTATCTCGAGTATCGCGGCGCCCGCCACCGCTACGGCCTCGTCTACCTGCTCGCCTCGACGGCCACGAATCGTCGGCTCACCGTCCGCGTGTTCGTGGACGATCCCGATCCGGCGGTCGCCAGCGTGGTGCCGCTGTGGGAGGGGGCGAACTGGCTGGAGCGCGAGGTCTGGGACCTGTTCGGCATCCGCTTCATCGGCCATCCCGACCTGCGCCGGCTGGTGATGCCCGAGGAGTTCACGGCCCATCCGCTGCGCAAGGACTACCCCCTGCAGGGCCGCGGCGAGCGGCACAACTTCCCCGTGATCACCCGGGAGCAGAGCTGATCCCCGCGGCATTGCCCCCCGACGCCGAGCCCACGAACCATGTCCATCGCCCCACCCGACGCCGCCGTCCTCGAGCCTCTGCCCCGGGCCTCCACCCGGTCGGAGGAGTACACCTGGACGCTGAACTTCGGGCCCCAGCACCCGGCGACGCACACCACGCTGCGGCTGGTGCTGAAGCTGGAGGGGGAGCGGGTGGTCGATGCCCTGCCGGAGATGGGCTACCTGCACTCCGGCTTCGAGAAGATCGGCGAGCACCTGACGTTCAATCAGTACGTCACGGTCACCGACCGGATGAACTACATCTCGCCGATGGCCAACAACGTGGCCTGGCACCATGCCGTGGAGACGCTCCTCGGCATCGAGCTCACGCCGCGCTGCCGCTCGATCCGCACGATCATCGCCGAGCTCGCCCGGATCAGCGACCACCTGCTGTGCAACGGGGCCGTCGGGCTCGACACCGGGGCGTTCACCTTCTTCCTGTATGCGTTCTATCAGCGGGAGGTGATCTACGACATCTTCGAGACGCTGTGCGGCGCCCGGTTCACGAACTCCTACACCCGTGTCGGCGGCGTGTCGCAGGACTTCACGCCGCTGGTGATCGAGAAGATCCGGACCTTCGTCCGCACCTTCCCCAAGACGCTCGACGACATGGAGCGGCTCCTGACCCGGAATCGGATCTTCGTGGACCGGACCCGGGGCGTGGGCGTGCTGACCCGCGAGGAGGCGATCGCCCGCGGCGCGACCGGGCCGGTGGCCCGGGCCAGCGGCGTGACTCGCGACCTGCGGAAGGACGAGCCCTACCTGGCCTACGCCGACTTCGACTTCCGGGTCTGCTGCGCGTCGGCCGGCGACTGCTACGCCCGGTACCTCGTGCGGATGCAGGAGATGCGCGAGAGCCTGAAGATCGTGGAGCAGGCGTTGGAAAACCTCCCTGCCGGCCCGGTGGACGTGGGCATCGACCAGCGGATGGCCCTGCCCGGCAAGGGGCAGGTGTATTCGACGATCGAGGGGACGATCTCGCACTTCGAGCTGTCGATGAGCAACCGGGGCTTCGAGGTTCCGTGCGCCGAGTCCTACGCGGCGATCGAGGCCCCCAACGGCGAACTCGGGTTCTACCTCGTCGGTGACGGCGGCGAATGCGCCTACCGGGCCCGCTGCCGGCCGCCGTCGGTGCTGCACTTCGCCCTGTTCCCGCACCTGATCCGCGGCCACACGCTCTCCGACGTGGTGGCCGTGCTCGGCAGCCTGAACATCATCGCCGCGGAGCTCGACCGATGACCCCCTGCCTTCCCTGTCATCGTCAGGCCGGGGTTGCCCGTGCCGATGAGCCGGCGTTGCCGGCCAGCGCAGCCAGGATGGCGAAGCGCAGCCGGCATCGAGTGAGCGCAGGCCAGGAGGGCCGCAGCGAACGTCCGGCGCGACGGCACGGGCAACCCCGGCCGGCCCCGGCGACCAAGGTCTCACAGGCGCCGACACCATTCAACACATGATCGCCCCGCAGAAATTCCTCACCGACGAGATGGTGGCCCGGATCGAGGCCCTCGCGCCCCGGTATCCCAACCGGCGGGCGCTCACGCTGCCGGCGCTGCACATCGTCAACGCCGCGCTCCACCACGTGCCGCTCGGCGCCGTGGCCGAGATCGCCGCCCTGCTCGGGCTGGCGCCGGCGGAGGTCCAGGACACGCTCACCTTCTACCAGTTCTTCCACCAGGAGAAGCCGCATGGCGAGGTGCGGGCCTTCGTCTGCCGGTCGCTGTCCTGCGCCCTGCGCGGCGGCGACCAGCTCCTCGAGCAACTCTGCCAGGCCCACGGCATCGAACCCTACGGGACGACGGCCGACGGCCGGCTGACGATCGAGCCGGCGGAGTGCCTCGGGGCATGCGACTTCGCCCCCTGCATCCTCGCCAACGACGACCTGCTCCGAAACATGACCCCCGAGGCCGCCGCGGCGGAACTCGGCAAGCCGCGGGCGAGGGCCACCTGACCATGCAGCCGTTCCAGCCCGTCCTGCTCGAGGCCGTCGGCGTGCCCGACGGCCACACGATCGCCAGTTACAAGTCGCGCGGCGGCTACGCGCCGCTCGAGGCCACGCTCGCGGGAAAGCAGCCGGCCGACGTGATCGAGATGGTCAAGGCCTCCGGCCTGCGCGGCCGCGGCGGCGCCGGCTTCCCGACGGGGCTCAAGTGGACGTTCCTCCCCAAGGACCACCCGGGGCCGATCTACCTGTGCGTCAACGCCGACGAGAGCGAGCCGGGGACGTTCAACAACCGGATCCTGATGGAGGACGACCCGCACCAGGTGATCGAGGGGATCATCCTGTCGTCGTTCGCCACGCGGACCACGACGGCCTACATCTACCTGCGGTACGAGTATCCCCGAAGCTGGCACCGGCTCCAGGGGGCGATCGACGAGGCCTACGCGGCCGGCTACCTCGGGAAGAACATCCGGGGCAGCGGCTTCTCCCTCGACATCTACCTGCACCGCGGCGCCGCCGCCTACATCTGCGGCGAGGAGACGGGGCTGATCGAGAGCCTGGAGGGGAAGCGGGCCTGGCCGCGGATCAAGCCGCCGTTTCCGGCCATCGAGGGGCTGTTCCGCAAGCCGACGGTCGTCAACAACATCGAGACGATGGCCTGCGTGGCCCAGATCGCCCGGCGCGGCATCGACTGGTTCAAGTCGATCGGCGTCCCTCCCGATCCTGCCAACCCGCGCGATCCCGGTTCCTACGGTCCCAAGCTGTACTGCCTGTCGGGGCACGTCGAACGGCCGGGCTGCTACGAGGCGCCGCTGGGGATCACGGCCCGCGAACTGATCGACCGCCACGGCGGCGGCGTCTGGAAGGGCCGCAAGGCCAAGGCGGTGATCCCCGGCGGGATCTCGATGGGGCTGATGACCGAGAGCGAGCTCGACACGCCGCTCGACTTCGCCGGCCCCGGCCGGGTCGGCTGCCTCGGCCTGGGCACGGCAGCCGTGGTCGTGATCGACGACCAGACGAGCATCGTGGACGTGCTCCACAACTCGGCCCGGTTCTTCGCCCACGAGTCGTGCGGCCAGTGCACCCCCTGCCGCGAGGGCACGAGCTGGTCGCTGCGGATCCTGGAACGGATCCGGGCGGGCAAGGGCCGGCTCAGGGACCTCGACATCCTCCTCGAGCTCGGCAGCACCATGGGGATGATGCCGGGGAGCACGATCTGCGGGCTGGCCGACGGCGCCGCCTGGCCGATGAAGAACGCGATCAAGAAGTTCCGCGGCGAGTTCGAGGACTATATCAAGCGAACCAACCCCTCCGGCTGGATGGTGACCGATCCCGTCCCGGCCCTCGCGATCGTGGGAGCGCACTGATGCCGGTCGTCATCGTCGATGGACAGGAGATCGAGATCGGGGCCGACGAGCGGCTCAACTGCATCGAGGCCGCCCGCCGGGCCGGCAAGGAGATTCCCCACTACTGCTGGCACCCGGGGCTGTCGGTCGTGGCCAGCTGCCGGATGTGCCTGATCGAGACCGGCCAGCGGGACGCGGCCACCGGCAAGGTGACGATGGTGCCGAAGCTCGTGCCGGGCTGCCAGACGCCCGTCCGCGACGGCACGGTGATCGTCACCGAAAGCGAGACGGTGAAGGCCAGCCGGGCCCGGGTCGAGGAGGCGCTGCTCATCGACCACCCAATCGACTGCCCGATCTGCGACAAGGCGGGGGAGTGCCTGCTCCAGGACTACCACTTCCAGCACGGCCAGCCGGAGCGCCGGGCCGACATCCATGCGTTCCACAGCCGGAAGCGCGACGTCGGCCCGACGGTCACGCTGTTCGTGGACCGGTGCATCATGTGCACCCGCTGCGTGCGGTTCACCCGCGAGATCTCCGGCACGGCCGAACTGATGGTCACGTCGCGCGGTGCCAAGGAGGAGATCGACGTCTTTCCCGGCCAGCCGCTGGCCAACAAACTCGCCGGCAACGTCGTCGATCTCTGCCCGGTCGGCGCGCTCGGCGACAAGGACTTCCTCTATCAGCAGCGGGTCTGGTTCCTGAAACGCGAGGCCAACGTCTGCGGCGGCTGCTCGGCCGGCTGCTCGATCCACACCGAGCACAACCAGGACACCGTCTACCGGCTCAAGCCCCGCGAGAACCCGCACGTCAACGGCTGGTGGATGTGCGACGACGGCCGCTACGGCTGGCACCACCTGCACGACGACGCCCGGCTGCTGGCGGCAGGCCGCCGCGATCCGGCGGTCCGAAGCGGGGATTTTCTCCCGGTCGAATGGGCCGACGTCGGCGCGGGCCTCCGCGACGACCTGAAGAAGGCGGGGAGGCTCGCCGTCGCCGTGTCGCCGATGCTCACCGTCGAGGAGGCGTGGATGCTCTGCGCCGTCGCCCGGTCGATCGACCCCGAGGCGTTCCTCGCCGTCGGCCACGTGCCGCGATCCGGGGACGACGAGACGTTCCCCGGCGGGTTCACGATCCGCGCCGAGAAGTGCCCCAACCGGCTCGGCGTGACGGCGGTGCTCGAAGCGTACGGCGCCGGCGGCAGGTCGTGGGACGACCTCGTGCGTCACGTGGCCTCCGGCAACGCCGATGCGGCCTGGATCACGGCCGGCTATCCGGGTCCGTGGATCGACGAATCGGCCTCGGCGGCGTTCGCCGACCTGCGCTGCCTCGTCATCCAGGACCTGTTCGATTCGCCGCTGGCCCGGCTGGCCACCTGGCGGCTCCCCGCGGCCGGCTTTGCCGAGCGGGCGGGCACGTGGGTGAACGTCGCCCACCGCGCCCAGACGTTCCGGCAGGCGATCCGGCCGCCGGCGGGCGTCTGGCCCGAGGGGCGGCTGTACTGGAACATGCTCGGCCGCAGCGGGCTCTACGACCCCGATGCCGTCCGGCGCCAGCTCGCCACCTCGACCGTCGCGCTGGCCGCCCTCGCGGGTGACATTCCGGCCACCGGCGTCGATCTCCGCATCCTCCAACTCGCCTGACGCGCCATGGGCTTCCTTCCCTCCCCCACCACGCTCGCCGCACTCGCCAAGATCGGCCTCCTCGTCGGCGGCCTGATGACGGCGGCCGCCTACCTCGTGCTCGTCGAGCGCTGGATGGCGGCCTGGGTGCAGGACCGCAAGGGCCCCAACCGGGTCGGCATCCCGCTCACCAAGATCCGCTTGTTCGGGCTCGGCCAGCCGCTGGCCGACGGTCTGAAGATCATCCTCAAGGAGGACTTCACGCCCCGGCACGTCGATCGGGTGCTGTACACGGCGGCCCCGCTCGTCATCCTCGCCGCGTCGCTGGCGATCTTCGCGGCCATCCCCTTCGGCAGCGTCCTGCCGCCGCTGGGCATCGCCGGCCTGCCCGATCCGGTGCCGTTCCTCGTCGCCCCCGGCCTCGACGTCGGCGTGCTCTGGGTGTTCGCCCTGTCCAGCATCGCCGTCTACGGCGTCCTGCTCGGCGGCTGGGCGAGCAACAACAAGTACGGCTTCCTCGGCGGCCTGCGGTCGAGCGCCCAGCTCGTGGCCTACGAGATCCCGCTCGGCCTTGGCCTGCTCGGCGTCGTGCTGGCGGCCGGGTCGCTCAAACTCGACGCCATCATGAACGCCCAGGCGGAGAGCGGCATCTGGTACGCCTTCGCGCAGCCGCTGGGGTTCGTGGTGTTCCTCGTGGCGAGCTTCGCCGAGGCGGCCCGGCTCCCCTTCGACCTGCCCGAGGCGGAGCAGGAACTGGTGGGCGGGTATCACACCGAGTATTCCGGCATCAAGCTCCTGCTGTTTCTCGTGGCCGAGTTCCTCCACATGGTCACAGCCGCGTTCCTGATCGTGATCATGTTTCTCGGCGGCTGGCACCTGTGGGGCGTGACCGGCGCGGCGCAGGAGATCTCCTGGCTGCAGTGCCTGATCCGCTTCGGGGTGCTGTCGGCCAAGATTCTCGCCGTGATCCTGTTCTTCATGCTCGTCCGCTGGAGCTGGCCGCGGTTCCGCTTCGACCAGCTGATGAACCTGGCCTGGAAGGTGATGCTGCCGCTGGGGCTGGCGAACCTCGTGACCGTGGCCACGATCGAGGAGTTCCGGCCGCAGCTCGTGGCGGTCCTCGGATCCGGAGCCGCGCAGGTCGTCGCGCTGGCGGCGCCGTGGGTCGTGTTCTTCCTCGGCTGGATCGCGGCCGGCCTGCTCACCCCCTCCGGCAGCGACAACCGGCCGGTCCGCACCACCGGCCCGCTCGACGTCGAGCACGAACTCGTGGAGATCTGACATGCAGCCGACGGACCCCGCCATCGTCTGGCTCGAGGAGAAGCCGCTGGGCCTGGCCGAGCGGCTGTTCCTGCCGCTCTTCGTCCAGGGCCTGACGACGACCGCCCGGCACCTCGTCAGCCCGAAGGTCACGGTCAGCTTCCCGGAGCAGCGGCCGCAGGTCGGCAACCCGCTCATCTACCGCGGCGTCCACCGGCTCAACCGCGACGCCGAAGGGCGGGTGAAGTGCGTCGCCTGCTTCCTCTGCGCCACCGCCTGCCCGGCCCACTGCATCGACATCGTGGCGGCGGAGAGCCCGTGGCCGGACCGGGAGAAGTATCCGGAGAGCTTCCAGATCGACGAACTGCGGTGCATCTTCTGCGGGATGTGCGAGGAGGCCTGCCCGGTGGATGCCATCGAGCTGACGAGCCTCCTCGACCTCACCGGCCGGAGCCGCGAGGAGATGATCTTCGACAAGGAGAAGCTGCTCGGCGTCTACGACATGACGAAGGACGCGGAGCCGATGAAGTCGGCGAGCCTGGGAGTCGCGCCGTGATCGCCTCCCTCCTCGCCATCGACGATGGGCTCGCGCTCGCCGGCAGCGTCGCGGCCACCGCGCTCAGCCTGTGGATGCTGCTGCCGCGGGGCGTGGAACGCCGCCTCGCCCGCTGGCTCGGCACCGGCCTCGGCGTCCTCGCCCTCGCCGGATTCGTGCTCACCGGCCGACGGCTCGGCGGCCTCGGCGAGGAGGCGGTGTTTCTCGTCGTGTCGCTCGTGGCCGTCGTCTCCGCGGCGGCGACGATCGTCTCGCGGTCGCCGGTCTACGCCGCCATCTGGTTCGCGCTGGCCCTGTGCGGCGTGGCGGGCGTGCTCCTCGTCCTCGGAGCGCAGTTCCTGGGCGTGGCCACGATCGTCGTCTACGCCGGAGCGATCCTCGTGATGTTCCTGTTCGTGCTCATGCTGGCGCAGCCGGCCGGGCTCGCCGCCTACGACCGTGTGTCGAGCGAGCCGCTGCTGGCGGCCGTGGCGGGCGCGGTCCTCCTCGGCCTCCTCTCGCTGTCGATCGGCCGGCTGTCGGCCGAGCCGGCCGCCTGCTGCAAGGCTCCCTCGCGGGCCGCGGCCCTGGCGACCGGCGCGACGCCTCCCGCCAACGACGCGGCGGACGCCGAACGCTCCGCCGACCAGGCGCCGGCCGGTGAACCCACCGCCGCACCCGCCGCCCCGACCGAGGACCGGCTCGCCCGGGACCAAGTCGCCCGGCTGGGGGCCGAGCTGTTCGGCCGCCACCTGCTCGCCGTCGAGGCCGCGGGGCTGCTGCTGCTCGTCGCCCTCATCGGTTCGATCGCCATGGTCTCCCGCGGCGCCGAGGCGGCCGCCGCACACGCCACGGATCGGGGTGCCGACGCATGAACACCGCTCTCGTGGACAACGCCCTCACCGTGGGCGCGATCCTGTTCGCCTTGGGGCTCGTCGGCATCCTCGCCCGGCGCAACCTGATCGTGATGTTCCTCTCGGCGGAGCTCATGCTCCAGGGGATCTCGGTGAGCCTCGTCGCCTGGAGCCGGCAGCACGGTGACTTCGGCGGCCAGGTGCTCGTGATCCTCGTGCTCACCGTCGCCGCCTGCGAGGCGGCCGTCGCCCTGGTGTTCGTGCTCCAGGCCTTTGCCCGCACGGGGCGGCTCGACGCGGCGGCCTGGCAATCGCTCCGCGAGTCCGGCCGGCCGCGGATCGTGGACCGCGAACTGCCGGCCGTCGATGTCCAGCCGCCGACGTTCCCCCGGCTGACGCCGGCCGGCGTCCGGCCGGCGGCCGACGAGAACGAGACCCAGGAGCGCGAGCACGTCTGACCCGGCCCGTGCCGGCCACCGATCCCCGCGACCACCCATGCCCACTTCGATTTCCGCCAACAACCTCCTCGTGCTCGTGCCGCTCCTGCCGCTCGTCGGCGCCGTGCTCACGGTCGCCCTCGGCCGGCTGCTCCGGGGCCGGGCCCATCTCCCCGCGCTGATCGGCATCGGCGGCTCGGCGGTGGCCGCCCTGCTCCTCCTCGGCTCCCTCGTGACCGACGTCCGCGGGGCGCGGAACGACGGGGTGCATGGACGACCGGTCGAGTTCGTCACCACCCTCTGGCAGTGGGCGACGGTCGCCGACGGCTCGGTTGCGCCCGGCGGCGGCCCGGCGACCGACGCGACGGCGCCGATCGCCACCGACGAGGCGGCGCGGCAGGCCGGCGGCCGGTTCTCGATCCCGGTGGCCCTGCGGCTCGACCCGCTGACCGCGACGCTGCTGGTGATCATCACCGGCGTCGGCCTGCTGGTGGCGATCTACTCGATCGGCTACATGCACGACGATCCGGGCTACCCGCGGTTCTTCGCCCTCGTGGCGATGTTCGTGTTCTCGATGACCATGCTCGTGGCGGCGAGCAACTTTCTGCTCGTCTACGTCTTCTGGGAGGCGGTGGGGGCCTGCAGCTACCTGCTGATCGGCTTCTGGTTCACGAAGCCCGAGGCGGCCAAGGCGGCCAAGAAGGCCTTCCTCGTCAACCGCGTCGGCGACTTCGGGCTCGCCGTCGCCACGTTCCTCCTCTGGATGACCTACGGCACGCTGAACTTCCATGACACGCTGGCCGGCGACGGCACGATCATCCCGGGCATCCTCGGCCAGACCCGGCTGGCGGACGCCGCCGGCTACGTCGGGGGAGCGGTGGGAACGGCGATCTGCCTGCTCCTGCTCCTCGCCGCCTGCGGCAAGAGCGCCCAACTGCCGCTCCACGTCTGGCTGCCGGACGCGATGGAGGGCCCCACCCCGGCCAGCGCCCTGATCCACGCCGCCACGATGGTCACCGCCGGCGTGTACCTCGTCGCGCGGTGCGCACCCTTGTTCGTCGGCTGCCCGGACGCGCTTGCGGCGGTGTCGGTGGTCGGGGCGACGACGGCGCTGGTGGCGGCCCTGATCGGCACCGTGCAGAACGACCTCAAGCGGGTCCTCGCCTACTCCACGATCAGCCAACTGGGGTACATGTTCGTCGCCCTCGGCACCGGCACCCTGCTCGGGTTCACCGCCGCCATCTTCCATCTCGTGACCCACGCCTTCTTCAAGGCCCTGCTGTTCCTCGGCGCGGGTTCGGTGATGCACTCCATGGGGGGCGTCATCGACATGCGCCGGTTCGGCGGCCTGCGCCGGATCATGCCCGTGACGGCGGCGACGTTCCTCGTCGGGGCGCTGGCGCTCGGCGGTGTCCCTCCGTTCGCCGGCTTCTTCAGCAAGGACGAGATCCTCGCCGCGGTCCATGCCCGCGGCTGGGCCGACCATCACCATGCCCACGAGGAGGCGGCGCCGGGCCGCGGCGACCATGCCGGCCGGCGGTTGCCGGTCCACGAGGCCGTGCTCCGGTCGCCGCAGTCGGACGCCGCCGGCGCCGGGCTCGACCAGCCACGGACGTGGCGACTGGTCTTCTGGATGTCGCTGGTCACCGCCGGCCTGACCGCCTTCTACACGTTCCGCGCCCTGTTCATGACGTTCACCGGGCCGACGCGGGTGCCGGAGGAGGCGGGCCACCACGCCCACGAGTCGCCGCCGGTGATGACGCTGCCGCTCGTCGTGCTCGCCGTGGCCTCGGCCGTGAGCGGCTGGTGGCTGTTTGCCACGCACGGCCTCGCGGACTTCCTCGCCTCCACCCCATCGTTCACGGCGCCGGCCATCGTGGCCAGCGCCGTGCCCCACGCCTTCCACCTCGACCTCGCCCTGCAGGGCACGCTGGCGGCGGCCCTCGGCATCGCGCTGGCCGCGATCGGCCATCTCGGCCGGCGCAGCGACGGACCGCAGATGGAAAGGTTCCTCGGCCCGCTCGGCACGCTGTTCGCCAACCGCTTCTACCTCGACGAACTCTACGCCGCCCTCATCGTGACGCCGCTGCGGCTCGTGGCCGGGCTGGCGGCCGCCTGCGACCGCGGGATCGTGGACGGGATCGTGGACGGGATCGCCCGCCTGCCGCTGGCCGTCGGTGCCGCCGTCCGCCACTTCCAGTCGGGCCTCGTGCAACGGTACGCCCTGGCCGGCGTCCTCGGAACGCTGCTCATGGTCCTCGGGCTGTGGTGGGGCATCCGCTGACCCGTGACCCCCTCCATGGCGACAAGAAAGTGACCCGCCGCCGATGAACGAATTCTCCCCCGGCCTGCACCTGCTGCTGGTCATCGCCGCGCCGCTCGTGGGCGCCCTGGCCGCCTGGCTGTTCGGCAGCCGGGGCATCGGCGCCGTCCGGCAGAGCGCCGCCGTGACGGCCGTGGTCACGCTCCTGCTCGCCGGCTGGCTGATCCTCCGCGCCCTCGGCGACCCGGGGTTCCTCGCCGGCCGCCCGTTCGCCACCGTCTCCCTGCCGTGGCTCGTCGAGTCCCCGTTCGACGTCCGGTTCTCCCTCGGGCTCGACGGCCTCTCGCTCTGGATGTTCGGCCTCGCCGCGCTCCTCTCCCTGACGGCGGTGCTCGTCAGCTGGGAGGCCGTCACGGACCGCGTCGTGGGCTTCTACGTGCTCCTCCTCGTGCTCGAGGCGGCGATGCTCGGCGTGTTCGCGGCCCGCGACGTGATCCTGTTCTACGTCTGCTTCGAGTTCACGCTCGTGCCGCTGTTCTTCCTGATCGGCATCTGGGGGCACGAGGAGCGGCGCCGGGCCGCGGTCAAGTTCTTCGTCTACACGCTGGCCGGGAGCGTGCTCACGTTCCTCGGCCTGTTGGCGATCGTCCTCTGGGCGGCCTCCCACACCGGCACCATCAGCTTCGACATCGCGTCGCTGACCGCGGTGCTGCGCCAGCATCCGCTGCCGATGACGGCCGCGTCCGGCTGGCTGCAGATGACGGTGTTCCTGGCGCTCCTGGCCGGGTTCGCCGTCAAGGTGCCGATCGTGCCGCTGCACACCTGGCTGCCGCTGGCCCACGTCGAGGCGCCGACCGGCGGGAGCGTCGATCTCGCCGGCGTGCTCCTCAAGATCGGGATCTACGGCTTCCTGCGATTCTCGCTGCCGATGCTCCCCGAGGCGACGGCGGCGGCGGCCCCGTGGTTGTTCGGCCTCGGGGTGGTAGGCATCCTCTACGGCGGCCTCGTGGCCCTCGTGCAGACCGACCTCAAGCGGCTCATCGCCTACTCGTCGGTGAGCCACATGGGCTACATCGTGATGGGGCTGTTCGCGCTCACGCCGGTGGCCGTGGAGGGGGCCAACCTCCAACTCGTCAACCACGGCCTCTCGGCGGCCGGCCTGTTCGCACTCGTGGGCATGATCTACGAGCGGTTCCACACCCGGTCGATCGCCAATCTCGGCGGCATCGCGTCGCGGGCGCCATGGCTCACGGTGCTGTTCATGCTGTTCACGTTCTCGAGCATCGGCCTGCCGGGCCTCAACGGGTTCGTCGGCGAGTTCATGATCCTCGCCGGTTCGTTCCAGCGGGCCTGGTCGGGCGTGGCACCGGCCTACGGGACGGCCTACCTCGTCATGGCCCTCGCGGCGGTGAGCGGCGTCGTGCTCGGCGCCTGGTACATGCTCTGGGCGGTGGAGCGGGTCTTCTTCGGCCCCTCCCGGGAACCGCCCCGGGCGGGCGGCCACGGACACGATGCCGGCGGCCACTCCCATGCCGACCAGGTCCATGCCGACCACGGCCACGGTCACCACGCGCATGGTCATGGTCACGCCGGTCATGGCCCGCAGGCGGCGGACCGCTGCGACCTGCGCTGGTACGAGTTCGCCGCCCTGCTCCCGCTGGCGGTGTTCGTCGTCTGGATCGGCCTGACGCCGGCCACGTTCCTCGCCCCGGCGGCCCCGACGCTCAAGGCGGCCACGCAGGCCTCGGCCGCGGCGTTCGCCGCGCGGATGCAGGCCCCCACTCCCTCCGATCAGGTCGCCCGCGCCCAGTGAAGGCCCCCGCATGAACCCGACGTCCTCCCTATCGTTCCAACTGCTCGCCCCGGAGATCGCGCTGGTGGCGGCGGCGCTCGTGGCCTGGCTGGGGGCCGCGTTTCTCGGCCTGCGAGCCGGCTGGCTCGTCGCCCTGGCGGGGATCGGTGGGGCCGCGATCCTCGCCGGTGGCGGACCGGCCGCCGGCACGGTGGCCTCCGGCGGCGTCGTCATCGACCCGTTCTCCAGCTTCATCCGCTGGACGGTCCTGTCGCTCGGGGCGCTGGTGGTGCTCGTTCAGGCGGGCGACCTGTTCGCGTCAGCATCGAGCCGGGGGTCCGGCCTGCGCCGCGGCGGCACCTGCGAGGAGGCGGGCACGCTCCTCGTGATGCTCGCCGGACTGTCGCTCGTCGGCGTCGCCGGCGACCTCGTGCTCCTGTTCGCGGGGCTCGAGCTGGTGTCGATCCCGACGTACGTCCTCCTCGCCCTCAAGCGAACCGACGCCCGCGGGCAGGAGGCGGGGCTGAAGTATTTCTTTCTCTCGCTCGTCGCCTCGGCCTTCTTTCTCTACGCGCTCGTCTGCCTGTACGGCATCGGCGGCTCGACCAGCCTGGCCGCGATCGCCCAGCGGCTCCACGCCGCGGACAGCAGCGCCGCCGACGCCTTCAGGTCGCTGCTGCCGGCGGCGCTCGGCATGGCGCTGGTCGGCGCCGCCTTCCGCATGGCCGCCGTTCCGATGCACTTCTACGCTCCCGACGTCTACGAGGGGACGAGCCCGGGCAACGCCGCGGTCCTGTCCACGCTCCCCAAGGTCGCGGGCCTGGTGATTCTCGCCCGGGTGCTGGCCCTCGGCATCACCCCCGACGCCGGGCAGCCGGCCGCGGCGCCGGCGGCAGTCGCCTGGCTCGACATCCTCTGGCAATTGGTCGCCGTGCTGGCGGCGATCACGATGACGGTGGGCAACGTGATGGCGCTCTGGCAGCGGAACCTGCGCCGGCTCCTCGCCTGCTCCTCGATCGCCCACGCCGGCTACCTGCTCGTTGGCGTGGCGGCGGCCGCCGCGGGCGCCGCGGCCCGGGCCGGGCAGCCGCTCGGCGACGTCGGCGGCCTCGATGCCGGCTGGGTCCTGCGGATCGGCGGCATGTCGGCCGCGCTGTTCTACCTGCTCACCTACGCTCTGGCCACGATCGGGATCTTCGGCGGGCTCGCCTACCTCGGCCATCGCTGGCCCGAATGGACCGCGACCAGCGGCCCGCGACCGCCGCGTGAGGAGATCGCGACCGTGGACGACCTCGACGGCCTCGCGACCACCAACCCCGTCGCCGCGTTCGCCATCGCCGTGTTCCTGATCTCGCTGGCGGGCATCCCGCCGCTGCCGGGCTTCTGGGGCAAGCTGTCGCTGGCGACGGCGAGCCTCGCCGTGGACTGGAACGCGCCGCTGGTCGCCGGCAGCCGCCGGGCGTGGTTCGTGGGACTGGCGCTGGTGCTGGTGCTCAACGCCGCGATCGCCGCCGCCTACTACCTGCGCGTCATCGGGGCGATGTATTTCAAGTCGTCGAAGCGGGGCGTGCAGGCCGACGGCGGCCTGGCCGCCGGCGTGGCGATGCTCGTCTGCCTGGTCGCGGTGGCCGGCGTCTCGGTCGCCCCCCGGGGGCTCGTCGCCTGGACCCACGCCGCCGGTGACGCCGTCTCCGGCGGCGACCTTCCGGCCACCGAGGCCCGGGCGGCGGCCCGCGGCCCGGCCGCCACCCCGCTGGCGGGTCTGCGATGAGCACGGCCCCGACCGAGACCGCCGTCCGCAGCCTGCTCGGCGAGATCGCCGATCCCGAGTCCGGCCGACCGCTCACGGAGATGGGCCAGGTCGTGGCGGTCGCGGCCGCCCCGGCGGCGATCGCCGTCACGGTCGGCCTCACGACCCACTCCGCCATCCTCTGGAACGCGACCCGGGGCCGGATCGAGGAGCTGCTCCGCAGCCGGTTTCCCGGCGTGCCGCAGGTGACGGTCACCATCGTGCCGCACGACCGGCCGCCTCCGAAGCTCGGCCAGATCGGCCTCGAGGCGAAGAGCGTGATCGCCGTCGGCTCCGGCAAGGGGGGCGTGGGCAAGAGCACGATCGCCGCCTCGATCGCCATCGGGCTCGCCCGGGCGGGCAGCCGCACCGGCCTCCTCGACGCCGACGTCTACGGGCCGAGCGTGCCCCACCTGCTCGGCCTCTCCGGCCGTCCGCAGATCGAGGATGGAAAGATCCTGCCGCAGTGGCTCGACGTCGGCCGCAGCCGGATGCCGACGATGTCGATGGGATTCCTCGTGCCGGCCGGCGAGGCGGTGGTGTGGCGCGGGCCGATGCTCCACGGGGCGATCACGCAGATGCTCCGCGACACCCGCTGGGGGCCGCTCGACTATCTCGTCATCGACATGCCGCCGGGCACTGGGGACATCGCGCTGACGCTCTCGCAGGTGCTGCCGCTGACCGGTGCCGTCGTGGTCTGCACGCCGCAGGACGTGGCCCTGCTCGACGCCACCAAGGCGATCGCGATGTTCCGCAAGGTCAACATCCCGCTCCTCGGCATGGTGGAGAACATGAGCTTCTTCATCTGCCCCGACACGGGGAAGCGGTACGACATCTTCGGCACGGGCGGGGCGAAGCGGACCGCGCAGGAGCTGGACATCCCGTTTCTCGGCGAGGTGCCGATCCAGATCCCGATCCGCGAGCATGGCGACGCCGGGCGGACGGCGGCCAACTACGACGATCCGGCCGCGGCCCCGTATTTCGAGGCGATCTGCGCGCGGCTGGTCGGCACTCTCGCCGCGGCCACGGCCGCCCGACCGCCGCTCCCGTCGCTGCCGGTGCTCTGATACGCGGCGGAGTCCTGGCCCCAGCCGCGGTTCACTCGATGCTGCCCGCCCCCCCGGCCCCCCCGGCGCTCGCCGGCCGACGAAGGGCGTGGCCTGCCTTGGAAAATCTGATCCAGCGGTTACCAAGGGGCGACGCTAACTCCGTTATCGGCCCATCGGGGATTTTGTGGGTGGCTCCGTAGTGGAGAATGCGGCTTCCCCCCGGAGGCAAGACGCATGTTCGACACGGAGCTCTATCAGCAGGTTCTCTTCTTGACCGCTCCTTGGAAGGTGACGGACGTGAGGCTCGATGTCGAGTCAACAGAGATCCACGTCCACGTCGAGCATCCCGAGGGCTGCCGCTGGAGCTGCCCGCATTGTAGCCGAGAGTTGGCCTGCTACGACCATGCGCCCGAGCGGCGGTGGCGGCATCTCAACACCTGCCAGTTCCACACGCTCGTCCATGCGCGTGTCCCACGGGTCGAGTGCCCCGAGCACGGAGTGGTGCAGGTCAAGGTTCCGTGGGCGGAGCCCCACGGCCGCTTCACCCTGCTCATGGAGCGGTTTGTGATCGACGTCCTCCAGGCCTGCCAGACCGTGAAGGGAGCATGCACCCTCGTCGGCATCTCCTGGGATCAGGCCTGGCACGTCTTGGATCGCGCTGTTGCCCGTGGGCTGGCCCGCAAGGAGGCAGACACGATCGCGCGTATCGGCATCGACGAGAAGGCATTCCGCAAGGGCCATCGGTACCTGACCATCGTCAACGACGTTGACCGGGGGACCGTGGAGTTCGTTGAGGAAGGCCGGGAAAAGGCGAGTTTGGCGGCATTCTACGAGTCCCGCACTCCGGAGCAGCTCGCGGGCATCGAGGCAGTGGCGATGGATATGTGGGAGCCCTACGTTCAAGCCACCCTCGAAGCCGTTCCTCTGGCTTCCTCAAAGATCGTCTTCGACCGCTTCCATGTCATGCAGCACATGACCGAAGCCGTGGATGTGGTGCGCCGCCGCGAGAATCGGCTGCTGACAGCTGAGGACGACGATCGCCTCAAGGGCACGAAGTACCTGTGGATCTCCTCCAAGGAGAACGTCCATCCCAAACGCCAGGCGGAGTTCCGCTTCCTCCGAGGAAGTGATCTCAAGACAGCCCGAGCCTGGACCATCAAGGAGAATCTGCGGCACCTGTGGTCGTTCCGTGTCGAGGGTTGGGCTCGTCGGTTCTTCTCTCAATGGAGCGGCTGGGCGATGCGGAGCCGCCTCGAGCCGATCAAGGCCGTAGCCCGCATGATCGACCGCCGCCTCGACAACATCATCACCCACTGCCGCCATCAACTGACCAACGCCGTCGCCGAGGGTCTCAACAGCAAGATCATGGCCATCAAGCGTCGGGCCGGGGGCTACCGCAACGTCGGACACTTCAAGACCGTGATCTACTTCTACTGCGGCGGATTACGGCTCTACCCATGAAGTTCCCGGATGGACCCCCATACAAGACGACGTCCATCAGATGAGCCTTGTACATCAGATACCCCGTGCCGGCGTTCGCTGCCAGATCGACACCGAGGTTCACGATCGTTCCAGCTGCCGGCACACGTGCCGCCGAGTCGACGGCGATGTCAATCACCTGAATAGTTGCCAGAGCGAAATCGTATGGCCCACCGAGTGGCCTACGATCGCCGAGGGCGGGATTGACAACAAGACCCCACACACCACGTTCCCCCGGCGGGGCGATCTCGTCCACGTGCCGAGCAGGGCTGCTGCCGGCCGGCTGTGGCACGAACCAGGATTTCCAACGCAGGCCACGGCGAAGGTGCCACGCACGGCCCCTGAACGCCTGCATCTTGCCCAGATTTGGTGGCTGTCACCTTTATCCTCTGAAATGTCAGCTGTCGGGTAGTTCCAGGGGCACGAACTCCTTCTCTTCGTATGTCCGATCTGTGTCGAAGAACTCCACCTCCTGGACCTTTTCCTCCGGGGGATCTGCTTCGTCCTCGTATTTCCCAACTTCTTCGTATGTCGGAGGCGCGAATGGGTCGGGGGTGAAGCGAAGATTCGGACAGGCTTCACGCAGGAGGTACGGAATCGTCGGTGGTTCGATGTTCGACCCGATATGAAGCTCCTGTAGTTGTGGCATTGCTTTGAATATCGGCAGGAGCCCGGGACTAACGGCCAGATTGTCTACATGAAGTACCTGCAGGTGCGGCAGCCGCGCGAGAGGTTCGAGCTCCTCTGCCGTGACGGAGGCTTCAACGAACACGCTCCGCAGTGTCTTGATCTCCGCGAGCGCCTGAAAGACGTCGATTGCGGGTTTCTTACGGTCATAGCATCCGATGCCGATCGTTTCGAGGGCGGGGCAGCTTCCGAGAGATCGAACGTCAGCGGGAGAGACTTCGGTTTCGATCCACAGTCGCGAGAGACGCGGCAACCGAGCCAAAGAAGCCAGTACGCCCGGATCGAGCCGCCCTGACACGGAGAGTTGCTCGATATGCCGCGCCCGCGCGAGGTCGTTTGCGTCTCGGACCGTGAGTCCGTGCTCGGCATGAATTTTCGTCCATGCAGGCTTGTACTGCAACGGCCAGATGTAACGCAACCGGTGCGTCGAAATGCGTGTGCTGTGTCCGCTGTGGCCGTTCTCCCAGCCGAGTTCCCGCAGCCGGAAGTCGATGTACCACGGCCAGGCCAACCGAAGTGCGAGCAACAAGCACGCGACAACGACCGCGGCAGTGAAGATGAAGACGGGCCATCTGGAAGTGACGGGAGTCATGGGCTGATCACAGAGGGCCATCGGCGAGCGAGAGCGACCGACCACAACATGGTCAAGGGTCCTGTTCGTAAGCCAGGGTGACGCTGTGGCTTTCGTAGCGGCTGAACGTGCCCAGATTTGGTGCCTGGCACCTTTATCCTCCTCAGGAGTCGTGGCCCGCTCACTCCTGCAACGGCGAAGGGTTGTCTTGCTGTTCGAAGACGGTTTCGTCGTAGTTGGAGTCCGACAAAGGCCCGCCGTCATCCGGCAACACCTTGAGCTTTGGGCAGGCATGCCGCAGCTCAGGGGCAAGATCCGGATATACGTTGCCACCGCCGAGGCCGACTTGTTGGAGTTGCGGCATGCCTTGGAATACCCGCGCCAGCCCTGGACTGGGCCGGAGACCCGGCACAATCAGAAAACGAAGGTTCGGCAGCCGCGACAATGGCTCGAGTTCTTCGGCCGTCACAGACGAGCCGATGACCACTCGCCGGAGCGTCTTGATTTCGGCTAGTGCCGCATAGAAATCCATCCCCTGCCCATCACTGCTGTCAACGTAGATCGACTCGAGGGACTGCGAGTCGCGTAGGTCACGTAGATCCTCTCCGCGGACATCCGTAATGAGTGACAGGTGCAGTAGGCGTGGCAGTCGAACTAAAGGAGCCAATGTGCCTGGGAGGATACGGCCGTCTACATGCAGTTTTTCGATTTGCCCAGCTCGCGACAGGTCTTTGGCGTCGCGACTTGTGAGACCGGCGCGGGCGTAGACCTCCTTCCATTCCGGTTTGTACCGCAACGGCCATGTGTAATGAATCTGCTGGCCGCCCCTGTAGACCGCGCTGCGCGAACTGTAGGCAGCACCGCCGGGATTGAAGACCGCACTGCCCGGTTTATCCCCATTCTCCCAACCCAACCTCCCGAGACTGAGCTCGACGTACCACGGCCAGGCCCACTGTGTCCCGAAAATAATGGTCACCGCAAGCACGCCGGCGCCGGCCAGCAACCCGCGCCATCTCGAGGTGATTCGCTTCATCGGCTGAAGGGCCTTGGACTCACGCGACCTGAGCGGCCGCTTGGGGAAGGTGCACCGGGCTTACTTGACCTTCACGGTCTGGCTGAAACTTTCGTACGTGCTTTCGATTTCATCCGTTGTGGCTACGACCGACCACCGAATCGGCTCGTCTGACCAGCGTACGATGTCGGCCCATTGGTCCTTCGTCGGAGTCCACGACACCTCCAGCGGCAGATCATTCGGCAGATTTGCAGGTTTGGGAATCTCGGTGCTGCCGCGGACGCTGATCCGGAGGCCTTGTGCGTTATAGAACCGGAGTTCGACGGTTCTGAACAGCCACTGGTCGGGACGTTTCACGCCGGGGACCCTTTCCAGCCCCAGCCGGGGCACGAGGATTCTCTCACAAGACCTGGGTCAAGATTTGGGGAGGGGGTCACTCTGGCCGAACTTTCCTTCGGTGAGCCGTACGTCGCGCATCATTTCTTGTCTCGGTCCGGCTCACTGGCCTTGGGCTTGGGAAGTGCCAGCACGGCCTTGGACAATTCCTCGGCCGTCTTCGCCTCGATTACCGGAATGTCCTTCACGTCGATAGTGAACGGCTCGTACCCGGCCGCCACCATGCGCTCGTGAGCCACCTCCTCCTGCTTCTCCCCTGAGCGCAATTTGGCGAGCCCGTACACGAAGGTGACATCCCCCTTCTCGGGCAACTTCGCCCACACCAGGACCACCGAGACGCCCAACTCCCCGGCGAAGTCCGGCGTGGTGCCGTCGGCCCAAAACACGTCGGTCCCGACCCGCCCGTTCAGCGACCAGTACACGCCAGTCGTCCCACTCACCCCAACTGCGGTGCCCGGCCTCACCCGCACAGCGAGGAGGTGGTACGTCCGACCGCCGGACTCCAGGGTCTTCCCCGCGACCTTCGCGACGGCGGTGATGGACTCGATGTCGGGTCTCCCGGCGTCCGGCTTCGGAGCTTGTGCGGTGGCGACCGCCGCGGTCATCGCGGCGAGGCTAAGTGCTAAACTCGATGTCATCGAAGATCGCCCTCCCGGTGGCGGTGCGGTCGAACACAAACCGCACCTTAGTTATGGCCGACGAATCGAACGCCCGGCCGTTCGTCTTCAGGGCAGCCAGGTCGACTCTGTAAGTTTGCATCGCCGTTTTCGTGATGTTGTCGGGATCGACTTTGTACGGCCCGATCCGAGCCGCTGAGGGTACGGTCAACCCCCCGAGCCGGCCCACGTCGAAGTACACACTGTTGCCCGAGGCGTCGATCAACTCGGCCGTGAGCGACGTGGGGGTCGTGATCGACCGGTGCAGGCCCGCCCGGAACGACAGGAACTTGGTGGTCGTAGCATCAACCCCGCCGAGAGGAGTTTGCTCGTAGTAACCCGTTCCGCCTCTGGCCTTGTTGTCCCACGCCAGTTCTACTCCAATCTCCGTCGTGCCCTGGTAGTACCCCTCCGCGTTGTTGTCGAGCGAAGTATCGACCGCCGCTGCCGGAGCGGCTGGGGTGACGAGCCGCTCGCTCTTCGTAGACCCTCCGGAACTCGTATCGCCGAACTTGGGCTTGGCCTGGAAGTCGTCCAGCACACGCGCGGTGGACCGGTGGAACTGGGTCACGATCGGGTTGGGCACGGCCGCCGCAGACAGCTTGGGGCCGATTTGCGCGGCAGGCCGACTGAAATACTCGAGGTACGGCCCCCCCCAGATCCACGCCAGCGTGTATCCGGCGAGGAGGTTCTCGTGGTACGCTCGGTCCTCGAGCCCGCCCCCAACCGCGTACACCCCGACCGTGCCCCCCGCCGGCGTGCCCATCCCCCCGCGGAGATCGACGACGTCGAACGCTCCGTCGATCGTGCTCTTCGCGTCGTTGTACGGCCACGACCTGTTGAACAGATTGTGGCTCACGCCCGGGACGAACAGCGATGCCTTGACCGTTGTGGCCCTCGCGGCGTCGTACAGCTTCAAGCCGCCGGCGTAGTCGACGTCGCCGTCGGCCGCCCCGTGGATACTGAGATAAGGCCTCGCCCCGACCGATTGTTCTCGGAAAGCGGTGGGGGCCAGCGAGATGACCCGCGAGATTGCGAACGGGGCGATCTTTCCACCGGGGGCAGCGGCCGCGAACGGTCCGGTCAGCGTGTCCACCATGTTCGCCAGTTCCACCACCGCCTCCCCGCCACGAGAATGCCCCAGCAGGGTCACATCGGCGAAGTCAATGTGACCCTCGATCTTACTGCCACTCCCTGCGGCGTTCATCGCACGAATCCGATCGACGTTTTTGGCAGCTGCGTATGCCCGAACCAGGATACCCGGACCCCACCTGTAATACCGGTCAAGATCGACGCTGACGGACGCATACCCCTGCTGAGCTAGCCGCTCCTGGAGGTACGTGTAGCCCAGGTAGTTTTCGTCGCTGGTGATCGCGTCGGCCTGAGCCGCTGTGAGGGCGCCCGCGGCTACCCCTGACAGTGCCGTGCTTCGCGGTAAGTGGTTCCCGTGGAGGATGACGACCAGCGGGAACGGCCCTCCAGGCGCGGCGGGGGCCTTCTCAACCGGCATCGCGGCCCCGACAAGAGGAGTCGGGTAGTACACGCGGCCATGGATCCAGTGGTCGGTGACCGTCCCGGGGAATCCGTCGTAGCCGGCGGGTGTGGTGAATTGGTCAGCCGCTTTGGCCGTAGCTCCGCTGCTCCCGTAGTCGATGTACCCGGCGTCGTAAGCGGCCGGCTTCTTGAGCGGGTCATATACGATCTGCACCTCGGCATCTTTCGGGTTCGTCGTGAACACCCCCACGATGTCCCCTGGGTCCAGTTGCCCGTTCTGGCCGGGCTCGCCTTTGTCGTCTGCGATGTCGATCACCACGTCATACTGCCCCACGGGAGCATGGTCGGTGAGCGTCCGCGTATTCGCGGCGAGCGACACCGCACTGAGCGGGGCGGTCGGTGTCACGCTTACGTTCTTCGACGCGTACGTGCCGTCCGCGGCCCATTGGGCAGGTGTCCGTGTGGGGTGGATCAGGAACCTCGCTTGTGGTCCGCCCGCCAGCGTCTCGTAGCCGGTCAACTGCGACCACGTCGCGGGGTCCAGCGCGATCGAGACGGGCTGCGTGTGGTTGAACGTATGCACGTACTGGAAGTCGGGCGCGCCGCTCAGCGGAATGCCGGCCAGGCCGGCGACGTCTGTCACTCGGAAGGCGACCCGATCGGTCTGAATCACGCGGCCACGGTACGTGTACTCCACAAGGACATCCGATATGCCGCCTTTCGTGCTGCCGCCGACCAGGAACCGCTTGGCCGGGGCCGCGGCGGTCAACTCGGCGGCGGGTACTTGTGTCGCGGGCGACGCCTTCTTGCCGTCTGCCGTCCACAGGTCGAGCGAGCGCGTGGTGACCGAGATCGCGCCGCGGGCCGACGGGACCGTGGCCGCCACCTTCAGCGGCAGCATCAGGTACTTGTTCTGTGCGAACGTGGCTTCGTCAACGTTCACCGGGTTGTATCGCACGGTCGAGGGGTTGGTCGCCTCGGTGTTGTCGTCTACCCCGAATGCCGCCAGGTCGAAGTACACCGCCGTCGCCTTGTCCGCAACCTTTGCATTGGGGAAGCTGGCCGGGATCGGGGCGTACTCGGCCGCCAGAACAGGGTTGGCCGCGTCACGCCGGAAGTGGGGCATTGTCGGCGCTCCGGCAGCCGGCGTGCCGGCTGCGTCGACGACAACGAACTGGGTTCCCCCGACCTGGTCGAGCGTGAGCGATGACCACGCCTTCGCTTTCCCGTCGGAGCCATTCATCCACAGGGGCGTGGGGAGTGTCAGCACGGCGTCGCCGGCCGCGGCGAGCGCCGGAGCGACGCGGAATCGGTACAAGGCCCCGCTCGGCACGGCGTCGGGTTGGGCGGATGCAGCGGCACCGAGATTGATCGGAGCGAGGTAATTCTGCCCCTTGGCGGCGTCGAAACGCACCTCCAAGATCAGCTCCTCGTACCCGGTCCGGCCGGCTGAGTTGGTCGCCCTGAACAGGTATCGTTTCCGTGTCCCGAGGGGAAGTGTGCGAAGCGCGTCAAGCCCGGCCAACTCGTACCGCTTCGATACCGACGAGGAGAAAACCCCGCCCGCTTGACCGTCCGGCGCCACCTCGAGCGGCGTCCACGCATTTCCATCGATCGAGACGGCAATCTGGGGGACCGGGCCGAGCCGATCACGGGCGACCAGCGTGCGCTCGGCGAACTCGTACGTCGCCCCGGCGAGGTTGTCGGGGGTCAGGTCGGGAACCGTTACCACCGGGTTTGGCCGGTATCGCGACACCATGTCGCCGGCGTCCTCCCAGGCGTCACCCGCCTTTCGCTGGATGTCGAGGTCGGCCACCGTGCCCCGCACCGCGTCCGTCAGGTTTCCGATCCCGGCCGGTGCCCCTTCGAGCGTGACCGTGATTCGGGTGTCGCCGGCGGCGGCACTGGCCTGGACGGTCTCGAGGTAGAACGTGATCGTTTGCCTGGCCGTGACGGCAGGGTCCAGCCCGAGTTGGGCGAGCGTGTACCTTCCGGGAGCCACGTAGTCACCCCCGCCGGTCTTGATCGATTTGTCGAACGCCGCTGCATTCCGCAGCGTCGCCCCCGGCTTGGCCCAGAGCCGCGCAGTTCCCGGTGCCGGCGAATACACATCGGTGGCCCTGTCGTAAGTGACGGCGAGCGGGTTCGAGCCCTTGTAGTCGATGACAACGACCGCCTGGCTGAGGTCGATCGAACCGGTCGGAAGCGTGAGGACGACGGGAACGAATTCCTCCGCCACAGTGGCACGCGCGACCGCGTCTTTGTCGGCGGCATCCATGTCGGGGAGGTCCAGACCGTAGCCGTCCGCGAAGTCCGGGACAAAGTCACCGTCCTTGTCCTCGTCGTTGACGGCCACCACCTTGCCCGGTCCCGTGTCTTCGATCCTGTCATCTTTCCCGGCCGGGCTGTTGTCGGGGTCGATCGCGCCGTCGTTGTTGGAATCCACGTCGAGATCGACGGACGGCAGCGTCAGGTCGGCCCCGAAGACGACGTTGTTGGTGCCGAGGCCGTTGAGGGACACGGTGACCCTGTCGCCGATCGGGCCGACGCCGGCCTTGTTTGGAAAGAACGCCTTGTAGGCCGACGCCGGGTCGGCAGAGCCGTAGAGCTTCGGGATCGCCGTCATGTCGACAAACATCTGGTAGCTCTTGGCCGCGGGCTGGGCGAAGGCGCGGAAGGCGAAGTCGTAGCTCGTGCCGCTGCCGACGCCGCCGGGCAGCTGGACGGTGGCGGCGGGCAGTTGGCCGGTGGCGGCTTCACGCACGTTGATCGCGGACCCGCGCCAGGAGGCACTGCCCTCGAACTGGACGGTGAAATCGCCCGGTTCGGCGTAGGTGCTGAAGCTCGTGCGGCCGTCGTTATTGAGCCTGATGGTGCGGCCGTCGCTGTCCTTTTCGAACGAGGCCGGCTGGTAGCTGTCGTTGTCGAGGTCGAAGCGGATCGTGGGCGAGAAACCGGCGATGCTGCCGTCACTGGCCGTGGCCCGGACGCCGATGCCGAGGATCGTATTGCCCGCCTCAAAGGCTCCGGCAGAGACGCGAATCTCCCTCCCGCCGGGAATCGGAGCGAACCGCCCTGCAATGAATCCGTCGGGCGCGGGAGCCACGGCTTTGACCGGGTCTCCGCTGATCGCGTCGCCGGCGAACGCGAACGTGGCGGTGTAGACCTCGTAGGTGTCCCTGCCCGTCGTTCCACCGGAACCGTAGATGCCGCCTGCGGTGGAGAGCCCGCGGCTCGTTCAGCAGGTCCAGGAGAGCCCGCCGTCAATGGCCACGCCGGCGAGCATGGCGCGGGATTCGAGCGGTTCGGCGCCGATGGGCCGGCGGCTCAGGCTGCGGGCGGAGCGACGGCGCCGCGGCTGGGCCGTGCGGCCAACGAACGCGGCGATAAGCGAACGGGAACGGCGGGAAAGGTTGCGAAGCATTGGTGTACCGAAGGCAGGAGGAAAACAGGCAGGCATCGGCGGGGCGGCGAGGATCCCCCGCACGTGCACGATCAGCGCGTGACGTGGCGCGAGGGCCTCGCTCGCGGGACGGTAACGTACCGGGCGGGGGGGGCGTCAATGGGCCGCCGATGAAATCTCGATGAGATTTCGCTTCAGGCCCGCGAAGGCTGCCGATCCCGACCCGCGAGCATGGCGACGCCGGGCGGACGGCCGCCAACTACGATGATCCGGCCGCGGCCCCGTATCTCGAGGCCATCTGCACGCGGCTGGTCGGCAATCTCGCCGCGGCGACGGCAGCCCGACCGCCGCTCCCCGCGCTGCCCGTGCTCTGATACGCGAACGGTCCCGGGCGGGCCCCGTCAGTGCGCCGCGGCTTTCGAGAACAGGTTCAGGACGACGACGCCGGCCACGATCAGTCCCATGCCGAGCAGCGCCGCCGCGTCGAGCTTCTGGCCCATGAACAGCCAGCCGATCGCGGCCACGAGCGTCACGCCCGCGCCCGACCAGACCGCATAGGCCACTCCCACCGGAATCGTGTCGAGCGTGCGCGAGAGGAAAAAGAAGGCCAGGCCGTAGCCCACCACGACCGCCAGGCTCGGCAGCGGCTTCGTGAAACCCGCGGACGCCCTCAAGAAACTCGTCCCGACCACCTCGGCCACGATCGCGATCGCCAGATAGATCCAGTGCATGAGCGTACAAGTCCCGAGACTTCAGGCCGATTCCTGCTCGCAGGATGAACCGATCGTCACACTCCGGCCACCGCCGGCCGGAAGGGACGACCCCGTTCAAAGCCTCGATGATACCGCGGGCCGCATCCCATCGTTGACATGGCTCAATACATCCAGAGCCGAAGCCCCTGACACGCCGCCGCCGGCTGCGGCGTGCGCAGCGTCCGCCGCGCGAGCGACCGCACCTCGGCCGCCCGCATGCCGACCGTCGCCCAGTCGGCGAACGTCGCCCGCGGCCGGCGCGCGGCCGGCGGCAGGCCCCAGGCATCCCCCACCCGCTGCCAGAGGTCGTCGAGCCGCGGCCGCCGCAGGTGCAGGGCGTCGAACCCATACCAGCCGCCGGGCTGCTCGATGAAGGCGGCCCCCGACTCGGCGGCGATCGCCCGCAGCTCCTCGTCGAGCCACGCCGCCCCCTCCTGGATCCCATCGAGCGACAGCGGACAGCCGGGCACGTAGACCGTGCGCATCAGCCGGTAGCGAACCCGCCCGACGCCCGCGATGCTCTCCAGCGGCAGGCCGACGACCGCGATCCGGGCGCCGCGGTCGCGGAGCCGACCCACGGCCGTGCGGACGGCCGTCGCCACCGCGGCGACGCCGAGTCCATAGAGCAGTTCGTTGCCCACGTCCATGACGAGCGCCGCGGGCGCCGACACCTGCTCGCGGTCGAGCGCCCGCCACAGGCCGCTCGCGAGGATCGACGGCAGCCGGCGCATACCGACCCGCGACGTGACCGCGTACCCGCGGCCGTGCCCCGCCGCCACGAACAGATCGGCCGGTGCGGCAGGCTGGGTACCAGCCCTGGCCCGGACCGCGGCCGCAAGCCGGGCCAGACCGCGTGACACGTTGCTCGCCCCGAGGACGACGAACCGGTCGCTCATCGGGCGGCCTGCACGGTCGTGGTCAGTTCCAGCGCCGCCACGGCGGCGGCCCGGCGGAGAGCGACTGAAAGCACGAGGCCGCCAGCATCGCGAACATGATCCCCAGGTAGGGCTCGTTGCGGGTGTAGCCCCAGAAGGCGACCGCGGCCCCCACCACCACGCCGATGACGCCGGCGATCCGCTCCGCATCGGGCACGTCGAGGGCCAGCAGGCCCTCGCGGACGATCTGGCCGCCATCGAGCGGCGGCACCGGCACGAGGTTGAGGAGCGGCCAGAGGACATTCACGTAGAGCAGGAAATCACAGACGGCATAGGCATAGGGGGAGGCGAACGGCCGCCCCTCGTAGAACCCCAGCCGGGCGCCGATCGCCTCCAGCGGAAACGGCACGAGCAGCCCGCCGGCCCTGAGCCCGGCCGCGACCGCCGCCGCGAGCAGGAGTTGGGCTGCCGGCCCCGCCGCCGACACGAGCAGCCGCTGGGCCGGCCGCAGGTGGCCGCGTCTGCCCCACGCTCCGGGAATCGCCAGACCGCCGAAGTGGTAGAGCACGACCCGCGCGGACTGCCCGAAGAACCGGTAGGCCAGCGCGTGGCCGAATTCGTGGACGAGGAGCGAGACGAAGACGACGCCGATCCAGATGGCGAGCAGCTGCAAGAGCATCCGCTGGTCGCTGCCGGCCATCGACTGGCACACGCTCCAGCCGAGCAGGGCCGCGGCGAGCCAGAACCAGGCCGACACGCGGACGCGGATGCCGAGGATCTCGAAATGCCAGTCGGCCCCGGTCTCCTGCGGTTCTGCGAGCGGCATTCAATGACTTCCTGGGGCTTGATCCGGAATCGCGATCCGGCGTCGCCGTCATCTTCCGGGGGCGCGGGCCGGTCATGCAAGCCGGCGGTCGGGCCGTCAGGCCGCGAGCCGGCGACCGGCCGCCGGCACCTGCCCCGGCCGGGCGATCTCCAGCACCGCGGCCGCCGCCCGCGCGGCCGACCCGCTCTGCACCACGCCCGCCGCGATCGCGTCGAGCCGGGCGACGACGCCTGCCCGGGCCGCCGGATCGACGAGCCATTCGCAGACGTGGCTGGCAGCCTGCGGCGCCGGATCCTGCACCACGAGATACTCGGGAAATACGGCCTCGGGGTCGGCGGGGGCGACGGTCGTGGGAGGCCGGAGCACAGGGCGGACCGGCCCCACCGGCTCGCGGCATGCGAGCAGGTTCACGAGCGTGATGAACCGGGCGTGACGGAACCAGCTCTGCACGACGTAGGCCAGACCGCCGATGCGATAGACGATCACCGTCGGCACCCGGGCCGCGAGCAGTTCCAGCGACACCGATCCCGAGCAGGCGATCGCCGCCGTGGCCGTGGCGATCAGGCTCGGCGTTCGGCCCGCGTGCACCTCGATGCCCAGCGACCGGGCCGCGGGATCGGACGCGAGCGCCGCCTCGATCCGCCGGGCATGGCGGTCGTGCAGCGCGCCGATCGCGAGCCGGGAGTCGGGCACCCGGCGGCGGATCGTCGCCGCCGCCCGCAGAAGCGTGCCGAGCACGCCCTCGATCTCCTGCCCGCGCGAGCCCGGCAGCAGCAGCACCAGCGGCCGCGGATCGGCCGGGCCGCGGTCGGCCGTCGCGGCGTGCGGCTCGTCGAAGAACGGATGGCCGACGAGCGTGCTTTGCAGCCCCTGGGCGACGAACCAGTCGTGCTCGAAGGGGAGCGCCGCCAGCACGTGGTCGACGAGCCGGCGCATCTTGCCGACCCGCCACTGGGCCCAGGCCCAGACCTGCGGCGGGCAGTAGAACACGACCGGGATGCCGTGCCGTTTCGCCCGCCAGGCGAGCCACCAGTGGAAGCCGGGGAAATCGACGAGCACGCAGACGTCGGGGCGGGTGTCGAGGAAACTCCGCTCGGCACGCCGGGCGAGATCGACGAAGCGGTGGATGTTGACGAGCACCCGCAGGAACCACATCACGGCCAGCCGCGTCATGTCGGCGACGAGCCGGCAGCCGGCAGCCTCCAGCTGAGGACCGCCGAGGCCGACGCACTCCACGTCGGGCAGCCGGTCGCGGAGGGCGCGCACGAGGAGCGCGGCGTGATGGTCGCCCGATGGCTCGCCCGCCGAGACGAAGACGCGCATGAAAAACTCCGGCCGGGGACCCTTCGGCCCCGGCCGGAGTATTTCAGATCGCGTCCCCCATCCCTAGCCCAGTTCGGGCGGGAACGGGCGCATGCAGCCCGGCGTCGCAAGGCCGCCGGTGTCGCTGCGGCTCACTTCGCCGCCGCAAAACCCTTCTCGATCTTGCCGAACACCATGTTCACCTGCTCATCGGGAGCGGCCTTCTCGACCTTGGCCTTGCAGTTGGGGCAGCAGAAGCCAACCTCGGCGTCGCCGATCGCGATCTTCGTGCCGTCCTTCACCGGCCCGCCGCTGAACGGGCAGCCCTTCTGGACGAGCTGGCCGGTGGACACCATCTGCTGATGGGCCTTGGCCGCGAACGGGGCGGAGTCCCCCTTGAACTTCGACTCGCAGTTGCCGCAGCAGAACCAGACCTTGCCGCCGGCGAAGTCGGCCGCCTGCTCGGGGTTGCAGGCCTTCCCCGACACGGGGCACTTGGCGTCCTTCGGCTCTTTGACGGCGGCCGACACGGCCACGGCCGAGAGGATGAGGGCGACGGACATGACAGCCAGCGCGAGACGCTTCATCGGATCATGCTCCTGGAGACATGGGGGAGTGGTGCGAACCTCGTCGGGCGATCCGGCTGCCGGACGCCGTGGTCGCAGATTCTAAGGTCGGGCCCGCCGCCGGCACAACGGCTTCTTTTCACGCCATCAGCCGCGTTGACGCGGTTCGGGCAGCCCCCAGGCGACCGCCCCCCCGGCCGCGATCACCAGGGCCCCGACGAGAAACACCGGCCGGAAACCGACGACGTCGATCCCCCAGCCCACCAGCGGCGAGATCGCGAACGGGGCCGCCAGCGCGGCCCCGACGAGGCTCACGTAGCGGGCGTGTTCGCCGGGCCGCGGCGCGAGTTCCAGGGCGTAGTTCGTGAACATCGTCAGCGCGATCGGATTCAGCCCCAGCGGCGCGTAGACGAGCCAGAACCAGCCCGCCGCGACGGCCGGCGGCAGGTAGGAAAGCGCCGTCACCAGCACCGGCGTGAGCGCCGCGCCCCCCACGAGCCAGGCGAGCACCAGCCGGGTCCCGCGCCGGTCCGCGACCGGGCCGGCCACGAGGCTGGCGCACGCGGTGGCCGCGTTCTGCACCACGACCCACGTCAGCAGGCTGCCGCGCGGGCAGCCGAGGTCGTCGCGGGCGAAGGCCTGATAGTGGGGGAAGAGCATGAGCACGGCCGAGAACATCGCCGCCACCACCGCCAGGCGAACCAGCGCCGGATCGGCGGCGACCGCCTCGCGCCAGCCGGCCAGCCCCGGCCGCGGACCGGCGGCGGCCGCGGGCCGATCGGCGGGCTCGTCGAGCAGCGCGGGAATCGCGGCGGCCAGACCGAAGAAGCCCGCCGTCGCCGCGAAGATCCGCGGGAAGCCGTCCGCCGCGGCGAGCCACGGGCCGAGGAGGGCCACGGCCGCCACGATCGCCAGGATGCTCCCGATCGTCACGCTGACCACCATGGCCCGGCCGCGCTGCCCCGGCGGAATCAGCTTGCCGCGCAGCGCCGCAGCCACGAGCTGGTTGAGCCCGTTGGCCACCGAGAAGGTCGCGTAGACGAGCAGGAACAACACCGCCAGCAGATCCGGACGGACGGCCTGCAGCGGCTGCCAGGCGACCGCCAGCACCGCGAAGCAGGCGGCCATCGCCAGGCTCGTGCGGACGAGCGTCCACTTCTTCACCGGCCGGCGGCCGAGCACGCCGGCGAAGGCCAGCGGCGGCAGGCTCTGCCCCGCCCGGTTGAGCACCGGGAGGAACCCGCGCAGCAGGCCCGAATCGACGACCGCGTCGAGCACCGCAGGCATGATGATGGTCTCGGTCTTGAAGATCCACCCCACCCGGACGACGACCTGATAGGCCTCGAGCCGGAGGATGTTGCGGGCTTCACGGCCGGGGTCGGGGCCGCCGACGGTCCCGCTCGCGTTGCATCCGGGGCCGGCAGGGGTAGGATTTGCGGATGTCGGCGGCGGGTTCATCGCCGCAGAACATGAGGAGTTTTCCCGATGCCGTCCATCCGCGTTCTCGCGGCCCTGTTGTTGCTCGCGGCGACCATGCCGCCGGCCGCGGCGTCGGCCGCCGAGCAGCTCGTCTGGTTCGGCACCTACACCGGCCAAGGCACCGGGTCGGAGGGGATCTACGTCGCCCGGTTCGACGACCAGGCGGGCACGTTCGGTCCGGTGGAACTCGCCGCCAAGACGACCACGCCCTCGTTCATCGCCCTGCATCCGACGCTGCCCGTGCTCTACGCGGCCTGCGAATTCGTGGGCAAGGTCGAGGCGTTCACAATCGACGAGGCGACCGGCAAGCTGGCGCCGAAGGGCCGCGGGGCGGCCTGGGCCTGCCATCTGTCCGTCACGCCCCGCGGATCCGCGATGCTGGCCGCCGGGGGTGCGGGAGTCGCCTGCCTGCAGCTCGGGGCCGACGGCGGCATCGGCAGCGCCGTGGTGCTCGCACACAAGGCTCCTCCAGGCGTCGGTGCCAAGTCGTTTCCCCACTCCGCCTATCCGACGCCGGACGGCCGGTTCGCCGTCGCCTGCGACATGAACTTCGACCGCGTCTTCGTCCACGCGCTCGACGCTGCCAAGCCGGCCCTCGCGACCCACGGCGAAGTCGCGCTGCCTGCCGGCACCGGCCCGCGGCACTTCGCCTTCCATCCCGGCGGCCGCCACGGCTACGCGGTGAACGAGAAGAATGCGACCGTGACGGCGTTCGCCTTCGATCCCGAGGCGGGCGTGCTCTCCGAGTTGCAGACGATCTCCACGCTCCCGGAGGGCACCACCGACAAGTGCGCCACCGCGGAGATTGCCATCCATCCCTCCGGTCGGTTTCTCTACGCCTCGAACCGTGGCCCCGACTCGATCGCGATGTACGCCGTCGACGCGACCACGGGGAAACTTTCCTTCCTCGGCGCGGAGCCGATCCGCGGCAAGGAACCGCGAAACTTCGTCATCGCCCCCGGCGGCCGGTTTCTCCTCGCCGCCGGCCAGCACTCGGCCAGCGTGACGGTGTTCGCCATCGACCCGGATAGCGGCCGGCTCGAGTTCACGGGCACCAAGGCCGACGTGCCCACGCCGACCTGCATCCGCTTCCGGCCGGCAGGGTGAACAGCCGATGATGCTCTGTCTGCTGAAGTCGAAGATCCACCGCGCGGTGGTCACCGGCGCCTCGGTCGATTACGAGGGGAGCCTGACGATCGCCGCCGACCTCGCCGCACGGGTCGGGCTCCGGGCCTACGAGCGGATCCTCGTCGGCAACATGGCCAACGGCGAGCGGTTCGAGACCTACGTGATCCTCGGACCGGAAGGTTCCGGCGTCATCGAGCTCAACGGCGCCACCGCCCACCTCGGCAAGCCGGGGGACAGGCTGACGATCATGTCGTTCACCTGGATCGACTCGGCCGAGGCCGCGGATCACCATCCGGCCGTGATCGTGCTCGGCGCCGGCAACACCGTCGTGCGCTGATGATCAGCCTGCGCCGCCGAACGATCGTCGCGGTGCTGGCGGCGATCGCCGGCTGCGGCGGGCCGGCCCGGCCCCATCCCGCCGTCGGACAGCGGTTTCCGGCGTTGCCGATCCGGCGGCTCACCGATCCGACCGTGCCGGCTCCGACGCTCACCGGCAAGGTCACGCTGGTCAACTTCTGGGGGCCATGGTGCCCCCCCTGCCGCCGCGAGTTGCCGGCCCTTGCCCGGCTTGCCGCCCGGCTCCGCGACGATCCGCGATTCCAGTTCGTCGCCGTGGCGAGCGCGGCGGGGCCCGACGACGAGGCGGATCTCGCCGCCGACGTGAAGCGGTTCCTCTCGGCCGAGCGGCTCGACATCGACGCCTGGGCATTCGCCGATTCGCTCTCCCGCCTTCCGTTCACCGCCGGGGGCGTCGCGGGCCCGCTGCTCGAAGCCTTTCCCACGACCTATCTGATCGGCAGCGACGGCACCGTGCTGCACGGCTGGATCGGCTACCGTGAGGGCATCGAGACCGAGATCGCCGGCGCCGTCGTCACGGCGCTGCGCGACGTTCCCGCACCACCGTCGCCCGGCCATTGACCGGGCGTGAATCACACCTCGAGGAGGACCGCGCCCCAATGGCGACCACGATCAGCGCACTCGACGTCCACGACCTGCGGTTCCCCACGTCGCGGGAGCTCGACGGCTCCGACGCGATGAACCCCGACCCGGACTATTCCGCCGCCTACTGCGTGCTGCGGACCGCGGGGGGACCGGAGGGGCACGGATTCACGTTCACGATCGGCCGCGGCAACCAGCTCTGCTGCCAGGCGATCGAGGCGCTGCGGCCCCTGGTCGTCGGCCAGTCGCTGGAGGCGATCGCCGCCGACATGGCCGGCTTCTGGCGCCGGATCACGGGCGACAGCCAGCTGCGCTGGGTCGGCCCCGAGAAGGGGGTGATCCACATGGCGACCGGCGCGGTCGTCAACGCGGTCTGGGACCTGCTGGCGAAGCGGGCGGGCAGGCCGCTGTGGCGGCTGCTGGCGGAGATGTCGCCGGAGGAGCTCGTGGCCTGCATCGACTTCCGCTACATCACCGACGCCCTGACGCCGGACGAGGCGCTGGCGATCCTCGCCCGGCTCGCCCCGACCCGGGCCGAACGGATCGCGCACCTCGAGGCCGAGGGCTATCCCGCCTACACGACCTCCGCCGGCTGGCTCGGCTACTCCGACGACAAGCTCCGCGACCTCTGCCGGCGCGGGCTGGCCGCCGGCTGGGACTGCTTCAAGATCAAGGTCGGCCGTGACCTCGCCGACGACATCCGGCGCTGCCGGATCATCCGCGACGAGATCGGCCCGGCGCGGCGCATGATGGTCGATGCCAACCAGGTCTGGGACGTGCCGCAGGCGATCGAGTGGATGCGGCACCTCGCCGAGTTCCGGCCGTGGTTCATCGAGGAGCCGACCAGCCCCGATGACATCCTCGGCCACGCCGCGATCGCCAGGGCCGTGGCTCCGATCCTCGTCGCCACCGGCGAGCACTGCGCCAACCGGGTGATGTTCAAGCAGTTCATGCAGGCGGGCGCGATCGGCGTTTGCCAGATCGACAGCTGCCGGATCGGCGGCGTCAACGAGATCCTGGCGGTGATACTCATGGCGGCGAAGTTTGGCATCCCGGTCTGCCCGCACGCCGGCGGCGTCGGCCTCTGCGAGTACGTGCAGCACCTGTCGATGTTCGACTACGTCTGCGTCAGCGGCACGCTCGAGAACCGGCTCACGGAGCATGCCGGCCACCTCCACGAGCATTTCAAGGACCCGATCCGGATGCGGAACGGCCGTTACCTGCCGCCGACGATGCCCGGCTACAGCGCGGAGATGTGGCCGCGGTCGATCGCGGACCACGAGTTCCCCGGCGGCGCGGTCTGGCGCGACGCGGCCGCGACCTGACCGACGGTCAGCGGCGGCGACTCGCGGGCAGGCCCCGCGGGCGAACCGGCCGGCTGATTACGGCGCCGTCTTCCACGCGACGGCATCGGGCCCGGTCAGGGCCACGCGAAAGCCCTGGTAGGAGCCGCGGTAGCTGACGGGATCGCGGCCGATTCGGGCGGCGGATCGCCACCGATCCGCGGTGCTCGACCAGCCTCCGCCACGCTGCACCCGCGCCATTCCCGTGGCGGGCCCCTGTGGATCCGTCTGCCGGCCTCCGGCATAGCCCTTGGGATCGTAGAAGTCCTGGCACCACTCCCAGGCGTTGCCGTGCATGTCGAAGATCCCGAAGGCGTTCTTCTCGAATCCGCCAACCGGCACCGTGAACCGGCCCGCCGCGTTCTCCTTAAACCCGACCCTGGCCAGGTCCGCGACGGTCGCGCCACACGAGTACGCGGTCTTCGTGCCGGCGCGGCAGGCATACTCCCATTCCGCCTCGGTCGGCAGTCGGTAGTCCCTGTTCTCCTTCTTGGCCAGCCAGCGGCAGAACGCGTCGGCATCGGTCCAGTTGACGATCACCACGGGATGTTCGTCGGTCTGCGGAAACCCGGTGTTCTTCCAGGTGTACTGCGGGCCCGACTCCATCTTTCCGCTGTCGGGGTTCACGCCCCAGCCTCCCGTGCCCTCGGCCTCGCCCGACGTCTTGAAGCCGGTCTCGGCGACGAACTTCCGAAACTGGCCCACCGTCACCTCGGTGGCGCCCAGGTAGAACCCGCGGGAGATCTCCACCTGGTGCTGCACCTCGGCGGGCTCCCGGCCCGGCTCGTCGGCGGGAGAGCCCATCACGAATGTGCCACGGGGCACGAACACGAGCCGCATCCCGGTACCGTTGGTGATCTCCTTCATTCGCGCCCGCCATTCCCAGGGCGGCACCGGATCCTTGTCGGCCCACAGACCGCGGCCGGCCTCGCGGGCCTCCCGGGCGGCGGAGATCCACTCCGCGGCTTCGGGCCATGGTTTCTTCTCGCCGCCTGGCTGCGCCGGCTTCCCCATGAGCTCGTCCTCGACCACCCAGGCCAGCCCCGCGGAGAGCAACTGCTTCGCCAGCGACGCGTTCTCGGCGTCCCGCATGAAGACCGCGATGCCCTCCTTGTGGGCACGCGGCACGGGGCCGTTCCAAAACACTCCCTTGCCCTCGACGAGTTCCTTGAGTTTGTCCCGGGCCTGCAAGCCGAACGGTTGATCGAGGGCCGGCGCGACGATGCCGCGGATGCCGAAGGTTCCGCCGCCGCCCTCCTTGCCGTTCCCATCGACAGCGACGACCTTGACCGTGTCCCCGTCGAGCACGGCGAGTGCCCTGCCGGGCTGATTGCCGGCCTGGGCCACCGGGGCGGAGACGACTCCTGCGATGCACAGGCAGATGGCGGCGGACGTCACTCGCATGGGTGTGCTCCGGTTGCAAGGAGAGAGAATCCACAGCACGGGGGTCGCCGCGTGCCGGCCGTTTCGCGTCGTCAGGCCGGCTCTTCATCGAACAGTTCGGCGCGCGTGCCGGAGGTATCGATGTCGCGGCATTCGTAATCGGATTCTCCGACTTTCTACGCTTGTCGCTGACCGCATGCAACAGCGTCAGGCAGACCTTCGCGATCGTTCGGTGGCCGGCCTTGCCGTACCCGGGGAACTGGAGGAATCGCCCGGCTGTCTTCAATCGTCCGCCAAGATTGCCGACCAGCACCATCGGCCACTGCCTTTCCACGCCGTGATGCGGCTCCGCCAAGTGGCTCGGATACAACCTGGAGCATCCAATAGTTGACACTCGTCCGTAGCCCGTTCGGGCTGCCGATGGCCTCTCGCGTGACGTTCACGTCGGCCCACGAGGCCCGCGTTCATTGCGTGTCCGCTGCGCTGCGCCGTCCATGGCTTCGCTCGCTTCCACAGCCCACGGCGGTCCTGGAAACCATCCACCGTTGCCGGGAGCGGCGCCGCCTGTCGGAGGCATGCTCGTCGCTGGTTGCGGCCTACCCGCCGAGCCGCGCGGCCGCGCGGTGCTCGAGACGCTCGATCAGCGCCCGGGCGGCGGCGGCCGGATCGGCCGCCGCGGTGACCGCGGCCCCGACCGCCACCCGGCGGATGCCGAGCGCCGCGAGTTCGTCGAGTCGCTCGACCGTGATGCCACCGATCGCATAGGCCGGCAGGGCGATCGACCTCGCGACCCGTTCGAGGAACTCGCGCGGCGCGAAAGCACCGAACGCCTTCGTCGCGGAGGGAAAGCAGGGGCCGATGCCGAGGTAGTCCGCTCCCGCACCGGCCGCCGCGCGGGCCTCGTCCAGATCGTGGGCCGTGCGGCCGAGCAGCCCGCCCGGGCCGATCACTCGGCGGGCGAGCGCCGTCGGCAGGTCGTCGGCGCCGGTGTGAACCCCGGCGGCGCCGACCGCCGCCGCCAGGTCGGCCCGGTCGTTGACGACGACCAGCGGCCGCTCCCCCGTGCGGTCGGCATGCCGGCGGGCCAGCGCCACCGCCGCCCGCGCCCGCTCCGCGAGTGCCGGCACCCCGAGCGCCTTGTCGCGGAGTTGGATCATGCGCACCCCGGCGTCGAACAGCGTCTCCACGAGCGCCGCGAACGCCGCGGCATCCCGCCGGCCATCGACGAGCACGCACAGGTTCACGCCCGCGAGCCGCTCCCGGGCGTTGGCGGCGGCCAGCGCATCCCGGTCGAGGTCGTAAAGACGGTATCGGAGCCGCTCGAACCCGGCCGCCGTCTCCGGCGCCACGACAGCCGCCATCTCGGCGAGGCTGCGCAGGGCCTGCCCCGCCCGGGCGGCATTGGCCGCGACGAGGTCGGCGACCGACGCGCGACGCAGGGTTGCGGCGGCTTCGATGCCCGTACCGACGTCGCTGGCGACATCCCGGGCCGCGACCCGGTGCCGCAGCGGTCCGGTCGCGAGCAGTCCCGCGAGATCGTGCCGCAGGTTCTTGGCGACCGCGGTCAGCCGTTCGTCGTCGAGGCCGAACCGGACCACATCCTCGAGCACCCGCAGGGCCTCCCCGGCCCGGTTGGCGGAGGCGTCGATGGCCCGCCAGACGCCGGCGTTTCCGGCCGTGGCCGGCGGTTCCTTTGGTTCCCTGTCTTGCATGGTTTGCCGACGATCTTACCAGCGCCGAACGGCCGGCCCACACGCCTTGGCCCGCCGCGGCCGACCCCCTAGACTCCCGCCCCGGCCGGGTCCCGTCCCGGCCGGCAACGACGAGGCTGGATCGATGGCAATCCTCCGTTCCCTGACGCTCGCCTGGCCGGGCATGCCCTGGCTCTGGCTGCGCGGCAGCCGGTCGGGGCTGGTGCTCGCCCTCGCCTTCGCCGTCAGCGTGGACGTCGCGATCGTCACCACCTGGATCTGGTCGGAACTCGTCGGGCTCGGGGTGACGATCGGACTCTGGGCGGGCGCCGCCGCGGTCTGGGTGATCGCCACGGCGTCGGCCCTGGCCGCGTTCCCGGCGCCGATTCCGCGGCCGCGAACCGGCGCGGCCGACGCCCTGTTCATCAAGGCCCGCGATGCCTATCTCGCCCGCGACTGGCCGGCGGCTGAGACCCACCTCCACGAACTCCTCGCCATCGCCCCCACCGATGGCGAAGCCCAGCTTCTCCGGGCCACGCTCCTGCGCCGGCTCGGCCGGCTGTCCGAGGCCCGGGCGGCGCTGGCGGCTCTCGCCGAGAGCGACTCCGGGGGCCCGTGGCGGGCGGAGATCGCCCGCGAGATCGCCCGCGCCAACCCCGCCAGCCGGCCGGCTGAGGGGAGCGAGCCGGCTGACGCGGCGACGATCCTGCCCCTGCGGCCGGCGACGGCCGACGACGAACCCCGCGAAGTGGCCGCCTGATCCGCCGGGGCGGCAACCGGCCGCTTTGCGGGGAATTCTCCGCGGGAATCGGCCGGGGTGGAACGCGCCGGCCGATTTGGCGTAAGGTTTGCACCGGCAATAATGTGACACAGGACGCCTGCCGGAATGGCACCCGGGCGTCCACGGTGGTACCGACGACGACCCAAGGACGACCAAAGGGGAATCCCCTCCATGTACGAGCGATTCACGGACCGTGCCCGCAAGGTGATGCAGCTGGCCAACCAGGAGGCCCAGCGGTTCAACCACGAGTACATCGGCACCGAGCACGTGCTCCTCGGCCTGATCAAGGAGGGGAGCGGCGTCGCCGCCAACGTCCTCAAGAACCTCGACATCGACCTGCGGAAGATCCGCATGGAGGTCGAGAAGCTCGTCCAGAGCGGCCCGGACATGGTCACCATGGGCAAGCTGCCGCAGACGCCGCGGGCCAAGAAGGTGATCGAGTATTCGATGGAGGAGGCCCGCAACCTCAATCACAACTACGTCGGCACCGAGCACATCCTCCTCGGCCTGCTCCGCGAGCAGGAGGGAGTGGCGGCGCAGGTTCTGATGAACCTCGGCCTGAAGTTGGAGGACGTCCGCGAGGAGGTCCTCAACCTGCTCGGCCACGGCATGGAGGAAGGGGGCGAGCGGGCCGGCATGGGGGGCCGCCAGCCGGCCGGCGCCGGCGGTGGCGGCGAGTCCGCACCCAAGGGGGGCAAGAGCAAGACACCGGCCCTCGACAGCTTCGGCCGCGACCTCACCGAACTCGCCAGGCAGGGGAAGCTCGATCCGGTCATCGGCCGCGAGAAGGAGATCGAGCGGGCGATCCAGATCCTCTGCCGGCGGACGAAGAACAATCCCGTGCTCCTCGGCGAGGCGGGCGTCGGCAAGACGGCGATCGTGGAGGGCTTCGCCCAGCGGGTGGTGGACGGCAACGTCCCGGAGCTCCTCGCCGACCGGCGGATCGTCGTCCTCGACCTCGCCATGATGGTGGCCGGCACCAAGTACCGCGGCCAGTTCGAGGAGCGGATCAAGGCGGTGATGAACGAGGTCCGCCGGGCGAAGAACACGATCCTGTTCATCGACGAGCTCCACACCCTCGTCGGCGCCGGCGGCGCCGAGGGGGCGATCGACGCCTCCAACGTGCTCAAGCCGGCCCTGGCCCGCGGCGAGATCCAGTGCATCGGGGCCACCACGCTCGATGAGTACCGGAAGTACATCGAGAAGGACTCGGCCCTCGACCGGCGGTTCCAGATCATCATGATCGAGCCGGCCACGAAGGAGGAGGCGGTCGAGATCCTCAAGGGGCTGCGCGACCGGTACGAAAGCCACCACCGGGTGACGATCAGCGACGCCGCCCTCGAGGCCGCCGTCGATCTCTCCAGCCGCTATATCACCGGCCGCTGCCTGCCGGACAAGGCGATCGACGTCATCGACGAGGCCGGCGCCCGGGTCCGGCTCAAGGCGATGACCAAGCCGCCGGACCTCAAGGAGATCGACGAGGAGGTCGAGCGGCTCAACAAGGAGAAGGAGGAGGCGGTCGCCAATCAGGACTTCGAGAAGGCAGCCGCCCTCCGCGACCAGGCCGACAAGCTCAAGAAGAAGAAGCAGTCGATGACCCGCGACTGGCGGGACAAGAGCCGCGAGGCCGACGGCGTCGTGGACGACGAGGTCGTGGCCGAGGTGGTCTCGCGGATGACCGGCATCCCGCTGACGCGGATGAGCACCGAGGACCAGCAGCGGCTGATGGGGATGGAGGCGGAGCTGCACAAGAAGGTCATCGGCCAGGATGCGGCGATCAAGAGCATCTCCAAGGCGGTGCGGCGCAGCCGATCGGGACTCAAGGATCCGAAGCGGCCGATCGGCTCGTTTGTCTTCGCCGGGCCGACCGGCGTGGGCAAGACGCTGCTCGCCAAGGCGCTGGCGCAGTTCATGTTCGGCGACGCCGACGCGCTCATCCAGATCGACATGAGCGAGTACATGGAGAAGCACAACGTCAGCCGGCTGATCGGGGCGCCCCCGGGCTACGTCGGCTTCGAGGAGGGGGGGCAGCTGACGGAGAAGATCCGGCGCCGGCCCTACGCCGTGGTCCTGCTCGACGAGATCGAGAAGGCCCATCCGGACGTGTTCAACATGCTGCTCCAGGTGATGGAGGAGGGGCGGCTGACCGACTCCTTCGGCCGCAACGTCGACTTCCGCAACACGATCATCATCATGACGACGAACGCCGGGGCCGAGGCGATCAAGAACGAGTCGGCCTTCGGCTTCCAGAAGCCCGACGGCGACGCGAGCTACGACAGCATGAAGAGCCGGGTGAACGAGCGGATCGAGAAGGTCTTCCGGCCGGAGTTCCTCAACCGCCTCGACGACGTGATCGTGTTCCACCATCTCACCGTCGAGGACCTCAAGCAGGTGATCGACATCGAGCTGGCGAAGGTCCGCGAGCGGCTCGGCGAGCGCGGCCTGCGTCTGGAGCTCACCGACGAGGCGAAGAAGTTCCTCATCAAGAAGGGGTCCGACACCGACTTCGGCGCCCGGCCGCTGCGTCGGGCCCTGGAGAACTACATCGAGGACCCGGTCTCCGAGGAGCTCCTCAAGGGCGAGTTCACCGGCAAGGACACGATCCAGGTGGACTGCGTCGAGGTGGCGGGCAAGAAGCAGCTCGTCTTCAAGGGCCTGGTGACGGCCGAGCCGGTCGCCGCCGCCGGCCCCGAGGGCAGCCCCAGCTGACGCGGTCGCGCGGGGTCAGAACATCTTCTCGAACAGCCGCCGGCTCCGGGCGTCGAGTTCCGCCACCTGCACGATCCGGTAGCGAACACCGAAGGTGTCGCTGACGTACGCGCCCCCCGACTCGTCGCGGGCGATGTCGTCCACTCCCGCCACCTTGAACCGGGCCGGCCCCCTGTCGGTGTGCACGCACCACTCGGCCGGCTCGCCGTCGGAGACGGCGTCGATCCGCTCGATCACGGGGAGGAACTCGCGCTCGGCAAGCTCCGCCTCGAGCATCGACCGCAGGTCGGGGGCCACGGCCGAGAGGGCGGGAATCCAGGCCAGTTCGGCGCCGTCGCCGGCCACCACGGCCACCGGTCCCTCGGGCGCGCTGACCGGAAAGGCCCGGAGCACGTCCACGGCCTCGTGACGGCGGCCCGCGGCCGTGACGAAGGCCAGGCGGCCGTGGGGGTGTCGCTCCAGCACCCAGCCCTCCCGCGCCGCCGCCGTGGTCACCTCGCCACCAGCCATCGGTCGTCCTCCCGGTTCAGCACCCGGCCGCCTCCTCGGCGGCCTTCATCTGGGCATGGTAGAGCCGGGCATAGGCACCGTCGGCCGCCAGCAGCTCGTCGTGCGTCCCCATCTCCACGATCCGCCCGGCGTCGAGGACCACCAGCCGGTTCGCACGGCGCAGCGTCGACAGCCGGTGGGCAATGGCGATCGTGGTCCGCCCGGTCACCAGCCGGTCGATCGCCGCCTGGATGATCGCCTCGGTCTCGGCGTCGACCGAGGACGTGGCCTCGTCGAGGACGAGGATCCGCGGATCGACGAGCAGCGCCCGGGCGATCGACAGCCGCTGCCGTTCCCCGCCGGAGAGGCCGCCGCCGCGCTCGCCGAGCCGCGAGTCGTAGGCCAGCGGCTGGGCGAGGATGAAGTCGTGCGCCCCGGCCGCCCGGGCCGCCTCCACGATGCTCTCGCGCGACGCGTCCGGCCGTCCGTAGGCGATGTTCTCCGCGATCGTGCCAAAGAACAGGAACGGCTCCTGGAGCACGCAGCCGAGGTTGCGGTGGTAGTCGGCGATCGCCAGTTCCCGCAGATCGACGCCGTCCACCCGGATCGAGCCGCTGGACGGGTCGTAGAACCTGCACACGAGGTTGGCGAGCGTCGACTTCCCCGATCCGCTCGTGCCCACGAGGCCGATCATCTCCCCCGGCTCGATGACCAGATCGATGCCGTGGAGCACCTCGCGCGACCCGTAGCGGAAGTGCACCCCGGCGATCTCGATACGCCCCTTGACCCGGCCCGGCCGCTGCGGCCGGGCCGCCTCGGCGACCGTTGGCCGGCAGTCGAGGATCTCGAAGATCCGCTGGGCGCTGGCCGCGGCCCGCTGCGTCGCCGGCACCATGCGGATCATCGACTCGACGCGGCCGTAGAAGCGGGCGATGTAGGCGAGGAACGCGGTCAGCTTGCCGACGGTCACGCCGCCGTCGAACACCAGCCAGGCGCCCGCCGCCCACACCACCAGCAGGCCGATCTCGCTGAACAGGCTGACCAGCGGACCGAAGAACGCCCAGACGACGTTCACCCGGTCGTTGGCCTCCAGCACCCGGTCGTTGGCGGCGCGAAACCGGTCGATCTCCCGCGACTCCTGGGCGAACGCCTTGACGACGCGGATGCCGGGAATCGTGTCGGCGAGCACGCTCGTCATGTCGCCCCAGGCCACGCTCGCCCGGCCGAATCCGCGGCGCAGCCGCTCGCGGACGGCGTACACCAGCCAGACCACGAACGGAAACGGCACCAGCGTCAGCAGGGCGAGGAGCGGGCTCAGCCAGACGAGCACGGCCGCCGTCAGCACGAGGAGCATGACGTTGGAGGCGAACTCGATCAGGTTCACCGACAGGAAGATGTTGATCTTGTCGGTGTCGCTCCCCACCCGCGACATCAGGTCGCCCGTCCGCCGCGCCTGGAAGAAGTCGAGCGACAGGGACTGCATGTGGGCGTAGGTGCGGGTGCGCAGGCCGGCGGCGATCCGCTCGCTCACCCAGGCGAGCGTCCACATCTGCGCCCACGACAGCAGCCAGGCCGCGACGGCGGCCGCCAGCAGGCCGGCGAGATACCACCACACGAGCGCAAACGGCACCGACTGGCCGTTCTGGCGGGGGATGAGCACGTCGTCCACCAGCGGCATCGTCAGGTACGGAGGCACCAGCGCCGCGGCCGTGCCGGCCAGCGACAGCACCGCACCGAGCAGGGCCATCCCGGCGAAGGGACGGGCGAACGTGAGCACGCGGACCAGCGCCCGCCACGAGGCGTCGCCGCCGGCGGCGGCGAAACCGTCCTCGTCGCCACGGCGGCCGGCCGCGGCCGCCAGCGACGCCGACTCGTCCGCCGTCTCGCGGTCCCCCGCGCTGCCATCGTCGGCGACCGGCGGCCGGGCTTCCGCCTCCACGGCGGCTTCCCGGCTGACGCCCGACCGCAGGGTGTCGAAGGCGTCTTCGAGGGCATGCACGCCCTTCGCGCGGGCGAGCGAGAACAGCCAGCGAGCCACGATCCGGCCGCGCTGGGCCAACTCGATGCGACCGACCGCCCCGCGGACGTGCGCGTCGAGGTGCGTCTGGTCGTCGATCGGCCACGATCCCGGCCCCGGACCGGCGGCCGCCTGGTCGGCTGAGGCGGGAGTATCGGCGATCAACCGCCGGTCGGTGAGCGCGATCCAGCCGTCCGCGAATTGGAGTCGCGCGTCGAGATCGAAGCGGCAGGTGGCGAGGAGGGTCTCGCCCGGTTCGAGACCGACGCGGCCCCCCCACGGAAGCCCGCCCGGCTCGTCGGCGGCCCCGCCGGGGCCGTGCGTTTCAGGTCGGGTTGGCTGGGGTGCCATCACCATCATCCACGGGGTGCGACGGACCGGACGGGGGCGAAAAACGGTGGGAAAAGAGCTGCCATGCCGGTTTTTCCGCCGGAAACCCCCGGCGGCAGCCGGCCCTCAGAAACTTGCGTTGCTTGCCGAACATACCTAAATTACCGGATCTTTGTGGCAAGGAAGTGGCGCGGGCCACGAAACACAGGGATGCGGCTGGACGGTCGGTGCTCGTGCACCGGCCGCACTGCGTGGCCCGCTCGATGTGCAATTTTTTCCCACCCGTCCCCCATCCGGCCCCCGGATCAGACCGCGGAATTGTCGATTCTTCAATGAGTCGCGGCTCGTGGTCCACCGGATCGCGGCTATTCCCCGCGTCGGTCACGGAAATCCGGGCATGCGTGGACATCCGGCACGCCACGTGCATTCGGAGGACCGCGACGGAAAAAGTTTCGCACCCGGTCGATGGAAGCGTAGACTTTTTCCATCGGCTCGCGGAGGGAGTGGCGTTCAGTCGCCATGAGCTTCGCGGCCGAGACGGCATCGCGCGTCCGCAAGACGGGCGTTGCCGGAGTCGGATTCAAGGTGCCGCGAGGAACGGAAACCGCAAGCGAACGCGCGTCCGTGTGGCGTGCGGCGGTGACAACCGGCCTGGCGGTGTAGGAATTCATCCCTCCCATGGCCACCTCGGCCGGTCGATTGTCGGTCGGTTACGCGTTCCTCTCGTTGTCCAGCGGCCTTCGCGTTCCGAAGGCCCTCCTGCTGCCGAAAGCTGTCTTCAGCGGCGGCATCTCTCCCGCGGCTCCGGATTGCCAGCCGCCCTGACGCACACCCACCACGTCGGGTTCGTACGGATGCCTGCGCCAGCAGGCAGGACTGTGCAGGCGACGCGCCTGTGCAGCCCCGTTGTGACCCGTGCGACCTCCTTTCCAGAACCATCCGTCGGAACGTCCCGCGGCTGGAGGAGGCGCACACGACCAGGCCCACGCACGCGTCTGCGTCGAGCCTAACGAAGAGCATCACGCCCTCCCATGGAGATTAAGTCGCTCAAGGTCCTCCGCGGCCCCAATCAATGGGCCAGTTTCCCCTGCCTCGAAGTCTGGCTCGATATCGGCCGGCTCGAGGAATGTCCCTCCGACACGCTTCCCGGCTTCAACGACCGGCTCATGGCCTGGCTGCCGAGCATGATCGAGCACCGCTGCTCGATCGGCGAGCGCGGCGGGTTCTTCGAGCGGCTCCGGCGCGGCACCTGGATGGGGCACATCCTCGAGCATGTCACGCTGGAACTGCAGACGCTCGCCGGCACGCCGGTGGGCTTCGGCCGGGCCCGCGAGACCAACACCCCAGGCGTCTACAAGGTGGCGGTCGAGTACAAGGAGGAGGCGTTCGGCATCGAGTGCCTGCACACCGCCCGGCGGCTCCTGCTGGCGGCGATCGACGGCTCCGAATTCGACGTCCCGACCGAGATCAAGCGGCTCCGCAAACTGCTCCTCGACGAGCAGCTCGGGCCGAGCACGCGATCGATCGTCGAGGCCGCGGCGGCCCGTGGCATCCCCGCCACCAGGCTGACGGCCGGCTCGCTCGTCCGCCTCGGCCAGGGCGCGAAGCAGCGCCGCATCCTCGCCGCCGAGACCGACCGCACCGGCGCCATCGCCGAGACGATCGCCCAGGACAAGGACCTGACCCGCGCGCTCCTCTCCCAGTCCGGCATCCCGGTGGCCGAAGGCCAGCCGGCCGACTCGCCGGAGGCCGCCTGGGCCGCGGCCGAGGAGATCGGCCTCCCGGTGGTGGTCAAGCCGCGGTACGGCAACCAGGGCAAGGGTGTGTCGGTGAACCTCAACACCCGGGCGGATGTCGAGCGGGCCTGGCACGTCGCCCATGCCGGCGAGCGGGCCGTGGTCGTGGAACGGTTCGTCGCCGGCGGCGACTACCGCGTGCTCGTCGTCGGCGGTCGATTGGTGGCCGCCGCCCGGCGGCACCCGCCGATCGTGACGGGTGACGGCAGCGCCACCGTCCGCCAGCTCGTGGACGCCGTCAACGAGGACCCGCGCCGCTGCGGCGACCACGCGGGCGTGCTCAGTCCCGTGCTCCTCGACGAGGTGGCCCTTGGCGTGCTGGCCGAGCAGGGGCTGTCCGTGGACAGCGTGGTGGAGGCTGGGCGGACGGTCCTGCTCCGGCAGAGCGCGAATCTCAGCACCGGCGGCACCTCGGAGGACGTCACCGATCTCGTCCATCCCGAGGTGGCGGCCCGGGCGGTCGAGGCAGCTCGGGTCATCGGCCTCGACGTGGCGGGCATCGACCTCGTCACCGCCGACATCGGCCAGCCGCTCGAGCAGCGCGGCGTGGTCATCGAGGTCAACGCCTCACCCGGCCTGCGGATGCACCTCGAGCCGACCGTGGGCACGCCGCGGAACGTCGGGGCTGCGATCGTGGACATGCTCTTCGCGCCAGGGGACGACGGCCGGATTCCGACCGCGGCGGTCACCGGCACCAACGGCAAGACGACGGTTGTGCGGCTGATCGCCCACCTCAGCGGAATGGGGGGCGGCACGGTGGGGATGACCTGCACCGAGTGCGTCTCGATCGGCGGCCGGGCGATCGACACGGGGGACTGCAGTGGGCCGAAGAGCGCCCGGCGCGTGCTGGCCAACCCTGCGGTCACCGCGGCGGTCTTGGAAACGGCCCGCGGCGGCATCCTGCGCGAGGGCTGCGGCTTCGACAAGTGCGACGTCGCCGTCGTCACGAACATCGCCTCCGGCGATCACCTCGGCATCGGGGAGATCGACACGCCCGAGCAGATCGCTTGGGTGAAGGGGGCGATCGTGGCCGCGGTGCGACCGGGCGGGGCGGCGGTGCTCAACGCGGCCGATCCGCTCGTCGTCGCCATGAAGAAGTGGTGCAAGGGGCAGGTGGTGTATTTCGGCCTCGACCCCGCCAATCCGGTGATCGTCGAGCACCTGGCGCAGGGCGGCCTGGCGGCGACACTGCGGGATGGCTGGATCGTGCTCTGCGACGGCCCGCGCGAGACGCGGCTCGCGCACCTCGACCGGGTGCCGCTGGTGCATCGCGGCCTGGTGTCGTTCCAGGTGGAGAACGTGCTCGCCAGTGCCGCCGCAGCCTGGCGCATGGGCGTGCCGCTGGAACTCGTCCGCCTCGGCCTGGAGAGTTTCTCCCGCGGCGCGACCGGCTCACCCGGCCGCTTCAATCTCCTCGACCTCGAGGGGGCGTCGATCGTGGTCGACTACGGCCACAACGTGCCCTCGCTGGAGCAGATCTGCCTGGCGATGGAGAAGCTGCCCCATGCCCGCCGGATCGCCGTCTACTCCGCGGCCGGCGATCGCCGTGACGAGGACCTGATCACCCAGGGCCGGCTGCTCGGCCGGTCGTTCGAGCGCGTGGTGATCTACGAGGATGCCTACATCCGCGGCCGGCAGCCGGGGGAGATCACGCGGCTGATTTCCCAAGGTATCGCCGAGGGGATGGCCGCCGAGCGGCCGGTGACGGTCGAGGCCGGGGGCACGTGGGCCGAGGCCGCCGCCCTGGTGCTCGACGCGGCGACGGCCGGCGACCTCGTGCTCCTCCAGCCGGACACGGTGGAGCAGACGCTCCCCTGGCTGACGGAACGGTACGGGAGCCGCCTGCGCGAGCTGTCGTTCGACGAGCTCGCCGGCCCGGCGGCCCACGGCCTCGGCGAGCGGGCTCCGCAGCCGGGCGAGCCGGTCGAGGTGCGGGCCGGCAAACTCGGCCTCGGGGTCGCCGCCGTCCGCGACATCGCGGCGGGCGAGTCGATCATCAAGACCTGGGGTGAGCAGGCCGGGCAGCGGTCGCAGCACACGATCCAGGTGGACGTGGCGATGCACATCGTCCCGGACGGCGTGGCGGTCCTCGTCAATCATTCCTGCGAGCCGAACTGCGGGGTGGTGATCCGCTCCGGCGTCCGGCAGATCGAGATCCGCGCCCTGCGGCCGATCGCGGCCGGCGAGGAGATCACGGTGGATTACGACACCTTTGAGTACGAGGTCGCGCACCTCGGCGGCCCGTGCCGCTGCGGCGAGAAGACCTGCCGCGGCCGGATCGCCGGCTATCGCCATCTGGCCAGCGACGTGAAGGCCCGCTACGGGGAGTACATCGCCGAGTACCTGCGGATCATCGACGCCGACGCGTCGCTGCCCGTGGGAGTGTGAATATCGCACCTGCGAGGCTGACGACAAATGCTCCGCCGGTCGGTGACATGCTCGTCGCCGGCGGACTTTGCCGTTGCGTCCTCCAGCGTGCTGGTGCGTCCTGCGGTGCAGTCAAAGTGCACCGGCTCCTGCGCGTGCCACCGACCGGCTCGGCACGAGCGGCAGAAGAGGAGCGTTCTCTTCGCCTCGCGGGATGCGAGGCGCTGCCCGACCGGGCACGCCTTGCGCTGTGCCCGTGTCGGGCCAAGGCTGTGAAGGCCATGGAGGGCTTCACAGCCGCACCACATGCAACTCACTTCAGGCCCGGCCGCCGGTCGAGCGCCCCCTTCACCCCGAGCTGCTCGGGATGGCGGGCGATCTTGTCGGTGAACACGCGGACGTCGTTGACGATCGGCCGGAGTTCCCGGGTCAGCCGGTTGACGTTGTCGGCCGCCTGGGCGAGGTCGTCGTAGACCTGCGGGTCACGGACCAGCTTGCCGAGCGTCCCCTGCGACTCGTTGAGAGCCCGCGTGAACGCCACCGCCTGGCTGATCACCTCGTCGAGCCGGCCGATCGTCTTGTCGATCGAGGCCACCATCCCCTCCCCGCGCTCGCCCAGCGGCCGCGTCAGCCCCTCGAGGTTCCGCAGGTTGCGGTCCGCCGTGTCGATCGTGGTGCCGATCCCCTTCACGGTCGTCCGCAGGTCGGCGATCACGTTCGGCAGGCCGTCGAGCGTCTCCTTGATCTTGGCCCGGGCCTGCGGGTCTCCCATGACGTCATTGATGTTCGTCATGGCGACGCTGAAGGCGTCGAGCGCCGCCTCGGTCTTGCGGACCAGCTTCTCGAACCGGTCGTCGTCGCCGAGCAGCATTTTGTCCACGTTGGCCGACAGCTTCGTCACCGCGGCGCTGGCCTCGGTGAGCGAGTCGAGCGCCCGCCCCATCTTCGGCTCCAGCGTGGCGAACACCTCGAACGGATCGCGGGAGGCGGCGCCGACCAGCACCTCGTCGGCCGCCACCGGCTGCCGTGGCGGCCGGGTGGTGCCGGGCACGAGCTGGATCTCCGCGTCCCCGAGCAGCGTGCTGGCGATCCGCGGCTGTTCGTCGCGGTAGATGCTGATGTGGGAGTCGATGTCGGCGACGACATTGGCCCCCCCCGCCGCTTCGAGCGTCACGCTCGCTACGCGGCCGACGAGGATCCCGTTCTTCCGCACCGGCGTGCCGGTGGCGATGCCGCGGGCATCCTCGAAGGTCATCTTCAGCGGGTAGGTCGCCTGAACCAGCGACGGCAGGTCGCCGAACAGCACCACGAGGATGCCGGCGATGATCGCGGTGGCCAGCACCATGACGCCCACCCGGAACTCCACGACGCGGTCGTTCATGCCTCCTCCTCCCCGGCCGCGGCGTTCGCCGCCGGCCCGATCCCCTGCTCCTGCTGCAATTCCGTGAGCCGGCTTCCCGCCCGCCCCTCGACGAACTGCCGGACCCGCGGATCCGCGCAGCGGTCGAGTTCGTCCGGCGTGCCGCTGAAGATGATCTGCGGTTCGTCGGGCCGGAGGCGAAACGCCGGGTAGAGCATGATGATCCGGTCGGCGACCTTGCGGGCCGTCTGCATGTCGTGCGTCACCACGACGCTCGTCACCTGCGGCCGGTTCCGCACCCGGAGGATCAACTCGTTGATGACGTCGGTCATGATCGGATCGAGCCCGGTCGTGGGCTCGTCGTAGAGCACGACGGTTGGATCGAGGGCCAGCGCCCGGGCGAGGCCGGCCCGCTTGCGCATGCCCCCCGAGAGCTCGACCGGCTTCTTCCCCAGCACCGACCGCGGCAGGCCGACCTCGTCCACCAGCGCCGTCACGACGGCGCCGATCTCGGCGGCCGGGAGCCGGGTGTGCTCGCGCATCGGGAAGGCGATGTTGTCGGCGATCGTGTGGCTGTCGAACAGGGCCGCCCCCTGGAACACGAACCCGTACTTCGTCCGCAGCAGGGCGAGCTGGCGGTCGTTCATCCGGCTGAGCGAATCCCCGGCGAACTGCACGTCCCCCGTGGTCGGCCGGACGAGGCCGATGAGCGTCTTCAGGAGCACGGTCTTGCCGCAGCCGCTCTCGCCGAGCACCACCAGCGTCTCGCCCGTGGGAATCTCCAGGTCGATGTCGCGCAGCACCTGCTGGCTGCCGAACCGGACGCCGAGCCCGACGACCCGCAGCGCGGGGGGCGAACCGGCGGCGGCCGGGGGAGCGGTGGCTGGTGCGGCGACGGGCATGGCTGGGGTGCGACGGTGGCGGAGGCTCAGAGCAGTCGGCGGGGACCATCGGGCCGGAAGAAGTCGTGGACGTTGTTGAGCCCGATGCCCAGGAACAGGTCGAGCAGGAGGATGAGCACGAAGGAGTGGACGAAGGCGTTGGTCGCGGCCCGCCCCACACCCTCGGCGCCGTGGGCGCAGTGGAAGCCGTGGTGACAGCTCACCAGCGCGATCGCGGCGCCGAAGAACAGGCTCTTGAAGATCCCCATCAGGAAGTCGAAGGCATCGACGTACTCGCGGGAATTCTCCCAGTAGTGGTGGTAGTCGATCCCGAGGAGGACGTGCGAATACAGATAGCCGCCGAGCACGCCCATGAAGTCGGCCATCACGGTGAGCGACGGGATGAGCACGAGGCAGCCGAGGAACCGGGGCACGACCAGGTAGTAGATCGGGTTGGCCCCCATGCTCTCCAGGGCGTCGATCTGCTCCGTGACCCGCATCGTGCCCAGTTCGGCCGCCATCGCGCTGCCGACGCGGCCGGCGAGCATCGTCGCGGCGAGCACCGGCCCCAGTTCCCGGACCAGCGACAGGTTGATCACCGACCCGAGCCGCGTCTCCAGGCCGAGTGCCTTGAACTGCGCGAAGCTCTGCACGGCGAGCACCATGCCGATGAACAGGCCGGTCAGGGCCACGACCGGCAACGAGAGCACGCCGATGCCGTAGAACGCCGGCAGGAGGACGTCGCGGCGCTGCCGCCGGGCGAGGATCCAGCCCAGCGTCCGACAGGCGAACAGGACCACGTCGCCGACGCCCGCGATCCACCCCATGGTGAAGCCGCCGAGATTCGCCACCTGGCCGACGAGCCAGGAGACGAGCCCCGGGGGCGACACGACGGCGGCCGATGACGGCGACATGAATCCGGTCCTCTGACGCAGGCAGGGGGCACGACCCTGCGGGTTGTATCGTCCCTTCCGGTCGCGCGGCATGAGGGGACCGGGGTCGGCAAACGACGGGTCCGCGGATTGGGTACTCTGGGCGATCTGGCGGCGACGGACACCGCGGCACGGGAGGTGGCGGCGATGGAGACGAAGCGTCGGAGAGCGGCCGCGGGGACCGCTCCGCGCGGCGAACTGCGGGTGGCGGCCGTGCAGATGCGGTTCGCCGGCACGATCGCCGGGAATCTGGCGACGATCGACCGGCTGGTCGGCGCGGCCGCGGCCGGCGGCGCCGACGCCGTGCTCCTGCCCGAGTGCGCCACCACCGGCTACTCGTACGACTTCTCCAGTCTCACGCCGGCGGACGTCCGCGACGCGCTGGCGGCCGTGGCGGCCAGCGCCGCCCGTCACCGGGTCAACCTCCTCGTCGGCTCGCCGGTGTTCCGCGGTCGGCAGCTCTGCAACGGTCTCGTGGTCTTCGACCGCGCCGGCGTCGCCACCTCCTGCTACGCCAAGTGCCAGCTCACCGACCTCGACCGGCGCTGCTTCGCGCCGGGCGACGCGGTCGCCCTGTTCACGATCGACGGCGTGCCGGCGACGGCGATCATCTGCCACGAGCGCCGCTATCCGGAACTCCCCCGGCTGGCGGTCATGGCCGGGGCGCGGGTCATCTTCCACCCCAACGCCGGCCTCGACCCGCTGGCCGTCTCCCGGCGGAAGCGCGGCGGGCACGACGGCATCGTGGCCCGGGCCTTCGAGAACGCGGCCTACTACGTGTTCGCCAACTCGGTGGGGCCGCAGGGGGGTGGCCTGTGGTCGGCGGGGGACTCGAAGATCGTCGCCCCTGACGAGCGGGTGCTGGCCCTGGCCGACAACGCCCACGAGGCGATCATCGCAGCCCGGCTGGATCTCGCCGCGGCGACCGGATCGTATGCGGCCCGCGGCCTCGTGGCCCCGCCGTTCCTCGCCCCGCACTGGAAGCGGATGATCGCGGCGGTGCGCAAACGGGCGGCGACGGCGTGGCGCGAGTTCGACCTGCCTGCGCCCCCCGCCGCCCCGCATCGGCGCGGCCCCCGGTCGCAGCGCGGCTGAACCGCTCGCACGGGATCCGCGGGCGTCTCGGGGCCGCCGATGCCCCGTCGCCGGACGTCCGCATCACTTGTCGGACTTTTCCAACAGGCCTTGCGCTCGCAGCATCGCCATGTTGCCCCGCCCCCCCTGGACGTGTTGCGACAGCACCCGCCACTGCCGGGGGCTGACGGCGGCCTTGAGTCGCTGCTGATCGGCCTGCGCCAGCATCGCGAACACGATCATCTGCTGCATGTGCTGCTGCTCGATTTCCGCCGGCACCGGATCCACCCGCAGCGCCGGAACCTTCTCCAGCAGCAGCCGCTCGATCGCGTCCGACTGGGCCTGATCGAGCCCCAGCCGGTCGTCGAGGTCGAGCATCACCGTGAGCACGAGCGACTTCCAGAGCAGGGTCCGCTGCCGGTCACGGCTGCCGGCCAGTTTGCCGGCCTGCGATTCGTCGAGGACGGTGCCGATCGCCTTGCGGAACAGCGAGTCCGACTCGAACAGGCCCTTCACCCGCTCGCGGGCGCGGGAGGCATCCTGCTGCAGGAGGTTGAACCGGCGCTGTCCGGCCGGGTCGTTGAGATCGACGACGACACCCTCGTACTTCGCCCGTTCCCGCTCGACAACGTCGGCCATCCGCCGGATGTCCGATTCCATCGCCAGCCGCAGGGCCCGGGTCTGTGACCGGCTCAGCCCGCAGGCCCGCGCGATCGAAGCCAGCCGCCTGTCGGCGACCCGACCGGCCGCGGCCAGCACGTCGCGACCGCCGGCGACCTGCTGCTCCCCGTCCTGCCGACCGTCCCCCATCCAGCCCGGCTGATTCCCGAACACGATCTGGTCGAACTGCTGATCGAGTGGGTGGAGGTTCGACTCCGATTCGTCCGCCTGCTGCTCACGCTGCTGGACGACCTCGTCGTCGACGGCCCGCACCACCGGCCCGATGGCGAGGAGCAAGACGACGATGGCCACCAGGGCACCGGCCGGTTGCGCACACCGAGCCCGCCGGCCGATCATTTGCCCCACCATGCGTCGAGGTCGAGTCCCTGATGGCCGCCGAAGTTCCAGTTGTTCCCCCAGTTCTGCAGGCCATGCTCGCGGACGCCGGCGGCGGTGCACCACGATTGCCACGCCCCCCGCTGCTGCTCGTCGAGGTGCGGCAGGATGCAGGCGGAGGCGTAGTCGGGGGCCGGCCGGTAGCCGTTGATCTCCATGCCCTGAGTGTCAATCGCCCACGGCCAGCCAGCGTCCCATTTCTTCTCGAGATCGGCTTCGATGGCCCGCTGCTGCTCGGGGGTGAGCGCGAGCTGCTTGTCGAGGACGCGGACGATCCGGTCGCGGCCGGCACGCTCGCGCCGAACCGACCGCAGGGCGACCTGCCGCTCGTAAGCGGCGCAGCCCTCGGCCGGAACGTGGGCCTTCACGGCCCGCCCCACCGACTCGCGGATCAACTTCTTCGGATCGGTGTTCGCCCCGTCACCGCCAAACGCCCCGCCGCCCATCTGTTGTTTTGCGAACGCGACGGCGGCCGCGTTCACGGCCTTGCGGCCCGCGGCCAGCAGCTTGCCGCGGGTTTCCCCCGGCAGGTCGCCGCAGGCATTCCGGACCAGTTCCAGTTCCGCATACAGGATCGGCTGGAGCCACTGCACCATCTGACCGGCCTGCTGGCGCATCTGCTGCCGCTGCTGCCAGGCCGCGGCCTTCTCCGGATCATCGGGCATCGGCCCGTCGTCCCCCCCCTCCAGATCGACGGGAAGGTCGGGAACAGCGTTCCGCGGGTTGAAGAAGCCGCGAAAAACCCCGAAAAAGCCGCCGCCGTTTCCGGCAGCCGGTTGCGGCCCGTCCTCAGCTCCTTCGACGATGATGTCGTGGTCCAGATCAAAAACCTCGACGCCATTCCCGACGTTCCCCCGAACCACCACCTTGTCTTCGGCACAGGCGGACGGACGCGGTGCGAAGGCGATCAGGGCGACGAGGGCGGTGACGACGGCCGCGTTCGACGGCCGGGAAGTCGATCGGGGCATGGCGGGGCTCACGCGGGCAGGCCGGACTCGTGAAAGTCTACGCCCCACGGCCGCGGCTCGCAATCGAGCCGCGGCCCCCCGTCGGCGTCAGGGACCGGTTTTTTCGGCCTTGAGACGCTCGATTTCAGCCTCGAGCTTCTTGACCCGTTCTTCCATGTCGCGGAACCGGCGCCGCGCATCCTCCATCCGGCGCCGTCCCTCTTCGACCCGCTCCTCCCACGCGCGCCGCATCTCATCCGGCGGCCCCCGCCGCTCAGGACGGTCCGACCCTGCCCCGGGGCGGCCCTCATCCCATCCTTCCGGGCGCGGTCGGCGCTCGCGACGGACCGGAGCCGGATCCTCGATGCCGAGTTTCGCCTCGATCTTCGCCAGCCGGTCGATGATGTCGTCGAGCCGGCGCATGGCATGGTGATGCCACGGCGGCGGACCGGGGGGGCCACGGTGGCCATGCCGGTCATGATGCGGGGGTCCGTCGTGGTATCCGTGACCGCCGTGGTGCGGCGGCCGGTGGTGATGGCGAGGACGGCGCCGTTCCCCACGGTCGCCGTCCCCGGCCTCCCCACGGTCCTCGTCAGCGACCGCATACGTCGAGTCGTCCGGCCCAAGGTCGTCGTCGTCCATGCCGCCCGTGGCCTCCACCGACACCTGCCCCGGGAACGGCTCTGGGTCGAAGGGGCCCTGGTCACCGTCGGCGAGTGCCATGTTCAGCCTGCCGATCAGATACGGCACGAGCAGGATGCCGCCGACCACGAGCAGGGCCGGAATGACGCGACGCATGGGAAACCTCCTTACAAAACGCTAGGTGGGGAGCGAAAAACTGAGCGGGAGCGAAAAAAACCGGCGGCCGGGGCGCCGCAGCGCCGCCGCCGGTATCCTTCCGAGATATGAACGGCCCAGCCCCGGACAGGTTTCGCGACCCCGCCCTCGTCGATTTCGGCCTCGATTCCCGCGGCCGCGGCAGGCGGTTGGAGCGACTCGGCGGACTGCTCGTGGACCGGCCGCTTCCCCAGGCCCGGGTCCGGCACGCCAGCCCGGAGGCGTGGCGTGGGACCGGTGCCGTGTTTCACGAGGCTGAAGCGCCGACCGGCCGGCCCCCGGCCCCTGGCACGGCCCCCGGCCGCTGGGAATTTCGCACGGCCGTACCCTCCCCGTGGCGGATCGAGGTGCCGCTCGCCCCGCGGACGATCAGCCTCGAGGTGAGGCCCGCGGCATCCGGCCAGGTCGGCGTATTTCTCGAACAGGTGGAGCAATGGCGCTGGCTGGCCCGCGCCGCGCTGCCGGGAATGCGGGTGTTGTCTCTCTTCGGCCACTCCGGTGCCGCCACGCTGGCCCTGGCCGCGGCGGGGGCCGAGGTCGTGCACGTCGATGCCTCCCGGCAGGCGATCGCGCTGGCCCGGCGCAACGCCGCGGCGTCCGGGCTCGACGACCGGCCGATCCGCTGGCTCTGCGAGGATGCGGCGACGTTCGTCACCCGCGAGGCCAGGCGTGGCTCGACCTATGCGGGCGTCGTCCTTGACCCGCCCTCCTGGGGGCATGGACCGCGCGGCCAGCCGTTCGCGATCGACGCCGATCTCGTGCCGCTGGTGCACGCGACGGTCGGCCTGCTGACGCCGGCCGCGGCCCCGGGCCCGATCCTGCTCACCTGTCATTCGCCGGGCTGGAACCACGCCCGGCTCCGGGCCACGCTCGCCGAGGCGTTCGCCGCGGACGGCCGCCCGGCACCGGCGCTTGAAAGCGGACCGCTGACCTGCCGCGACGACACCGGCCGCGATCTCGAACTCGGCAGCTTTGCCCGCGGCCCCACCGGCGGACCAGCGGAGGCCGGGCCATGACGCGGATCGAGACGATCACCAGCCCGACGAATCCCCGGCTGCGCCAGATCGCGGCCCTGCGGACCGCGACCGGCCGGCGGGCCGGCGATCTCACGCTCGTGGACGGCCGGCGCGAACTCTCCCGCGCGGTCGCCGGCGGCCTGCCGGTGCCGGAACTGTTCGTCGATGCCCGGCTGTTCGGCGCCGCGGAGCCCGCGGTCGCCGCGCTGGCCGACGCCGTCGGCCCGTGGGTCGTCACGCTCGCCGACCGCGGCACGCGGATCGTGGCCCTCGGACCGCGGCCGTTCGCGCGGATCGCCTTCGGCGACCGCAACGAGGGGGTGGTGGGCGTCGTCCGCTTCGCCTGCCCGGGGCTGGCGACGGCGGCGCTGCCGCCGCAGCGGCCGGTGCTCCTCGTCGAGGGCGTCGAGAAGCCGGGGAACCTCGGCGCGATCCTCCGCACCGCCGACGCGGCCGGACTGGCGGGCGTGGTCGTCTGCGACGGCCGCACCGATCCGGCCAATCCCGCCGTCATCCGCGCGAGCCTCGGCACCGTGTTCAGCGTGCCGCTGGCCGTGGCCTCCACGGCCGAAGCGATCCGCTGGTGCGCGGCCCAGGGGCGGCGGGTGGTGGCGGCCAGGCCGCAGGGGGATCGGCTCTGGCACGAGGCCGCGCTCGCCGGCGGCACGGCGATCCTCCTCGGCTCGGAGGCCCACGGCATCTCGTCCGCCTGGGCCGCGGCCGCCGCGGCGGGCACGATCGCGCTGGAGTCGATCCGGCTGCCGATGCGCGGCAGTGCCGACAGCCTCAACCTGTCGGCCACGGCCGCCGTGCTGGCCTACGAGAGCGTGCGGCAGGAAGCGACGCGCCGCTGATCGACCCGGCGACCGGACGGTGCGGCGGGAACGGTGCGGGGATCGGCTCAGTGCCCCGCGACCCGGGGCCCGCACGTCCTGCAGGGTCCGCTCCACCAGCCCACCTGTTCCGGGCTCTGGAAGCCGCGGCCGGGGGGCAGTTGCCAGGGGGCGAGCATATCGGCCGACTGCCGGACGCCGTTGCAGCCACGCCAGCGGTTGCAGGCATCGCAGGGATCGGGCGTGTTCGGTTCATCGTGAACCGCGCCGTGATACCGCGGACCGCAGCCGGTGTCGCCGCAGGGTGTCGTGGCACCGCGGCAGCCGCGGCAGGCGTGTCCAGCCGCGCTCGCGCCCGCCGGCACGCAGACCGCGACCACGACGAACACCGCCAGCCAGTTTCGTTCACTGCGTGTGAGCATGCAGACTCTATCGGCGGCCGTCCCGGCAAGGATCGGAAAAACCCGCGCCGCGCGTCCCCGCGGGCCGTTCGGCGGCACGGCGGGGCAACCTGGAGAAACCGCGGTGGCCACGGCACCCCGTTCCCCGCGGCCCGATCGCGCCGCGCCGGTCATCCGCCGCTCAGTCGCACGCGGCCGGCGGGGCGGCGCAGGTCCGCTCGTAGAGCCGGAGATACTCGCGGGCGCTCGCCTCCCACGACCAGTCCTGCCGCATGCCGCGCCGGACGAGGCCGTCCCACAGCGGTCGATCCGCGTGGGCGTCGAGGGCCCGCGTCAGCGCGTGCTCCAGTGCCCCGGCGTCGAAGTGCTCGAACACGAACCCGCTCGCCGTGCCGGCGCGGAGCGTGTCGGGATTCGTGTCCACGACCGTGTCGACGAGACCGCCGGTGGCCCGGACCACGGGGATCGTGCCATACCGCAGGGCGTAGAGCTGCGTCAGCCCGCAAGGCTCGTAGAGGCTCGGCACGAGCATGATGTCGGCCGCGGCCTGCACGAGGTGCGCCAGCCCCTCGTCGAAGGCGAGGAGCAGGTCGATCGTCCCCGGATACGACGCGGCCATGCGGCGCAGCGCCTCCTCGTAGCCGTTGTTGCCTGTGCCGAGGACCACGAACTGCGCCCGGCCGCCGCCGGCCATCCGGCCGAGCATCTCCAGCACGAGCGTCACCCCCTTCTGCTCCGCCAGCCGGCCCACGAAGGCCACCAGCGGCCGGGCCGCGGGGGCGGCGTGGCCGAGCCGGGCGGCGAGG
>JBIKKQ010000164.1:0-7462 GCA_044360305.1 Pirellulales bacterium
GACGGTGCCGACTCGGGCGGCCACCGCATCGGCATGCGTGACCACGACGAGCATCCCCCCCGCCTCCTCCACGAGTGACACGAGCAGTTCCGTGATCTCGGCGGCGGTCCGGCCGTCGAGCTGGCCGGTGGGCTCGTCGGCGAGCACGAGCCGGGGCGCGAGCACGAGCGCCCGCGCCACCGCGACCCGCTGCCGCTCGCCCCCGGAGAGCGCGCCGGGAAGATGGTGCCGCCGGTCGGCGAGCCCCACGCGGTCGAGGAGCCGCTCGGCCCGGGCGACGACGTCGGCCGACGCCCGGCCACCGGCCAGTGCCGGCAGGATGACGTTGTCGAGCGCCGTGCAGCCGGCGAGCAGGTGGTGCTCCTGAAACACGAAGCCGATCCGCCGGTTGCGAAACGCCGCCCGGCCCGCCGCGTCGGCCGCGTGGGGATCGACGCCGTCGAGACGCACGCGGCCCGCCGACGGCGGCTCCAGCGCGCCGATGATCGCCAGCAGCGTGCTCTTGCCCGAGCCGCTCGGCCCCATCACGGCCAGCCGGCCGGCCGGCGCGACCACGAACGACACGTCGTCGAGCACCGGCAGCAGTCGGTCACCCGACGGGTACGACTTCGAGATCCGCTCCACCTCGAGCACGACCGCCCCGCTTTCAGTCGTCGGCCGCGTAGGCCCGGAGACGCGCGGCGATCTCCGCCGGCACCGCCACCGGCTCCGGTCGCCCGCCGGAATGCATCCGGCAGTGGACCGCGACGACCCGGCCACGGGCCACGACCGCGCCGGCATGGGTGAAGGTGAACGCGTAGCTGACGCTCGACCTGCCGACGGCCGCCACGGTCGCCGCCACGTCGATCTCGTCACCGAACCGGACCGCCGCGACGTAGTCGCACGACGCCGACACCCGCGGCCAGCTCACCTCGACGCCGTCGGCGCCGCGTTCGATGACATGCAGGCCCGCGGAGCGGAGGAGCTCATGCTCGACCGACTCCATCCAGAAGAAGAAGGCCGAGAAGTGGACGATGCCCGCCGCGTCGGTGTCGCGAAACTCGACGCGGCGACGGGTCAGCAGGGCGGGCATCGGGGTCTCCGCGGGGCCGGAGCGACGCGGCCGCCCCGGTCCGCCGTCACTCGCCGACGTAGGGAAGCAGGGCCATGAAGCGGGCCCGCTTGATGGCCCGGGTCACGGCATGCTGGCTGGCGGCGGTGCAGCCGCTCTTCCGCCGGCCGATGATCTTGGCCTGCCGGTTGACGAGTTTGCCAAGCAACTCGAGGTCCTTGTAATCGACGTACATCGGCCGCGGCCGGGCGCCGTCGATGAAGATCGGGTCGCGCCGCTTCACCTTCAATCGCGGCTTGGCCTTCTTGCGGGCGGCCTTGGCAAACTTCGACTTGGACCTGGGGCCGGCGATGCTCATCGTCGCTTTTCTGCTCTTGCGGGTGCTAGGGGCGGATGGGGAAAAGAATGCAAACGGAAACCGGATCGAAACGTTGAAAAACCACCTCGGGGAGCCGGCCGGTTGACCAGACCGGCCCCCGCGAGGTCATGTGGACTGCAAGGGATGGGCTTCGGAGTCGATCAGTAGCGATCGCCACCGCCGCCGTAGCCGCCACGGCCACCGCCGTAGCCGCCACCACCGCCGCCGCCGCCGTAACCACGGCCGCCACCACCACCGCCGCCGCCGTAACCGCGGCCGCCGCCACCGCCACCCGGACGGGGCGTGCGCTCGCGGGCCTCATTGACGGTCAGCGGACGACCGTTGATCTCGTGCCCGTTGAGGGCCGCGACAGCTGCCTGAAGACCTTCATCGGTCTCCATCTCGACGAAACCGAAGCCGCGGGAACGTCCGGTCTCGCGATCGGAAATCACCTCGGCGCTGCGCACGGGACCGTGCGGGGCGAACATTGCTTCAAGATCCTGCGACGTGGTGGACCAGGGGAGGTTTCCCACGTAAATCTTCCGGGCCATGGCAAATCAAACCTCGGGGGGTCGGGAACTGGATCGAAAACACACTCGACACATCGACCATCGCCGGATGCACAGAAGCCACAGTTCCCGGACGGACTGGAGTGCTGACGCGGTCTGTCGAACCCCAGTGTTATAGCGTCCCAAGCGGGATTTCACAACACCGGCGGGGGCGGCCACCTTCCGCGGGCGGGCGGCCGGGGGCGGCCCCCGGCCGTCGTGGGCCCGTTCTGCGGCCGATCAACGGCCCGCCGCCGGCCGGGCAAGGCGGACCGCCGGATTGGCTCGCAGGGCGGCCTCCGTCTCGGCCGGCAGCGGCCCGAGCCCCCGAAAGCGGATTTCCAGCCCGCTCCGCCCGACCGCCCGGGCAGCCTCGGGGGAGATGGCCGGCAGGCCATCGAGCGACAACCAGCCCCGGGGGCGACCGACGAGCAGGGCGAGAGCTTGGTCGGAGATCCGTTTCACGCCGTTGAGGGACAGGCCACCGGGGTGGCGGGCGAGCAGGGCGGCCTGTTCGTCGGAAACCGTGGCGAGTGCGTCGAGGGACAGGTATCGCCCGCCGTGGGCGGCGAGCGCGGCGCCGGACTCGGGAGCGAGAGCCGTGACGCCGTTGAGTGACAGTCCGCCCGGATGCCCGGCGAGGCAGGCCGCCACGTCCGGAGCGAGATCGCGCAGCCCGTCGAGGCAGAGGGCCACGCCGCGATGCCGGGCGAGGGTCGTCGCCTCGGCGGCGGAGAGCGTCACGAGACCGTTGAGTTGCAGCGGCCCCTCGTAGGCGGCGAGTTGCGCGGCCACGCCGCCCGACACGTCGCGGAGCCCGTTGAGGCTCACGGCCTCCGGATGCCGCGCCATGACGGCGGCCGCCTCCGCGGACAGGCCGGTCACGTGGTCGAGAGCGCCGTTGGTCCTTACGAGAATGTCCTGCGCGATCCGCGGCGTCGTCACGGCGGTCAGGTCACGGATCCAGAGCGGTCCGTCGTGGCGGGCGAGCACCTGCTCGTCGGCGGCCGCGAGCGTCTGCAGACCGCGGAGGAGCAACCGCCCGCGATGGCGGCCGAGGGCGGCGGCGGCCGCGGGCGAGACCGCCGTCAGGCCATCGAGCTGCAGTTCGCCCGTACGGGTCGCGAACGCCTCCGCGACGTCGTCCGGCAGGGACCGCAGGCCGTTGAGACGGAGGACGCCCGGGTGCGCGGCCAGCACGGCGGCGACGTCGGCCGTCAGGGAGCCAACGTCGTCCAGGTCGAGCGGCTTCGGACCGCCGACGACCGCCCGGGCGGCCTCGACGGTCAGCTCCCGTGCCGGTGCTCCTTCCTCACCGGAGCCGATCCCGCTGCAGGCAGCCGCGACGATGCCCAGGCCGCACGCGAGCCAGGACTGGCGGACCGACGACGATCGATGCCTGTTCATGACAGCTCCAAGGTCCCCGTGCCGGCGCATTCCCGACGGGCCGCGGGGGCACTGGACGGCGAACGATCTTCGACTCGCGGCATGCTTCGTGCAACCGGCCGTCAGGGATGACACCCGGCGGCGCGTGCGGCACACTCCACCCGCCCAGGCCGCCATACCGCCCTGACCACGGACACGCTGAAGGCCATCACGACTCGGCGCATGCGATGCCCCGGCTGTAGCCCGGTCGGCTTCGGCTATCATTCCTCCGTGGTCGCGGCGACCATCCGATATGGAGTGCCGACATCCGTGTCCGGTGGCCAGCTTTCCCTGTTCGACGACGACCCGGCTCCTACGACGCCGTCCCAGCGCGTTGCCATCCTGCCGGCAGCCGTTCCGGAGAGCGTGCAGCGGCTCGGGGAGATGCTGCCGGCGACCGTCCGGCTGGGGACGAGCAGCTGGTCGTTTCCGGGCTGGACGGGACTCTGCTACGCACCGGCGGCGCGACCGCTCTCCGAAACGGCCCTCGCTCGCGACGGCCTGACCGCCTACGCGGCGCATCCCTTGATGCGAACCGTGAGCCTCGACCGCACGTTCCACGCACCGCTCGCCGCGGAAGGCTTCGCCCGCTATGCCGGCCAGGTGCCGGCTGGGTTTCGCTTCGTGGTCAAGGCTCCGGCCGCCTTCACCGACCCGTTCGTTCGCCGGCCGGGATCGGGGGCGCCGGCCGGCGACAATCCGACGTTCCTCGATGCGGCGGCGGCCGCGGCCGCTTTGGTGCGGCCGGCGCTGACGGGACTCGGTCCGCTGGCCGGTCCGCTGGTGTTCCAGTTTCCGCCGCTCGGCCGCCGGCTCCTCGCCGATGTGTCGCGCACGATCGCCCGGATCGCCGCCTTCATGACGATGCTCACCCGCGGCCCGGCCGCCGCCGGCGTCACGCTCGCGGTGGAGGTGCGCGACCCGGAGCTGTGCACGCCGACGCTGGCAGCGGCTCTGCGCGATGCGGCGGCGATTCCCTGTCTCGCGGTCCATGCCCGGATGCCACCGGTCGCCGAGCAGGCCGTGGTCTTCGGCCTCGACCGGGCCGCGTGTCCGTGGCCGATCGTGGCCCGCTGGAACCTGCATGCAGGTCGGGCCTACGCGGAGGCTAGGGCCGACTATTTTCCGTTCGACCGGCTGGTGGAGGAGGACGAGCCCACCCGGGCCGCGATCGCGGAACTTGCGGCGCGGGCCACGGAGGCAGGCCGCGAAGTGTTCGTGACGATCAACAACAAGGCCGAGGGATCGGCGCCGCTCTCGGTGCTGCGGCTGGCCGAAGCGATCGTCGCCCGAATCGGCGACTTGCCTCCTTGTCACCTGAAGTGACTGCCGCCCTCCACGCCCCCTGTTCAACAGCCCATCCCGGCAGCCATGATCGGCCCATGCCCCGCCGCCCATCCTCCCACTGGCTCGTCTACCTGCTGCGCTGCTCCGACGGCTCGCTCTACGCGGGCATCACCAACGACCTCCCCAAGCGGCTGAAGGCCCACGCTGCCGGTCAGGCGTCCAAGTACACCCGCAGCCGGCTTCCCGTGCGTCTGGCCTATTCCGAGCCCCAGTCGTCGAAATCGGCGGCCCTGAAGCGGGAGGCGGCCATCAAGGGGTTGCGCCGGGCCGAGAAAGACAGGCTGGTGGCGAAACGGTGACGAGCCGGGGATATTTGTATCTCAACTGGTGCTGGCCGAGGGCTGCCTGGGCCGTGACGGTCCGCGGGGTGCTGTTGGGCATGGGCAGGCTTTACGGGGTTCTACGCTGTCATCGGACCCATTGCGTTCATCATGGCCGCAGCATGAAAACCGACTCTGTGCTCTCCACACCGAAGCGATCGATGTCATCCAGCCGAGCCTCAAGCAGGTCGGCTATTTGCTGGGTCGACGCATTGCCAAGGCATACCTGAATGACTTGCGGCGGATGCCCTCGGACCAGAGCCCGAGCCAGAAAGTCATTGTCTTTTGTGACGATGACCAATCCCTCGGTTTTCGCAAGAGCCCACATGCGCTCGTCATCGTCGCCCATGAGCCCGAAATCACGCACATAACGACTGCCCGGAAAACGCGACAGGCACAACTCGACAAGCCGGAACGAAAGGTTCTGGTCGAGAAGGACCTTCACGCGACCGACCCGAGAAGGCGCCGCTCCCGCTCTGCCGCGAAGGCCAAGCAGCCGCGGATATCCTCAATCGTCAATTCCGGGAAGTCGGCCAGAATCTCGGCTTCTGTCATTCCGGACGCGAGATATTCCAGCACATCGGACACCGTGATCCGAAGGCCACGAATGCACGGCTTCCCGCTGCGTTTTCCCGGCTCAATGGTGATGCGATTGGCGAAAGTGGCGTCCATGGAATGAATTTTACGGTGCCGTAAAAACCGCTGCAAAGCCTGCACGGCTTTGTCGCCACTGGCAGCCAGCGACAGACGCCCAGCCCTAAATACCCGCCGCTTTCCGGCCATCTCCTCGCTCCTGATAGGGTGCCTCCCGCCAAGGAAACTCCACCTTATCAGGGCGCCCGAAAACCGGGGGCCACCTCACGACAAAGCTGATCAGCGGCGGACCAGCGATCATCCATGCCGTGGGATTCTATCCGCCGTCTGATCCAGCGCCTTGTTATGCCTAGTTGGGCTTCGTCGCCTCGAGAAGCTTCTCCACGCACGCGTCCATGACTGCCACGTGGTTGTCTGTTTCCTTGAGAGCATGGCACGTCATCCACACATTCCCAATTGCAACGGCGCGCTTCGGCGCTTCGGTGCTATCAACAGCCGTGTAGGCCACGCCCTCGACGGGCTTGTAGAAGTTCTCCCATCCGTCATGGCGATACTTTTTCTCCCACCACTGGGCACAAGCCTGAGGCGTCTCGAATACGAAGACTCGCAGAGTGACATAGTGCCAGGGCTCATCAGGAACGCGGAACGAAAAGTCTGCCGCCTTGCGGACACCGAGAGGTTCAAGCTGCTTTTTTAATCCCTCTACCATTGGCCGATCCTCGGCGGGATGTGATTTCAGGTCCGCGAAGTCCTCCACCACCAAGCCAGTCGCGTTAACCCACTTGTTGCCGAGAACATGGGGTAAAGGCGCGAGGTCTTTCAACTTCCCGCGATAAACGGGATCCGGCTCCAGCTCGACGCCGACCGCGACAGAGAATAGAGCAGCGCACCCTAGAATCGAGATGAGCGATAAGTTCTTCATGGCATAACGCCGGCGATCAGCGGCTCGCGGCCTTGGACGAGCCACACCACCCGATTTTATCGCGAGTCCGCTACATCGCTTTGTTCGGCCTTCTGTCCGGGGGAAGAAGATCACCTAAGGAACTGGTACTGCTCTCGAAGAGGAAAGATTTCTCCCTCAAACTTCATAAGCGTCTTGGTAATGTCGGCGTCGATCTCCTTGAGTCCGTCGAGATAAAGGGTGCCTCCCTTGCGCTCCGCGAGCGCACTGGCGGTATCGGCGTCGATCTGCTTGAGACCACTGAGATCAAGCACTCCCCCCTCAAAAGGCACGAACGCCCTAGCGGTAGCAGCGTCGAGTTCGGTAAGGCCTGAGAGGGAGAGGCCGTATAGTCTGGAGCCCTTAAACGCTGCGAGAGCCTTTGCAGCATCAGCGCCGAGTGACATGACCCCATCAAGATAGATCGTATTTCCCTTGAACTTCGCCAACGCTTTGGCTGTTTCGGTGTCGAGCGTCGTCACCCCCCTGAGAACCAATGCCCACCCCTTGAATTCGGCAAGTGCTGTCGCGGCTTCGGGGCTCAGCGAGGTTAGGCCTGAGAGACTCAACCGCTCGCCCTTGAACTCTGCGAGTGCCTTGGCGGTATCGACGTCGAGCGCGGTCAGTCGGTCGAGGGACAGCGACGAGCCCTTATATCCCGCGAGTGTCTTTGCGGTTTCGGCGTCGAGCTTGGTCAACCCATTGAGGGACAGCCTTTTGGCCCTGAACTCTGCGAGCGACGTGGCTGTCTCGGCATCGATCGCGGTCAGGCCGTTAAGGTACAGATCTCGGCGCTTGAACTCCGCGAGGGCCTTGGCGGTGTCGGCGTCAAGTTTAGTCAGGCCATTCAGCAGAAGTGGGCCTTTGTCGTAGCCCGCC
>JBIKKQ010000165.1:0-7456 GCA_044360305.1 Pirellulales bacterium
CGGATCCGATCGTGCCGGCGTCGGGGAGATCGCCGGCGAGTTTCGCGAGCACGTCCCTGGGGATCACGATCCGATGCACGGGCGTGTCGGCGTCGGCCTCGACCGTGAGGGGCAGCGGCGCGGACCGGCGGGGGGGAGGGGCGGCGGGCACTCTGTCTGCCAAGGCGGCCGAGTCGCCGAGACCGAACCAGCCGCAGCAGATCAGGACGGCACCGACGCCGCGGCGGAAGCGGTGCGGGGACTGGATGGGCAGGGGCATGGGTGTTCTCCGGGGTACGGGCACGTTCGATCGTTCGTGGCGTGGGTGGGCCGCCTGGGTGGACCGGCCATCTGGGCATTGGATGCTCTGCGGACGGAAAAAGTTCCCGGCCCCGATTCCAGCAGCGGCGACCGCGTGGACGTCGCTGATCGCCGGGCGCTGTACGACGCGCTGGGGACCGGCGGGTTTCTCGCGGTCGGTGGCTTTGTGCTCCGTTCCAGAGCGGCGCTGTCATACGGCTCACACTTGATTCTCGCGCACCAAAACCCACCGCTGCCCCAGCGGACAGGAAGGGGGTGCCCATGCCCCAAGAGCCGGCTTGAGCGGCCCAGCGCAGCCAGGATGGCGAAGCGCAGGCCGGTCTGAGTGAGCGGATGCCACGAGGGCATCCGCGAACGCCCGGCGATGGGGAATGGGTAACCCCGACCAGCGAACCGCGCACGTTTCAGGTGTGAGCCGTATGAGTCGTCAGCCTGGGACCTCCCACGAGCGGCCGTCCCAGGCGATCACCCGTTCGAGGAACGCCGCCACGCCGGCGGCATAGCGGGCGAGGAGAAACTCCCCCTTCTCTGGCGTCGCCCGGGCTGGATCGCCGAGGTGACCGGGGGCTTCGCCGCCGGCCGGAGCCCGCTCGCGGGTGATCCAGCCGCGGTAGGCGGGCTCGAAATGAAACCCCGGATCCATGGCCGGAATTCCACTGACCGCGCCGACCAGTTCCGGGGCGATGACCTGCATCATCGCCGTCTCGTACTCGCAGGCATGCCCGAGGTAGTCCTGGGCGAGGTCCGACCGCTCCTTCTGGAGGCCCGGGCCGAAGTCCCAGTAGGTGGCGAACAGCAGCAGCAGGTCGCTGCGGTCGCGGTGCCGCTGCCGGGCCTCGAACACGGCCTGTCGGCCGGGAATCGTGTTGCCGCCGTGGCCGTTGACAAACACGATCCGGCGAAAGCCGTGGTGGAGCAGGTTTTCGATCAGGTCGCCGAGCAGGTCGAGGTAGGTCCGCGGCCCGGCGGAAAGCGTGCCCGGATACTCCAGATGATGGTGCGAGTTCCCCAGCCAGAGGAGCGGCGCGAACAGGACGCGGTCGCCGACCTGCGGTTCCGCCCGGCGCAGCACCTCGGCGAGGAGCATGCTGTCGGTGGCCAGCGGCAGGTGATGGCCGTGCTGCTCCATGGCGGCCACCGGCACCACCACGGGAGTGTGGGGGACGAGCCGGGCGATTGCGGGCCAGGTCAGTTCCGCGAGGTTCATGCCGTGGTTCTCCCGGGGGTGTCGGCCCGCGCGTCGCGTGGCCAGAGGACGAAGAAGGCGGCGACCGCGATGAACGGCACCCAGGCCGCCAGGGCGAAGCCGAGGTCGAACGAACCGGTGCGATCGACGAGTTTGCCGAACTCCTTCTGAAACGGCGAGCAGACGATCCAGCCGATGGCCGCGAGCATTCCGGTCGCCGTGCCGGTGTGCTTCGGGCTCACGTCCTGGGCCAGCGAGTAGTAGCAGGGGAACAGGCCCAGCGCGCCGGCGCCGACGACCAGGAGTGCCGCGTACATCCACGCTCCCTGGGCGGAGATCGCCGCCATGGTCGCGGCGCCCACGCAGATGCTGCACGCGGCGGCCACCAGCGCCCGGGCGCCGAACTGCGACAGGCCGCGGCTCACCAGCCAGACACCGGCCGCTCCGGCGGCGATGCAACCGATGTCGGCCGCCACGTAATAGCCCGACGTGAACAGCAGCTGCCCGGCCTCCGACACGTTGCGTCCCTGTTCGAGGAATTTCGGCAGCCACGCCCGGGCGAGGTGCCAGGTGAGGTTGATGCCGACCACGAAGGGCACGAGCGCCCAGAACCGCCGGTTGCCCAGGCAGGCCTCCCACCACGCCGTGGCCGCGGGAACGCCGTCCGCGGGCCGGGGCGGCGGAGCGGCGAGCGCAGGCTCGCGGGCCATGAGCACCAGCCATGCCACCACCCAGATCGCCCCGCAGCTGCCGATGACGATGAACGGCGACCGCCAGGCGCCGGGGGCCGTGGACGTTCCCACGAGGGCCAGGTTCACCAACGGCGTCACGATCGCGCCGATCGCGCCGCCACTCTGCAGCAGGCTGTTGCCGAACATCCGCCGCTCGGGCGCGAGCAGGGCCTGCGTCGTCCGCAGCGCGCAGGGCCAGTGACCGGCCTCGAAGAAGCCGAGCAGCGTCCGGCAGACGAGCATCGGCCAGAAGCTCGCGGCGAATCCGGTGAGCAGGCCGACGACCGACCAGGCCACGACGACGGCCGGATACAGCCAGCGGATCGCCATCCGGTCGGCCAGCATCCCGAAGCACAGCGACCCGGCCGCGAAGGCCAGGCCGAAGGCCAGTTCCAGCTCGCCGTATTGCTCGTTCGACAGTTGCAGTTCGCCGGTGATGCGCTTCGACAGACTGTTGAGCGTCATCCGATCCATGTAGTTGAGCATCGTGGCGAGCAGCAGAATGCCGCACACGATCCACTGCCCCGGCGTCTGGGACGCGGTCGCGGTTCCCCTGCCCTGCTGGTGCATCATCTGCCTCCGTGCCGCCTCCGCCGGCCCGGCGGGCCGTTTCAATGCAGCATGGTGGTTGATCCGGCCCCCGGTCCGCAAGCGCGGCCCGCCGCGCCGGGTGTTCGGCGGCCATGGCCGCACGACCGGCAGAGTCGCTGCTCCCGCGTCGCACATTCCGCGCAGCGTCCGCCGTCTGCAAAGTTTCTCATTCTTCCTGCCACGGCCGGCAAACCGGAGGTGACCATGCGAACCGCGCGAACCAATGCCTCAGGCCACTGGTTCGAAGCGAACGGTACCTGCTACAGTGGACGCCGGCGATCCTGTTGGACGGCAGGGCGTGTGTCTCGAAGAGTGCGACGGTGTGCTGCGTTGCAGACGCGTCCGCAGAGGAGGGAGTCTCGTGGGTAGCATGCTGGCGACCGAGTTGACCACCCCGGCGGCCCGGGGCGAGCCGGGGTCCATTTCCCGGACAGCGATCGAGACGATCGTCCACGCGGAACTGGCGCGGGTGCGGCCGGCGACCAACCGCGGACCGCTCACCCCCGCGACCACGCTCGACGAGGCGGGCATCGATCCGCTCGCGTTTCTCGATGCCGTCAACAGGCTCGAAGGCCGCTACCAGATGCGGTTTCGCGACGACTGGCTGGCCGGCATCCGCACCTGCGGCGACCTGATCGAGTGCATCGCCGAGCACATGTTCGACAGCGCCGACCGTGACGACGCGGAGGCGACGGCCGACGCGGGCGTGGCTTCACCCGACCGCACCAGCCGGCGTTCGTCTCCCCCGCCCGCCGCCGATCCGTTTCCCGAATGCGCGGCCCTCGAGGAGCGGCTCGCGGCCCTCCAGGCCCAGGGCCTCTCCAACCCGTTCCTGCTGGCGAACGACGCGGTGCGGCAGCGCACGGCCCGCGTCGCGGGCCGTGATGTCGTCAACTTCACGAGCTTCGACTACCTCGGCCTCGCCGGGCACCCGGACGTGGCCCGGGCGGCCAAGGAGGCGATCGACCGCTTCGGCACGAGCGCCTCGGCCAGCCGGATGGTGGGGGGCAACAACACGCTCCTCGACGCGCTCGACGCGGAACTCGCCACCTTCCTCGGCACGGAGCGGGCGGTGGTCTTCCCGTGCGGCTACGGCACCAACGCCTCGGTGTTCAATCACCTGTTCGGCGAAGGCGACCTGATCCTGTATGACGAGCTCGCCCACAACAGCATCGTTCAGGGGGCCGGCGCCTCGAAGGCGGGCAAACGATCGTTCCGTCACAACGACCACGCCCAACTCGATGCCCTGCTCCGCGACCTCCGGCCGCAGTATCGGCGCGTGGTGGTGGCGATCGAGGGGGTCTACAGCATGGACGGCGACTACCCCGACCTGCCGCGGTTCATCGACGTCAAGAAGCGGCACGATGCGCTGCTCTACGTGGACGAGGCCCATTCGCTCGGCACGATGGGCGCCGGTGGCCGGGGGATCTGCGAATTCTTCGGCGTCGATCCGGCCGCTGGCGACCTGTGGATGGGCACGATCAGCAAGGCGCTCGGCGCCGGGGGTGGCTACCTGGCCGGGGGTGAGCGGCTGATCAGGTATCTCGGCTACACGACTCCGGCGTTCGTATTTTCAACGGCCTGTTCGCCGCCGAACGCCGCCGCCGCGCTGGAGGGCCTGCGGGTCATCCGGCGGGAGCCGTGGCGGGTGTCGCAGTTGCGGGAGCGGTCGGAGTTGTTCCTCAAACTGGCCCATGACTGCGACCTCGACACCGGACCGAGCGGCGACACGCCGGTGATCCCGATCATCCTCGGCAGTTCGACGCGTGCGATCCGCGTATCGCAGCTGCTGCTCGACCGCGGCATCAACGCCCGGCCGATCCTCTATCCCGCGGTCCGGGAGGCGGCCGCCCGCGTGCGGTTCTTCCTCACGGCGGAGCACACCGAGGAGCAGATCGTGCGGGCGGTCGAGACGTTGGCCGAGGTCGTGCGGATGACGGCCTGACGCCCCGGGTTGGGCTGCGTCAGCCGGCGCCCCGTGCCGACCTGATGTCCTGGTCTCGCTATCGCCTCCGTGCAAGGTTGGCGGACCGACAGCCCCGCGCAGCCCTTGTGGTCGGGCCAGCGCCGACGCGGTCGCGGTCGTAGGCCTCTGGCTGCCGCGTGTGCAAGCCTTGGTCATCCAGCCTGGGCCCCGGTGTTATCCGGCAAAAATGCCGGATAACACCGGCGAGGCGATGTGGGGATCGCGTCGTAAGTGCTTGGTGTGTCGAACCTTACGACCGCCTATGCCGGATGCGACCTCCGCGTTATCATTCAATCCGCCGGCTTATACAGACTTGGATAATGAAGAGTTCTCAGCCGTCAAGGCAGAGGTTTGATATTCCGCTCGCGAAGTTTACTGGCTTTCCGCTCTCGTCGCGGATCACAAGATCGACGCGGTACAGATACGAAGGGTCGTAGTCGCACTCAACTTGCTCAACACGCACTACCTCCCAATCGAAAGAACCGAACCGCACTTTCTGGCCCACTGACGGGAGGATGGACGCCGGCACAACCGTTGCCCCAATGACGCGACGCCAGCCCGCAACCAACACGCGGTTCTTTGACCGCCGCAAAACATCACCAGAGCAGTTCTCTACCAACTTCCAGGACACAGGCATTTCGCTCTTCGCGCTCCCGCACTTCAGACACGGCATCTCGCTACTCCTTTGCTTCTGAGAACCAAGCGATGCAGCGGACGAGCCGCTGATCGCTGGCGTTCGACAACGAAATCATCGCGGCATGAATAGCATCCCCGACGTAATGCACTTCTGCTTGAGATCAACACACATCGTTTTCGGTGCGCTTAGCTTGCTTTTATTCTGGCTCATTCTGTTTTTGCAAAAAGGCACGTCGCGGCATCAAATGCTCGGGTCAGGTTTTGTCGTCTGTTCCATCGGCGCAGGCGGGACAGCGCTAATAAGCGCCGGGTGGGCGTTATTGCATCTCGAGACCTTCGTTCCCGAAATACTGGAAATGCCAAAGCATCTCGCTGACAACCTCCGAGAGGGTCATCGGTTTGTTTATTCAATCATGCTGTTTTTGGCCGTCGCGACCTTGAGCGGTGCCCTTTACGGTTTTTACTCGGTCCGATTTAGAGGCGATGTTGTCGGCCTGAGACGAACCGTCGTGCCTGCCTTGCAAGCTGCGAGTTTTATTACCGGCTTCGGATTGATGGTCTTTGGAGGAAGTCATGTCGTCTTTGGGATTGCGATGGATCGCCAAGTGTTCTCTGCTTATTGGGCTCCTCTTCTGATTGGCACCATTGGTTGTGTTGCGAGTGCAAAACAACTGGGGCAATTGTGGCGCCCGCTCAAAGATTCGCGAGAGTGGCTCTATCGGCATGTAGAACACATGAGTGGCACCGGCACAGCTCTTCATGCAGCCTTCGTGGTTTTTGGTGCAAGAACGTGGCTAACTCCGCACCTCAAGGGATATGTGGTTTTTCTGCCAGCGCTTATTCCAGTGATCGTTGGGGGCGTAGCCACGAAGTGGTATATCGCGCGACTTAAAAGACGGAGTGTGAGTCCTGTATTTCTCGGCCCAGCCGACACCGGTAGGAGGCCACTATAATGCTGTTTTGCGAATCGACGGTTCTTCCGCGAAGGGTGTCGAACAACCCGATGCAGCGGACTCGCGATAAAAACCGGCGGTGTGGATCGTCCAAGGTCGCGAGCCGCTGATCGCCCGCGTTACGCGACGCTGGAGAAAGAACCATGACGATCCAAGACTGGCCTTTTGTACACCTTTTGTCGCGCTGCGTCAACACCCCCGGCGCGGTTTTGCCATTTCGACGCTCTGGGACGCCGAACGGGCACGCGAGGAGTGGACGACCTCCTGCCCAGTCGCCCGCCTCGAACGTCTTGACCCCGCCCGCCGCTGTTGGAATAATTCGGGAAATAACCGTATTCAACCCGACTCAGTCGGGGTCAATTAAATTGTTCGTTGCAAGAGACATGACAGGACTCAAGACAAATTGCCGTGAATGCAACGCTGAGATTCTGGCGACGACCGCCGAATCTACGGGTGGCCTGTGTATGCCCTGCAAGAATGGTACGAGAAAGCGTATTGAAGAAGGTCGACGTTATTACGAGGAACGGAAGAAATATGATCCTTGGCGTGAACTCTGGACATCTCTCGTGAAACGAGCATACGCAATAGACGAAGGTTGGCGGCAATTCTCTGATATCGAGCGTTTGTACTACTCCGTGTCCATTCTAAATGGCGAGGTCTACAATGGAGGGATGCATCAGTTTTTTGCAAATTCATCCGGCGAACTATACAGTGAAGCACTAAGCGGTCTTGAGACTTTGGGTGCAGAAGAAACTAAACGCTTGTTGCTCAATGCATCGTCTGTATTGTTTGGGGATGTCGAACCTCCTAGTGATCGCGCGGCGAGATGGGACGCAATGAAACAGTACCCCGAGACTATTGACAGAAACGCTTTGCCTGATTGGTGTGAACGGCTCCACGAGATTGACAAAGCGTACTGGCGAGATCCCGATGACTTAAACACAAAGTTGACGAGCTACGCTGAACAGAATGGTTTGATAGAGCCTTACCTGCTAAGCAACGAACAAAATGTTGGACCGAAGCCCCCGACGGTCCGTTTTGAACTTTAGAGGCTGTGTTGGCGGGGGCTCGGTCAACATGGTCGTTCGCCCAC
>JBIKKQ010000166.1:0-7389 GCA_044360305.1 Pirellulales bacterium
CCGAACGGGCCGATCTCGTCGTCGTCCACCATCCCATCCCCTTCCGTCCCATCGCCCGGATCACGACCGCCACCGGCACGGGCCGCGTTCTCCTCGCCCTGATCGAGTCGGGGGCGTCGATCTGGAGCCCGCACACCGCCTGGGATTCGGCGGCGGGCGGGATCAACGATCAACTGGCCGCACTCCTCGACCTCGACCGCGTAACGCCGCTCGAGCCGGCCGCCGACCTGCCGCTGGCGGGATTCGGCCGGGCGGGCACCGCGGCCGCCGGGGTCACCGTCGCCGACCTCGCCCGCCGGGCCGCCGACCGGCTCGGGGCCCGGGCCGCGCAGATCGCCGGCGACGCCGGCCGGGCGGCTGGCCGCGTCGGGATCATCTGCGGCAGCGGCGGCGACGGCATCGACGCCGTCCGCCGGGCCGGTTGCGACACGCTCCTCACCGGCGAGATCCGCCTCCATCAGGCGGTCGAGGCAGAGGCGGCCGGGCTGGCCGTGATCGCGGTCGGCCACCATGCCAGCGAGGCGTTTTCGCTCCCCGTGCTCGCCGGCCGGCTCGCCGCCGCGCTGCCGGGCCTCGTCTGCTGGGCGAGCCGCCAAGAACGCGACCCGCTGGCCTGGCTCGGCGCCTGACGGCCGGCCGCGGCCGGCGACCGGCGCGTTGCCCGGCGGTTTTTGCGCGCTACACTTGAGCTCATTCCGCGGAACACACCGCGGCCCCCGCGGCCCGCCCGGCCGCATCCCTCGTGGGCGGCTCGCATGCATCGCCATCTCACCGCCCTGCCGGTCTACAACGAGGTCGGCCACGTCGCCGGCGTCCTCGACGAGGTCCTGCGGCACACCCGCGACGTCCTCGTCGTGGACGACGGCTCGACCGACGGCACGTCCGAACTGCTCGCCGCCCGGGTCGCCGACCGCGGCGACGTGCGGGTCGTCCGCCACGCCGCCAATGCCGGCTACGGCGCGGCGCTGGCCACCGCGTTCCGCGAGGCGCTCGCCGGCGGCTGGTCGGGCCTGGTGACGATCGACTGCGACGGCCAGCATCAGCCGCGGCTGATCCCCGAGTTCGTCGCCGTCTCCGCCCGGGCCGACATCGTCAGCGGCAGCCGCTACCTGCGAACGTTTCCCGGCGACAGCGAACCCCCGGCGGCCCGCCGGCTGATCAACGAGACGATCACGGCCGAGATCAACGCCCGGCTCGGGCTGTCGATCAGCGACGCCTTCTGCGGGTTCAAGGCCTACTCGCGCCGGGCGCTCGCCGCCCTGCATGTCACCGAGCCAGGCTACGCGATGCCGCTGGAGGTCTGGGTGCAGGCCGCCGCGGCCGGTCTCCGGGTGGTGGAACTGCCCGTGCCGCTCCTGTACCTCGATCTGGCGCGGAGTTTCGGCGGTGCACTGGACGACGCGGCGACCCGTCTGGCCTACTATCGCGGCGTCCTCGATCGTGCGGAGGCGGCCGTCGCCGCCGGGGCCGCGGCGTCCTGAACCTGCGGCCATGCCTGCACCGAGACGATCCCATCGGGCTCCCGAAGCCTCCGGCGGCCGGCTGCTCGATCCCCCGATCGAGCCGGCCGGCGCCGACGGCGCGGCGATCGAGCCGCTCGTCGACAACAACCGGCTGCTGCGGGCGGCGTTCGACACCCGGATCGGCGACCTGCGGCTCTGGGAGCTCGTGGCCGCCACCCGGCGCGAACTGCTGACGGTCGCCGCCGAGTACACCGGCAGCTACCGCGACGTCCGCCGCCCCGCCGACGTCGCCGACTGGATCGCGCGGCCGATCATCATGGGGGGCCACCAGCCGGAACTGTTCCACACCGGCGTGTGGCTCAAGAACGCGGCGCTCGACGCCTATGCACGGCGGGTCGGGGGCACCGCGGTGAACCTGGTGGTGGACACCGACCGCTGCGTCCATCCCGCCGTCGCCGTGCCGGTGGGGACACCGCAGTCGGCACGCCTCGAGGACGTGCCCTTCGACGCCGGCGCCGCCGAGATGGCCTGGGAGGAGCGGCCCGTCCTCGACCCCGACTGCTTCGCCTCCTTCGGCGACCGCGCCAGCCGGCTGCTCGCCCCGCTGGAGCCGCAGCCGATCCTGCGCCGCTGGTGGCCGCTGGCGATCGAACGGTCAAAGGAGTGCCATCGTCTCGGACTCGCCATCGCGCAGGCCCGGCATCTGCTCGAGGAACGGTTCGGCCTCGAGACGCTCGAGCTGCCGGTCAGCGAACTGGTCAGGCTGCCCACGGTGATGGTGTTCACCGGCTGGTTGTTGGCGCACGCGCGCCAGCTGCACGAGGCCTACAACGCGGCGCTGGCCGACCATCGCCGCCGGCACCGCGTCCGCGGCCGGGGCCGGCCGTTCCCTGACCTCGCCGTCCGGCACGACGCCGACGGCGAGTGGCTGGAGATCCCGTGGTGGATCTGGTCGAAGGACGACCCGCGCCGCCGCCGGGTATTCGCCAACACCACCGGCGCGGGCGGGCTCGTGCTCTCCGACCTGGAGACGCTGCGGATCGAACTGCCGATTACACCGGACATCTCCCCGTCGCGCTGGGTCGATGCCCTGTCGCGGCTGGAGGACCATGCTCTGCGGCTCCGGCCCCGGGCGCTCGTCACCACGCTCGTCGCCCGGCTGGTAGTGGCGGACGTGTTCGTCCACGGGATCGGCGGCGCGGCCTACGACGGGATCACCGACGACGTCGTCCGCCGGCTTACGGGTGCCGATCCGCCCCGGCACGCCGTCGTCTCGGGGACGCTGCGGCTGCCGATCGAGCGGGCGTTCCCCGGCTTCGACGCCGCCGACCCGGCGGCTGGCCTGGCCGCGGTGCACCGCGATCTGCGCGACCTCGCGTACCACCCCGAACGACACTTCGGCCCGCCGGACCGGTGGCCGGCCGAGGTCCGGGACCTGATCGTGGAGAAGCGGCGCTGGATCGAGACCGTGCCCACGCCCGCGCTCGCCCAGCGCCGCTGCCGGGCGATCCGCGCCGCCAACGATCGGCTGGCGGTGCACGCCCAGGACATGCGCCGGTCGCTCCTCGACAGGATCGGGCCGCTCACCGGCGCCGTCCGCAGCAGAAACCTGCTCCAGTCGCGCGGCTATCCATGGTGTTTTTTCACGGAAAACACACTGAAAAAGTTCCTCCTACTGGAAACCGGCTGAGGATCGACATATCTTCTTGCCCAACGGATTGGGTCTTATGGCTCCAGGGAAAGGAGACATCATGCGGCGGCTGAGCGGCTCCCCGAAGAGGGCACAGGGACGGACGAACGTCTCCCCCCGCCGGTCTGGTGAACAAACGGCCGCAGACGCGGGCACGAGCCGGCCGAGGCTGAAAATCAGGTCCGACTCCGGCACCGCCGTGGCCCGGCGTCCGGCTCGCACACGATCGGCCGCCGCTGGAAAGTCGCTGCGGCTCGCGGCCGGCACCGCCGAGCCCCCCGCCCAGTCCGCCGTCGCCGTGCGACCGAAGGGCGCGAAGTCGTCGGCCGGGCAACGGCACCCGCCGACCGACGGCGAGGCGCTGGGGTCGGTCGAGATCCGCCCCTCCGGCACGGTGGTGAGCAGGCGTTCACAGGTCCGGCGGCCCGCCATCCTCCATCTGCCCCATCAAACCCAGGGACCCGCCACGACGCCGGCGTGGATGCTGGAAGCCTGCCAGGTCGCCCCGGCGCGGGCCGGCGACCAGACCGAGCTTCTGCAGCTCCTCGCGGGGCTGCCCGCGGCCCCGACCCGGGCCGAGTTTCACGCCGCGGTAGACCACCCCGAGCACGACTCGGCCAACCGGCTCGTCGCCCGGCTCGGCGGCCGGATCGTCGGCCACCTCGAGGTCGTGCCGCGCAATCTGCTCGTCGGCGGCGCGATGGTCCGTGGCGCGGTGTTCGATCGGCTGGCGGTGCTGCCCGCATGCCGCGGCGCCGGCCATGGCCAGCGGCTGGTGCAGCAGGCCGAGGAACGGGCTCGGCGGACGAACGCCGTCGTCGCCTTCTCGCGGACGCGGATTGCCGCCTCGTTCCACGAGTTGGGCTGGAGCGTGCTCGGCCGCGACGCGTCCACGCCGGGCCGGCCCGCGGAGATCCTCGCCCGGTTGCTCCAGGAGCGGCCGCGGGACGGCGAGCCGGTGACGATGCGTCAGTGGCGGCACGTCGAACTGCCGGCCATCCTGCGGATCTACCGGCAGAACGCCCTGCGGTTCACCGGGCCCGCCGACCGCGACGAGACCTACGCCCGCTGGCTGGTCAGCCGCGGCGCCTTCGACTCGATCCTCGTGGCGCTCGTCGGGCAGGACCGCTACGAGCTCACGGAGACCTCCGCCCGGATCGTCGGCTACTGCGTGCAGTCCGGCACCCGCGTGCTGGAGATCGCCGCCGACCCGGAGTTCCCCGGGCTGGAACGGGAGATCCTCGCCCGCGTCTGCGCCGAGGCGATCGAGAACGATCGCCAGGCGATCACCTACGAGTCGAGCGCGGCCGATCCCCTCCACGAGGCGGTCGCCGGGGGCGCCAGCCTCGTCCATGCGGGCGACCGGATGGTCGTGGCCAAGGTCTTCCGGCCGCTCGAACTGCTGACGGTCCAGGCGGCCCCGATCGCGGCCCGCGTCGCCGCCGACGGGGTCAGGGAGACGCTTGAACTCGGTCTCGACGCTCCCGGCATGCGGGCGTCGCTCGTCGTCTCCGACGGCACGGGAGTCGTGCATCCGGGCCGCATCGGCCGCAGTTACCTGAAGCTCTCCGACGAGGAACTGGGCCGGCTCCTGCTCGGGCAGTGCGATCCGGTCGAGGCCGTCGCGGCCGGCCGGCTCGAGGCCTCGACCCAGATGGCGCTCAGACTGGCCGGCCAGCTGTTTCCGCGGACACCGCTCTGGTGCCCGCTGTGGGATGACCTGCCTGCCTGACGCGACAGTTGGGCCGGCTGGCGGTCGCTCACTTTGAATCGGCTTCCACCCGCTCCAGCAAGCCGCGGACCTGGTCGAGGTCGATGCCCGGTGGCTGCCGTTCAAGAAACCATCGGGCGTCGTCGCGGGCGGTCTCGCGCCGGCCGAGCCGTGCCGCCGTCACCATGCGCATCAGCCGGTCGCCCACCATCTCCGGCTCGATCGTGACCGCGGCGTCGAGGTAGCGGAGCACGTCGGCCTGGTTCCCCTCCCGGGTCGCGATCCCGCGCAGGTTGGCGAGCATGCGGGTCAGGATCGCCCGGGCGCCGACGGTCGCCAGATGCTCGTCGGCGAGCTCGTCGCCCGACCGCTCACGCAGCTGTCGGGCCAGATCGTCGCGGCTCCGGATCGCGGCCCGATCGAAGACGTCGAGCCAGCGCGGCTCCCCCTGTCGCGGCACGTGCTGGACGAGAAAATGCCCCGGAAACCCCACTCCCTCGACCTTCAGGCCAAGACGGCCGGCGATCGCCATGTAGACGACCGCGAGCGTGATCGGAATCCCCTCGCGGTCATCGAGCACCTCGTTGACGTAGCTGTTGGAGCGGTTGTAGTAGTCGCCGCGGCTGCCGTGAAACCCGAGCTCCTCGAACAGCACCCGATTGAGCGTGGCAAGCTTCCCGGCCTCGTCGGTATCCGCCGACCGCTTCGCGATGTCGGCAACGAGCCGTTCGAGGTCGCGGCGCGATGCCGCGATGTCGAGGTCCGGGTTGTCGAGCCTGGCGACGAGCAGCGCCGCATGGAACAGGTCGACGCCGGACTCGTCCCCGGCCAGCACCGTCGCCAGTTCGTCGAGCGTGCGCTGCTCGTGGACCGCCGCGGCGAGCGCCTCCAGCTGCCGGGCCTGCCGCTGGAGCAGGGTGGCCCGTGCGGCGAGCGCCTCGCGGACCGGCTCCGGTGCGGCCACGAGCCTGCCGACCAGGTCCCGGCCAGGCGGACCAGCCTCGGGCAGGCCGGCAGTGATCGCCTCGACACCGGCCAGTGCCTCCCTGGAGGGCGTCACCGGCGGCAGCTCGCGGCCCACGGCGAACCCGCGGAACTCGGCCTCCGTGTCGCGAAACTTCGCCAGGCCGACCCGGCCGGCACCAAGGCCGCGGTCGGCCGACTCGAAGACCTGCTCGTCGTTGACGAAACAGCTGATCGCGTCGGCGGTGCAGCGGACGCGGAGGTGGTTCCAGTCCCCGGGTCGGTAGCGGCCGCTCGGCTTCTCGCCGAGGATCTTCCACGAGAGCACGTCGGGCCCGTCGAACCGCGTCAGCCGGAGCCGGCCCGCCGACGGATAGAAGCCGTAGTGCCGGTCGCCACCGTCGGACGCGAAGGCCAGCCCCGCCGCGCCGGCCTCGTCGTCGAGCTTCACCCAAACGGCGACGTCGTGGGGAAGTTCGGGGGGCGGCTCGACCGCCAGGCAGAGCGACCGGCCGCCGAATCCGGCCCCCGCGCCGCGGACGGCGATCCGCCCGGCCCGCTGCCGCCAGCGGGCACCGCCGACCGTCGTCCACTCCGCAGGATCGAGCGTCCCGATCGTCAGCCAGCGTTCCATCGCCACCGGGTTCGGCCGGGCGAGCAGGTTGCGCAGCCGCTGGGCCGACACGGCGAACCCGAGGTTCGGCGTGACCAGCGATTTCATCGACACGATCCCCTGCACCCGCCCCTGCCGATCGATCACGGGCCCGCCGCTGTTGCCCGGTTCGACCGGCATGGCGAGCTGGATCATGTCGATGCCCTGCATCTGCCGCAGCCCCGACACCCGGCCGGCGACGACGCTCCGCTCCAGCCCGTGGGGATTGCCGATGGCGACGATCTCCGCCCCGTCGGCCAGCGTGTCGGCCGCCGCAAGGGACAGCGGCGCGGGCCCCTTCACGGCGATCCTCACGACCGCGAGGTCGCCGTCGCGGTCGGTGGCATGCACCGCCGTGACGTCGTGGGTCGTCCCGTCGGCGAGTTCGACGCTGATCGGCCGGGCCTCGCCGATCACATGGAGGTTGCTGGCCACGAGGCCGTCAGCTACGAAGAAGCCCGTGCCCAGCCCCTCGTCCCGGCCGCCACGGCCGCGAAAGCGGATCGTGACGATCGCCGGCTTCGCCGCTCGGGCCAGTTCCTCGACCGACCGCTCCTCCGCGACGCCGGGCCCGCCCGCGAGAGCCGCGAACAGCGTGGCGACGCGGATCGCGACCCGGGCGCTCGACTGCCGCCGATGCAAACATGCCATGTCGCGAAGGATAGTCCGCCCGGCGGCAGGTTCGCAATCCGCGGCCGGTCGCGCGCCTATTCGGCCCCCCGTCCCGGCGCCGTCCGCACGCCCCGGAAGCCGGTGGTGAAGTGCCTCGCGCCGCCGTACATCCCCGGCACGCAGGCCACATAACGGTTCGAGATGTGGAACATCTCGTTGCCGCCGAAGCCCCGGTAGTGACCGCCGCTGCCGTAGCCGCCGCCCCGCTGTCCGACCAACAAGCCCGGCCAGGGCGCGT
>JBIKKQ010000030.1:0-24586 GCA_044360305.1 Pirellulales bacterium
GAGGAACGCCTCCGACGACAGGAGCGACACGACGACGGCCTTGAAGCTGCCGTCGCTCTCGACGTAGGCCCGGTCGGCCTCCTGCAGGCTCGGCGCATCCCCCGGGGTCTCGTTCCGCCCCATGAAGAAGCGGAACGCGTGCCGAATGAAGACCTGCCGGACCCGCTCCGAGCGGGCGAGCCGACGGAGCATCTCGGGGGCGTCGGCCACTGGCCCGTCGAGTTCCGGATCGCCGCTGTGGGCGATGAGGCCGGTCGTGTCGAGCGGGGCGTTGCGGAACACCTTGGTACCCTTCGCCTTCTCCGTGGCCTCCAGATCGACCACCGGCTCGCCGGCTTGGGCCCAGCCGTAATGGTCGTAGGCCTCGAACGGCAGGCCGAGGTCGTCCATCCGGTAGTGGCACTTCCAGCAGGCCGCGTCGCGGGTGACCGACTGCCGCTCGCGCAGCGTGCGGTGCGGATCGTCGGGAATCATCGCGGCCGCGTTGATCGGCAGGTCGGGAACCCGGCCGCCGAGCAGTCGCTCGCGAATCCAGCGGCCGCGTCGGACGGGGTCGTTGTGGAAGTTCGTGGACCAGGCGACGAGCCAGGCGGAGTCCATCAGCACGCCGATCCGCCCCTCGACCGGGCCCTTGGTCAGGCTCACGGCGTGGGGCGGCACCGTCCGCAGCAGCGGCCCCTCACCGCCGTGCAACGCACCCCTCAGGATCGACTGCTGCAGTTCGGCGACGCTGTACATCTCGTCGCCGGTCAGCAGCCGCTCGAGGACGTGCCGGTCCTCGCCGAGGACGTCCATCACGCGGGCGTCGGTCGTGTTCACCATGCCGGCGGGACTGAAATGCCGCTTGTTCATCGGCGGATCCTTGAACACGCCGGGGGCGTTGTCGTAGCCGAAGTACTCGCGAAAGAACCGCATGATCTGCGGCTTGCCGATCTTCGGCGTGTCGAGGATCCGGCGGACGTGGGCGGCCACGTCCTCACGCGTCGTCAGGCCGCCGCCGGCCGCGGCCTGGGCGAGGCCGGGCTCGAGCCTGACGCCGAGCGCCAGGCTCACGGCCTGGGCGATCTCCCGCGGCGACAGCATGCGGACGCCGGGCCGCACCTCCGCGCCGGTGCCCACCTCGAACCGCAGCACCGCCTCGGGGTTGAGGAGCGGCGCCATCAGGATGATCTCGCCGGCCAGACGGTGGTCGCCGTGGGCCGCCACCGTCTCGTAGAGCTTCACGAGGCTCTCCACCTCGGCGGCCACGGGCGGACGGGCGATCGCGATCGCGAACTGCTGCGCGACCGCCGTCTCCAGCTCCGCCCGCGTCGCGGCCACCTGCGGATGGAGGATGGGGGCGAACGCCCCGCCGCCGCCGACCCGCAGCCCGTCGGCGAGCGCCTTCTGCTCCGCGGGAGAACAGGCCTGGAAGCGGGCCTCGCTCGGCCAGGCGTTCTTGGCGGCCTCGGGCTTCTCCTTGATGTTCACGACCGGGTTGCGGGCCGACTGCGACTTGACGATCAGTTCCGCGTTGGCGAGCAGCAGGCCGGAGGCCCCCTCGTCGGGCGAGTAGAGCGCGGCGTAATCCTTGATGCCCGCCTCGGCGATGAGGCCGAACGGCTGCTGGCCGATGTTGGAGTTTTGGAAGTTGCCCGTCCACGCGGAATAGGCCTGTGGCGAGAGCCGCCAGAGCCGCGGCGGCGGCGGCACGCTCGGGCCGCGCGGGCCGCCGAACAGGATGGCGTGCGGCAGCCGGTTGCCATCGACCGGCTTGTCCTTGACGGCATACGGTGTCGCCGGGCCCGGCAGCGGCGTGTCGAGCTGGGCCGCGATCCACGACATCACCCGCGCCGTCTCCGCCGCGTCGGGCCGCTGCTTCACGCTCGGCGGCGGCATGTCCCCCGCCCGGAGCCGCTCGATGACCGAGGCGTAGGCCACGCGGCCGCCGATGTCGGCCATCGTCGGCCACGGCTTGTCGATCGCGAACGAGCCCTGAATCTCCTCGGCGTCCTCGCCATGGCACTCGCCGCAATGCCTGCCGAGGAACGCATGGACCGCCTTCTCGTCGGCGGCGGCCGCGACGGCCGCGGCCGCCACCCGGCGGGCCCCGGCCGGCAGGACCACCTGCGCGGCGGGCCGCAGGATCGTCAGCACGTCCTCCTTGCCCGGTTCGAGGCCGGTGAGGGAAACGACCCCGCGGGCCCCGGCGAGGGCCTTGGCCGCCTCGGGCGGCAGGGTCTTGACGCCGTCGAGCGTGAGCCAGTCGCCCGCGTGCGCGGCGAGCGACTTGGCCGCGGCCGCGGAGAGCGTCGGGAGGCCGGCGAGCGACAGCCGACCGGCGTGCGCGGCGATCGCGGCCGCGGCCCCGTCGGAGAGCGTCTTGAGCCCGTCGAGCGAGAGCGTGCCGCCGCGGTGGCCGGCGAGCGCCGTCGCGACGTCGTCCGGCAGGGTGTCGAGGCCGTCGAGCGTCAGGTTGCCGCTGCGGGCCGCCAGTGCCTTGGCCGCCGCCGCCGACAGCGACTTGACGCCCGGCAACGCGCCGTTCCAGGCGCGGCTCGACGCCAGGGCCGACGCGACCTTCTCCGAGACCTCGGTCAGCCGGGGCAGCCCGCCGGTCCATCTCGGCGAGGCGGCAAGTGCGTTGGCGGTCTCGTCCGTCAGCGTCTTCAGGCCCTCGAGGAACACCGGGCTACGCACGTTGGGGTTCGCCCCCAGTTTGCCGACCGCGGTGGGGCTGATCTGTTCGAGGCCGTTGAGCAAGAGCGGAACGCCGACCTTGCCGAGTGCCTCGGCGACGGCGTCCGGGAGCGTCTTGACGCCGTTGAGCGAGAGCGACCCGTTCGTCTTGGCGAGCACCTTCGCGAGGTCCTCGGTCAGGGTCGTCAGGCCGTCGAGATTGATGCCTTGACGCGCCGACTTGACGACCAGTTCGGCGACCTCGGGGGTCAGCGACTGGAGCCCGGGAAGGTTGCCGTTCACGTTGCCCAGCGCGGTCGCGACCGGCAGCGGCAGTTCGCGCAGGCCTGGCAGCGCCGGGGGACGCTTGCTCATGGCCCGGGCCAGGTCCTCCGACACCGCGGTCAGACGGGGAAGGTTCGGCTGCCAGGTGTGGGGATGCACCGTGGCGAGGATCTCGTACGTCTCGGGCGTGAGCGTCGTCAGTCCGTCGAGCATGACTTCGATGCCTCGCCGGGCGGCCAAGACGCTCGCGCCCGCCGGCGAGAGCGTAGTCAGGCCGCGGAGCGACAGCCCGCCGCGGGTGCCGAGGTGCCCGGCCGCCCCGCCGGTCTTGAGGAGCGTCGCCTGCGCGGCGTCGGAGAGCGTCGTGATCCCGTCGAGCGACAGGTAGCCGCCATGCTTGGCGAGTTCGGCCGCGGCCTCGTCGGAGAGCGTCGTCAGACCGTCGAGATACAGGTAGCCCTTGTGGGTGCCGAGGGCCGCGGCCGCGCCGTTGGAGAGCGTCTTCAGCCCGTTGAGGGCGAGAAATCCCTCCCGATTGGCCAGTTCCTTCGCGGCGTCGTCGGAGAGCGTCGTCAGGGCGTCGAGCGACAGTTTGCCGCGATGTTCGCCCGCCAGCCGCTTCGCCTCCGCGGCCGGGAGATCGGTGATCGTCCGCGGGTCGGTTTCGGCCCCGACCGCCGCCAGGCAGCTACCGGCGACCATCCCACCAAAGAACAGCCAGCCACAGACCAGCCACGGAATCGCGTGCCGCATCGCGTATCTCCTCTCGGGTGGGCCAAACCTTCGAATCGCAAGGGTGAGCCGATCCTCGGCACCAGACCGTCGGTGACGACCTCGACTCTCTATCCTACCAATAATACTGTCCGATCCATATTTCGATCAGCGGTCGCCACCGGCCCCGCGGTCCCCGCCGCCACGATGCGGTCGCCCCGTTATTCCCGCTGCCAAAAGCAACGGCAGCGCCACGAGCCGCAGCAGGCAGGAGACGAGGAACACGGCCAGATACGCCCGGCGGTCGGCCCCCAGCGCCCAGAGCAACAGTCCGCCGCACGCGCCCCCCGACACCGTGGCGACCGCCACGCCGAGGTTGTAGACGGTGATCACCCCGGTCCGTTCCCGGGCTGGAACCTGCTCGAAGAAGGCGAGGGCCACCGCCAGTTCGTAGCCGGCCCAGACGCAGCCGGCCAGGGTCTGGACCCCGACGAGGTAGGCGACGTTGCCGGAAGGGATCCACAACAGCCCCAGCGGCACGACCAGGACGGATGCCGCGGCGAGCAACCGGACCGCGCCGATCCGGGCGGCGATCCGGCCGAGCAGCGGCAGGGCCAACGCTTTCGCCAGGAACGAGGTCGCGACCACGAGCATGAACGCCCGGTAGGAAAACCCCAGTTCCCCGAGCATGTACGGGCCGTAGTAGGGGGCGGCGAACTGGACGCCGAACACGAAGGCGCAGAGGAAGACGACGATCCGTCCGGCGGGCTGGCCAGCCATCGACCGCAGCATCTCACCCGGGCTCCGCGTTCGACGCCGGCGGGTGTGCCGGGGGGCTGTGTTGTCATCCGGCTCCGCCGTCTGCGGTTCCCGGCAGGCGAGCAGGCAGGCGGTCGAGAGCAGCCGGGCCACGGCCGCCACCACGAACAGGACCGCGAAGGCGAGGAGCGTCACGCCCCGGGCCTGCCCGGCCTGGAGGATGACCCCGCCGATCACGAAGCCGAGGAACACGCTGAACTGCCCGAGCCGGTTGCGCTGGGCGAAGTAGCCGGGCCGCATCCGCTCCGGCACGAGCGTCCCCATCCAGGAGTTCCACGCCGGCACGCCGGCCATGCCGGTGGCCCAATAGGCGCTTGCCGCGGCGAGCAGGTGCCAGAATTCGGCCCGGCCCCCGAGCGCCCAGCCGATCAGCGGCACGAAACTGGCCGCCTGCAGCCCGGTGCAGAGGATCACCCAAGGGCGATTGCTCCCCAGGCGGGCGACGGCCAGCGGCGTGATGAGTTGCACCACGGCGCCGATGAGCAGCGGCAGCGTGGCGGTCAGGCCCGCCGCCACCGGCCCGAATCCAAGGGCCAGCGCGAAGGCCGGGATGTAGGTCTCGCCGCAGCCCACCATGACGCTGTAGGCGGCGGCGTCGGCCGTGGTGACCCAGAGATCGCGCCGCAGCGAGCCGCGGGGGGGCAGTCGGACGGCATGCATGCGGCGGACGGATCTCGGCGGCGGATGGCGGGGCGGCAGCGGGCGGCGGAGGGCCGGCCCCGCGGCCGGGTCGGACCCACCTGTTTATACTTCCCCGCCGGCGTCCACTGACCACCGGCTCGACGCCCGCCACGCGGCGGGCGGGATCGGATCTCATTCGCACGTTCCACGAGGCATGTCCATGAAGGCACTTGTGACCGGCGGCACCGGCTTCGTCGGCCCCCGTCTTCTCCGGCTCCTCGACGCGCCGGTCGTCCTGTCGCGCAATCCCGAGCGGGCCCGGGCCGCCATCGGCCATCTCGCGTCGCGGATCGTCCGCTGGGATCCGCAGGCCGGTCCGCCGCCGGCGGAGGCGTTCGAGGGGGTCGATGCCGTCCTCCACCTCGCGGGCGAGTCGGTCGCCGAGGGCCGCTGGACCGCGGCTCAGAAGGCGCGGATTCGCGACAGCCGCGTCGTCGGCACCCGGCATCTCGTCCAGGGCATCGCCGCGGCGGCCCGCAAGCCTGCGGTGCTCGTCAGCGCCTCCGCGGTTGGGTACTACGGCGACCGGGGCGACGAGGAACTGGTCGAGTCGGCCGCGCCGGCCGACGACTTTCTCGGCCGCGTCTGCGTCGAGTGGGAGCGCGAGGCGCTGGCCGCCGAGGGGGCCGGCGTCCGCGTCGTCACCGCCCGCACGGGGATCGTGCTCGGCGCCGGTGGCGGCGCGCTGGGCAAGATGCTGACGCCGTTCCGTCTCGGCCTCGGCGGCCCGCTCGGCAGCGGCCGCCAGTGGATGCCCTGGATCCACGTCGCCGACCTCGCCCGGATGTACGTCCATGCGGCCGAGCACGCGTCGATCCGCGGCCCGATGAACGCCGTGGCCCCGCACCCGGTGCGGAACTCCGAGTTCACCCGGGCGCTCGGCCGGCAGCTGCATCGCCCGGCCTTCATGCCGGCCCCCTACATCGGCCTGCGGGTCCTGTTCGGCGAGTTCGCGCAGGTGCTGTTCGCGTCGCAGCGGGTGATCCCCCGGGTCGCGTTGGAGAGCGGGTTCGTGTTCCAGTATCCGGAGATCGCCGCCGCCCTGGGCGAGATCCTCGCCCCGGCGGCCTAGGGCATGGCGTCGCGGGCAAAACGACGGCCATGAAGCCCACCCGGCTCCTCGATCGGGCCACCACGCCCGACGGCACCCCGATCACGCTCCACGAGCACGACGGCACGCTCTTGATCCGGGTGGCGGGGGTCGAGCTGATGACGACCCGGCAGCACCACTCCGAGGAGCAACTGGCGGCCCTCGCCTGCGCCGGCCTGCGCGACCGGCGGCGGGCGGCGGTGCTCATCGGCGGGCTCGGGCTCGGGTTCACGCTGCGCGAGACGCTCCGGCAGGTGGCGGCCGACGCCACCGTCGTGGTGGCCGAACTCGTGGCGGCGATCGTCGCCTGGAACCGCGATCCGGCCTACGGGCTGGCCGCGGACGTGATCGACGACCCGCGGGTGGAGATCGTGACCGGCGACGTGGCCGGTGTGATCGCCGCCAGCCGCGGCCGGTTCGACGGCATCATGCTCGACGTGGACAACGGTGCCCGCGGCCTGACGGCGGCCGCCAACGACGGGCTGTATGCGGCGACCGGCCTGGGCGCGGCCCGGGCGGCGCTCCGGCCGGGCGGCCGGCTCGCCGTCTGGTCGGCGGGGGACGATCCGCGGTTCGTGGCCCGGATGGAGGAGGCCGGATTCGACGTCGAGGTGGTGCGGGCCCGCACGCACCCCGGGTCGAGGAGCTGGAACGCGATCTTCGTCGGCACGCGGTAGCCGGCCCTCAGCCGGCCCCCGCCTCCAGGGCTTCCCAGCGGGCGAAGGCCGTGGTGAGCCGGGCTTCGAGGTCGCGGAGCCGCGCCTGATCGCCCGCCAGCACCGCGGCTGGCTGCCGGTAGTAGTCCGGCGCCGCCAGTGCCGCGTGCAGGGCGGCGATCTCGGTCTCCAGTGTCTCGATCTCCGCCGGCAGCGATTCGAGCTCGCGCTGCTCCTTGAACGACCGCTTCTTCCGCGGGGCGTCCGCGGCCGGTGCGGCCGACGCGGGCGCAGGCTGCGGCCGTGACGGGGCCGGCGGCGCGGCGGCCGGCGCGGGCCGCTGCCGGAGCCAGTCGCCGTAGCCGCCGACGTATTCCCTGACGACGTACGCCGCACCCTGCCCTTGCCCCTGTTCCTGCCCAGCCCCCTGCCGCTTCCCATTCCCTGGCCCCGCCGGCTCGAACACCAGCGTGCTCGTCACCACGTTGTCGAGAAACGAGCGGTCGTGGCTGACCACGAGCACCGTGCCGGCGAACTCCACCAGCCGCTCCTCCAGCATCTCCAGCGTCTCGGCGTCGAGGTCGTTGGTCGGCTCGTCGAGGACGATCAGGTTGGCGGGCTTGGCGAACAGCCTGGCGAGGAGCACCCGGTTCCGCTCGCCGCCGGAGAGAAACTTCACCGGCGTCCGCGTCCGGTCGGGCGTGAACAGGAAGTCCTGCAGGTAGCCGATCACGTGCCGCGGCCGGCCGCCGATCTGCACCGTCTCGTAGCCGTCGGCCACGTTGTCGGCCACGCTCTTCTCGTCGTCGAGTTGGCCGCGCAGTTGGTCGAAGAACGCGATCCGCAGGTTGGTGCCGAGCCGCACCGAGCCGGTCGTGGGGCAGAGTTCGCCGAGCAGGAGCCGGAGGAGCGTCGTCTTGCCCGATCCGTTGGGACCGATGATGCCGATCCGGTCGCCGCGCATCACGGTGGTCGAGAGATCGGCGATGATCGGCCGCGTACCGCGCAGGAACGACACCCCCGCCAGCGCCGCCACCAGCGCGCCGCTGCGTTCAGCCTCCTGGATCGCGAGCTGCACCCGGCCGACGGCGGCGCGCCGCAGTCCGCGTTCGCGGCGCATCTCCTCCAGGGCCCGGACCCGCCCCTCGTTGCGGGTCCGGCGGGCCTTGATCCCGGTGCGGATCCAGACCTCCTCGGCGGCCAGCCGCTTGTCGAACAGGGCGTTCTGCTTTTCCTCGGCGGCCAGGGCCTGCTCCTTGCGGACGAGGAACGTGTCGTAGTCGCACGACCAGTCGAAGATCCGGCCGCGGTCGATCTCCAGGATCCGGCCGGCGAGGTGGCGCAGGAAGGTGCGGTCGTGGGTCACGAACATGAGCGTCCCGCGCCAGCGTTCGAGAAACTCCTCCAGCCACTCGACCGCCGCGATGTCGAGATGGTTGGTGGGCTCGTCGAGCAGGAGCAGGTCGGGCTCGCCGACGACCGCCCGGGCCAGCAGCACGCGCCGCTTCATGCCTGCCGACAGGGGCGCGAACGGGGCGGCACCGTCGAGCGCCATCCGGGCGAGGACCTGGGCCACCGCCTGCTCCCGCCGCCAGCCGGCGTCGGCCGCCTCCGCCGGCGGCAGGCCGGCGGCGACGACGTCGTGGACCGTCCCGGCGAGGTCGTCGGGCACGTCCTGCCGAAGCAGGGCCACGGTCGCAGCCGGCGCGAACGCCACCGTCCCCGCATCGGGCTGGATCGCGCCGGCGAGCAGCCGGAGGAGCGATGTCTTGCCGGCGCCGTTGCGGCCGAGGAGGCCGATCCGGTCCCCGGCCTCGACGTGGCAGGTCACGTCGTCGAGCAGCGGCGGGCCACGGAACCGCAGCGAGAGGTTGCGAAGTGTGACGAGTGGCATGGAGGAAGTCTTCGTGGCGCCGGCGGCCGGAGTTCAGCGGAGCGTCAGGGTGCGGTCCGGTCGGCGGCACGCCCCAGCCGGTCGCGGACCGCCCGCCAGGCGTCGGTCTCCGGCGGCGCGTCGATCACGATCCGGTCGAGGGCTCGCTGGTCGAGCGCGTGGAGCGTGGCGTAGAGCCGGGCCGCGAATTCGTCGGCGGCGTCCGGCATCGGCACGATGACGAGGTCGCGCGACGCCGCCAGCGACCGCACGGCGGGATCTTCGGGCCGCGTCGTGAGCCAGCCGATCCGCCGGCCCGCGGCGAGCAGGCCGGCCACCCGGCCGGCGGCGTCGGCGGATGTTTCCAGGGGCGTCGCGGGCGCGTAATGCCGCGACGACTGCCCCGGGCTCCGCGCCGGAGCCGCGGCCGACTCGGGCGCCACCTCCGGCCAGATCACCCGCCCGCCGACCGCGGCCTCGAGGTCCGCACGCGAGAGTGGGCCGGGGCGGAGGATGCGCGGCGGATCGGTCGTGCAATCGACGACCGTCGATTCGATGCCCCGGTCGCAGGGGCCGCCGTCGAGGATCAGTTCGACCCGCCGGCCGAGCCCGTGGAGCACGTGGAGCGCCGTCGTCGGGGAGAGCGCCTCCGAGCGGTTGGCGCTCGGCGCGGCGAGCGGGCTGCCGACGACCGCGATCAGCCGCCGGGCGAGCCGATGGGCGGGGCAGCGCAGGGCCACCGTCGCACCCCCGGCGGTGACGATCGGCGGGATGCGCGGGCCGCGCGGCACGACGAGCGTCACCGGGCCGGGCCAGTGCCGCGCGGCGATCGCCGCGGCCGCCGCCGGCCAGCCACCGGCCAGCCCGCGGGCCATCGCGACATCGGCGACGTGGACGATGAGCGGATTCGAGGCCGGCCGTCCCTTGGCCCGGAAGATGCCCGCCACCGCCTCCTCGTCGAGCGCGTCGGCCGCCAGCCCGTAGACCGTCTCGGTCGGGATGGCGACGAGCCCGCCGGCCCGGAGGATTGCCGCCGCCCGTTCGAGGGCCGCGGCGGTCGCCGGCGGCGGCTCGGGCAGGTCGGCGGGCCAGTCGCAGCGCAGAACGTCGGGAAGCGGGCGGGCCATGCCGTCAACCTTGCAACGGCCGGCCGCCGAGAGCAAGATGACCGTCGTGGGTCGCGGAAGAACAGCCCGTCGCCGGGTGACCGCGGCCCGCCGCCGCTCGCGTGCAGGACGTTGCCGTGTCCCCCTCCCCCGCCCCGCTGGTCGGTGTCGTGATGGGGAGCCGGTCCGACTGGCCCACGCTGCAGCGGGCCGCGCAGATCCTCGAGCAGTTCGGCGTCCCCCACGAGTGCGAGGTCGTGTCGGCCCACCGCACGCCGGGGAAGCTCGCGGAGTATGCCCAGGCCGCGGCCGGCCGCGGCCTGCGGGTGATCATCGCCGGGGCCGGCGGCGCGGCCCACCTCCCCGGGATGCTCGCGGCCCAGACGCACCTCCCGGTGCTCGGCGTGCCGGTCGAGTCGGCCATGCTCCGCGGCGTCGATTCGCTGCTCTCGATCGTGCAGATGCCGGCCGGCGTGCCCGTGGGCACGCTGGCGATCGGGCCGGCCGGCGCCGCCAACGCCGCGCTGCTCGCCGTGTCGATCCTGGCGCTGGGGGATTCCGGGCTGCGGGAAAAACTCGTCGCCTATCGGGCCGAGCAGACGGGCCGCGTGCTCGCCGAGCGGCTCGACGGCGAGCCCAATGGCTGGTCAGACCGGCCGTCGGAGCGGTGACGTGACCACTCCCGACCCGGCCGTGCTCCTCCCCGGGGCCACGCTCGGCATCCTCGGCGGCGGCCAGCTCGGCGCGATGTTCGCCGCCGCGGCCCGGAGGATGGGCTATCGGGTCGAGGCGGTGTCGGATGTGGCCGACTGCCCGGCGGCCCGGTTCTGCGACCGCGTGCACGTGGGGGACTATGCCGACACGGGGTTTCTCGGGCGGGTGGCCGCGGGCCTCGACGTGGTGACGTTCGAGTTCGAGAACGTGCCGGCGGCGGCGGGCCGGCTGCTCGCCGACCGGCTGCCGGTCCGGCCCCACCCCGATGTCCTGTTCACCACGCAGGACCGGGCCCGCGAGAAGGCGTTTCTCGTCCGGCACGGCTTCGCGTGCGCGCCGCATCGCGTCGTCCGCTCGCGTGGGGAGCTCGACGCGGCCCTGCGCGACATCGGCCTGCCGGCGGTGCTGAAGACGGCGGCCTTCGGCTACGACGGCAAGGGACAGGCGAAGCTCGTCGCGCCGGCCGACGCGGACGCGGCCTGGGCCGCGGTCGGCGCGGGGCCCGACGGTCCACGGGAGTGCGTCCTCGAGGGCTGGATCGACTTCGACTGCGAGATCTCGGTGGTCGCAGCCCGCGGCCTCGACGGCGCCGTCGCCGCGTTCCCCCCGACGCGCAACGCCCATGCCCATCACATCCTCGACGTCTCGACCGCGCCGGCGGGCCTGCCGGACGGGGTGCAGGCGGCGGCGACCGACACGGCCTGCCGGATCCTCGCGGCCCTGGGCGTCGTGGGCGTGGCCTGCGTCGAGTTTTTCCTGACCCGGTCGGGAGAGGTGCTGGTCAACGAGATCGCGCCCCGGACCCACAACTCGGGCCACCTCACGATCGAGGCTTGCGCGACGAGCCAGTTCGAACAGCAGGTGCGGGCCGTCTGCGGCCTGCCGCTCGGCGCGCCGCGGCTCGTGGCCCCGGCCGCGATGGCGAACCTTCTGGGCGACTGCTGGTTTTCGGCCGCCGACGGCCGGCCACGCGAGCCGGACTGGGCCGCGGCCCTGGCGGTGCCGGGGGTGCGGCTGCACCTCTACGGCAAGACCGAGCCCCGGGTCGGTCGCAAGATGGGGCACCTGACGGCGCTGGCCGACTCGGCGGATGCCGCCGCGGCGCTGGTCGTCGAGGCCCGCCGCCGGGCCCGCCGCGGCCGCATGGGGAAGTGAAAGACATCCGGCTCATTGCGTTCATCCCCGAGCCGGGCCCGATACGGAATATCCTCACGCACCGCGGCGAACGTCCGGTCGGAATCGCTCCAGTTCGGGCGGCGGTCTCAGCGTCGCCTGCCCGTGGCCCGGTGGCTCATCGTGGGCCAGCTTGTCCGCCGCCGCCGACTTGCCGATGATAACACTGATGATTAGAGTGTAATCATGATTCGAACGCAGATCAGTCTCCGGGACGAGGAATACGCCGCCGCCAAGCGGGAGGCTGCCCGGCTGGGGATTTCGCTGGCAGAACTCCTGCGTCGTTCGCTTCGCGGGTTGCTGCCGGCAGGCAACCAGCCGCCGTGGATGCGTTTCGCGGGCGCCGTGCAGTCGGGCGATCCGAAATCCAGTCAGCGGATTGACGAGGTCGTCTATGGCCACAAGCCGTGAGGCCTACGTCGACACGTCGGCCCTGATCGCGTTCATGGACGCCTCCGACAGTCACCATTCCCTGTTCGCGAGGCTGTTCGCCGATCCGCCCCGGCTGTGCACGACATCCCTCGTGGTCGCCGAGGGGCACGGCTGGTTCCTGCGTCGCTTCGACCACGGCCGCGCGATCGGATTCCTCTCGATGATCGAGGCGTGCGAACCCCTTGTGGTGATCCCCGTCGGTGCTGCGGAAATCGCGGCGGCCGGCGCGGTCCTGCGGCGGTTTCCCGATCAAAACCTGACGCTCGCCGATGCAGTCGGGCTGCATGTGATGAAGACGCGACGGTCACGGTCTTGCTGGTCGACAGACCGCCATCTTCGGCTCACGGGCGTCCCCCTTGTCATCGATGAAACCTGATCGGCGTGCCGGAAGCAGGAGAGGTCAACGCCACCCGACGTTTCGGTCGCCTACGCCCGCGAATGCGCGAGGCCCGACGGGAATTTCCCGCCGGCTCACTCCTGCGGCGCGAGGCTGCGGCCGCGCCACGTCGTCCGCAGCCCGAGGAGCTTGCGGGCCAGCGCCGTCCACTGGATCGCGAGGAACAGGGCGACCCCGAGCGGATGGGCGACGGCGCTCGTGAGCCGCTGACGGAAGCGGACGGCTTCGAGGAACCGCGGCAGCCAGGCGATCGCGGCGGCCGCGAGGGCGACCGGCAGCGCCCAGCCGGGCCAGCCGGCGAACCCCGTCCATGCTCCCCAGCCGCAGAGTGCGAAGGGGAGGATCTGGCCGCCCGCGAGCAGGAGCGTGAACGGGACGATCGTGGCCGGGCCGCCGATCCCCTCGGTGGCGTTCTTCGACAGGCCGCGCCAGACGTCGGCGTCGCGCTGGTACATCCGGCAGGACGCGATGCCCGTGGCATCGAAGATGTCGGTCTTCAGGCCCGCCCGCCGGTAGGCCCGCGGCAGTTTCACGCCGTCGTGGAGCGAGGCCCGGATCGCCGCATGCCCCCCTGCCCTGTCGTAGGCGGCCCGCCGGGTGACGAACAGCTGCCCGCAGCCGGCCGCCAGCCCCGGGGAGCCGTCGCGGCGGGCCCGGGCCAGCGGCAGGAAGCCGAGGAGGATGAAGTGAATCAAGGGCAGGAGCAGCCAGTCGAGCAGGCAACTCGTCCGCTGCCGCGGGAAGCCGCTCGCCAGGTCCGCCCCGGAGGCATCGAGGAAGGCCACGGCCCGGGCCACGGCGTCGGGCGTCGGCGACACGTCCACGTCGAGGAACACCCACGTGTCGTGCCGCGCCGTTCGGGCGAGCTGCCAGCAGGCATGCTGCTTCCCGCACCAGCCCTCCGGCAGCGGCACGCCGGCGACGAGCCGGACCCGCGGGTCGCCCGCGGCGACGTCATGGACGATCGCCGCGGTGCCGTCGCTGCTCCCGTCGTCGAGGATCACGAGTTCGAGATCGACGCCGGTGCTCGCGAGCACGTCGCCGCAGAGCCGACCGATCGCCTGCTCCTCGTCGCGGGCCGGCACGAGCACCGACACGGCCGGCCGCGTCGCCGGCGCCGCGGGGGGCGGTGCGAAGAGCCGCAGGTTCGCCAGCGTCAGCAGGGCCGGCAGGGCCGCGAGGACCAGAGCCGCGACGGCGAGCGTGCCGACCAGCAGCGGGCTCATCGCGCCGCTCCATCCGCGTCGCCGCCGTGCGAGGCGTCGAACCGCGTGCCGCGGACCCAGGCCTTCACCCGCCGGATCGTGTCGTAGGCCGGCCCGACGCCGACGCGGCCGCGCAGCAGCGTCGTGAACGCGGCCGGGTCGCGGCCCAGCGCCGCCGCGGCGAGCCGATCCTGCGTCGCCTCCAGTTCCCGCGCCAGCACGACCGTCCACTCGTCCGCCGACCGACCCGGCGCGTCGCCGATCCGCAGCGCCGGTCCGAACGCCGCGAGGGCCTCGGGGAGCCGCTCGTTCCAGAACGGATACTCCACCGCCAGCGGCACGACGAGGCCGCGGTCCATCGCGGCCACGGCATGACCGACGCCGGGCCGGAGCGTCAGCGGCCGGACGCGGGGGTCGGTGAACTCGCCCTGGACGGTGATCCAGAAGATGACGTCGGTGCGCCGGGCCGCGGCCCGGGCCATCCGCAGGAACCGTGCCGAACCGCGCCACGAATGGGGATCGATCCCGAGGAACCCGATCCGCTCCAGGAACCGATACTTCCCCAGCGCTGCCGCGTCGATCGGCCCGTAGACCATCCGCCCGGGGTAGAGCTCGTCGCCGAGGAGCAGGAACACCAGCGGGTCCCACCAGCCGGGGTGGTTGGAGTAGAACACGACCGGCTCGCCGGTGAGATCGGGCCGATCGGCCGCGCCGGCCCCGGCACGGGCCAGCCGCAGGGCGTGGAAATGGCGGGCCATGTAGCGGCGGACGTACCACATGAACCAGCGGTGCATGCCGCGGGAAAACGGCGGCAGGTCCTCCGCCGCCGCATGATCACGGCCGGCACCTGGATCGCGGCCCGCGGTTGGTGTCACGCCCGGCATCGAATGCTCGCGTTCGACACGGGCTGCGTCACACCGCCACGGCCGTCGGCCGCGCCGCCGGGCCGGCCCGGGCCACGATCTTGTCCTGATCGACGCAGTCGGCCGCGATCCAGCCCGACATCATCACCATCGGCATCCCCGGCCCCGGATGGGCGGAGCCGCCGGCCATGTACAGCCCCTCGACGTCGGGCGAGCGGTTGGCCGGCTTGAAGGCGCCGAGATATTTTCCATGGCTCGCCAGGCCGTAGATCGCGCCGTCGAGCACGTGGTAGCGGTCGTTGATGTCCTGCGGCGTGAGGGCCCGCTCGAAGACGATGTGCCGCTCGAGGTCCTTCATTCCGGCCGTCTCCACCAGCTTGCGGATGATCGTGTCGCGGTAGCCGGGGAGCATCTTCGTCCAGTCGTGGTGCGGCCGCAGGTAGGGCGTGTGGACGAGCACGTACAGCGCCTCGCCGCCGGGGATCGCCACCTCGGGCTCGGTCACCGCCGGGGCGCAGACGTAGCAGGTCGGGTCGGGGGCGGGCTCGCCGCGCCCGTAGATCGCTGCGAACTCCTCGTGCGGGTCGCGGGAGAAGACGAAGTTGTGGTGGATCAGCTGCTCGTACCGCTTGTCGAGGCCGAGGTACAGGACGACGCCCGAGCAGGCCGGCTCGTAGCGGCGCCGACCGAGGAACCGCTGCCGGGTCGGCCCTTCGAGGAGCTCGCGGTGGGTCCGCACGCTGTCGGAGTTGCTGACCACTGCCCCGGCCCGGATCGTCTCGCCGGCCGCCGTCTCCACCCCCCGGACCCGGCCGCTCTCCACGATGATCCGCCGGATCGGCGTCTTCGTGCGGATCTCGACCCCCAGGTCCACCGCCAGGCTGGCCAGCGCCCGCGGCACCGCGCCGGTGCCGCCGCGCGGATACCAGACCCCGTCGTGCGACTGCATGTGGGCGATGCCGCAGAGCACGGCGGGCGACTGCTCGGGGCAGCTGCCGACGTACTGCGTGTAGTGGTCGAGCATCTGCGCGGCCCGCTCGTCGGGGACGAACGAGCGGACGGTGCCGGCCACGCTGTGCCCCGGCCGCATCCCGATCAGCTCCTTGAGGAAGCCGACCGACAGGCTCTGCCGGACGTTGAGCATGTCGCGCATCCCGCCGACGCTGCGCCAGAAGAAGAACTCGTCGGACAGCCGGTGCAGCCGGCGCGACAGGTCCATGAACCGGGCGTAGCCGGCACCGGCGCCGCTGCCGGGGGCGAACTCGTCGAGCGTGGCCTGCATCTCGCGGACGTCGGACCGCAGGTCGAGGGTCGTGCCGTCGACGAAGAAGCTGCGCCACTGCGGATCGAGCGGCACGAGGTCGAGGGCCGTGGCCAGATCGCGGCCGGCCTCGGCCCAGATCCGCTTCAGGACCCGCGGGATCGTCAGGATCGTGGGCCCCATGTCGAAGCGGAAGCCCTGCTCGTCGATCACCGCCGCCTTGCCGCCGACCCACGGATTCTTCTCGCAGAGCGTCACGGCGTAGCCGCGGGCGGCGAGCGTACAGGCCGCCGCCAGGCCGCCGAGGCCGCTGCCGATCACCACCACCCTGTTGTCGTCGCGGGTCGTCTTCATCGTGGCTTCCTCGCCGCTTCTCGTCCCTCGGGCCGCCGGTCAGACGGCGGCGGCCGGCTCCTCGCCCCGGACCCGGCCGGCCGCGCCGATCGGGGCCGAATCCGCCCCGCGGCCGATCCCCAGATCGTCGAGCAGGAGGTCGGTCGTGATCCGGGCCGACGAATAGATTACCGGCAGGCCGCTGCCGGGGTGCGTGCCGCCCCCCACCAGGTACATCCGCTCCACGTCCTCGAACCGGTTGTGGGGCCGCATGTGGAGCATCTGGCCGAGGTCGTGGGAGAGGTTGAACGTCGCCCCGCGGTAGATCTCGTAGCCCTCCTGCCAGTCGTCGGGCGTGAGCATCTTCTCGTATCGGATCCGGTCGCGGATGCCGCGGATGCCGATCCGTTCCATCTGGTCGAGGGCCACCTCGCGGTACCGCGGCCCCTCCCGGCGCCAGTCGACGTTCGGATGGCGGTGGGTCACGGGGATGAGCAGGTAGAGCGTGCTCGTGCCCCGCGGGGCGAGCGTGGGGTCGGTGACGCAGGCGTTCTGCACGTACATCGACGGGTCGCGGCTGAGCACGTGGCGGTGCTCGATGTCGGCGAGGTTCTCCCGGTAGTTTTCCGAGAGGTAGATGTTGTGGTGGGCGACGTCGTCGTAGCGGCCGTCGATGCCCAGGTAGAGCATGAACGTCGAGCAGGAGAACCGGCGCGAGGCGATCCGCCGGTCGTTCCACCGGCGGCGCAGCCGGTCGGGGACGAGTCGGGTCATGCTCCGGGCGAAATCGGCGTTGACGACCGTGGCGTCGGCCGGATGGGTGCCGGAGGCGGTGCGGACGGCGGTGATCCGGCGGCCCGAGAACTCCAGCCCCTCGACCGGCTCGCCGTAGCGGATCTCGGCCCCGAGCTCCCCGGCGATCCGGGCCATCGCCGCGCTGACGGCACCGCAGCCGCCGATCGGATGATGGACGCCGTGCTCGTACTCCAGGAACGAGAGGATCGAGAACAGGCTCGGGCAGCGGAATGGCGACATCCCGAGGTACTTCGACTGGAACGTGAACGCCAGCCGGATCCGCTCGTCGGAGAAGAACGTGCCGAGTTCCGCGTCGAGGCTGCGCCACGGCTTGAGGATCGGCATCAGCTTGAGGAGGTCGGGGCTGGCGAGGTCGATCCAGCTCTCGAACGGCTGTTCGAGGAACGGGGCGAAGCGGGCGAACTTCTCCCTCGTGGCCTGCATGAACCGGGTGAACGATCCGCGGTCGGCCGGGGAGAGCCGCGACACCTCGGCCTCCATCCGGGCCGGGTCGGGCGTGGCCAGCAGTTCGCCGCCGGCCCCGAAGACCAGCCGATACTGCGGGTCGAGCCGAACCATCTCGACCTCGCGGCGCAGGTCGCGGCCGCAGGCGTGGAAGATGTCCTCGAGGACCCGTGGATAGAGGAAGAACGTCGGCCCGAGGTCGAACCGGAATCCCTCCGGCGACGTGATCGTGCTGGTGCGACCGCCGGGCACGTCGAGCCGCTCGAAGACACGGACGCGAACGCCCGCCCGAGCCAGCAGCATGGCGGCGGCAAGGCCGCCCGGGCCGGCACCGATGATGTTGACCGTCCGAGTCATCCGCGGCCTTCGGCTGCCATCGTCCCGCAGACCCTGGACGTGGCCGGCCGGAACGCCCGTACTATAGGGTGGCGCGAAAACCGGTCAAGAAACCCGCCGAGGGCCGGCCGTCCCGGGCCGGCCAACGCCGTTCAATACGGGATCACGTACGCCCCGCGAACGGGCCGCCAGCCGCCGAGGATGCCGCGGCGCATCGGCACGGCGACCGCCGCCGGCGCGTAGTAGGTGGTGACCGGCAGCGGCGCGGCGACGACGGGGGCCGCCGGCATCGTGACCACGGGGGGGGCGGAGTAGGCCGTCACGACCACGGGCGCGGCGGGCATCGGGGCATAGGCCGGCGGGTAGGCGGCCCGGACCGCGATCGCCGCCGGCTCGGCCACCAGCGGCGGGGAGAACGCCGTCACGGCGGCGTAGTTGCCGGCCGGGACGTAGTTGGCGACGTAGGTCGGCGCGGCGACGACCGGCGCCTGGATGACGGGGGCGGCGACGACGGGCCGGTACGCCGGGTAATAAACGACCTGCGCGGAGGCGGCCGAGGCGGCGGCGGAGGCCAGCACGGTGACGGCGGCGGCGACGAGGGGGCGACCGAGCGGGAGCATGGCGGATCCTTTCAGCGTCCCATTCGCGGGACTCGCGGGAGCGGGCCTGCGGTCCGTGACGATCGTCTCCGGATGGCGCCCGCTCCGAAATGAGAATACGTTCGGATTGACGTGTCGTGCAAACAGCCGTCACAGTCTGCATGTCGGCCGTGGGACCGGGCCGGCTGCGGCGGCCGCGGGGCCGTCTTTTCGGACCCCGGCGCGACCGCCGACGCACCCCCTGAAAGGCGACACTTTGCACCGTCCGTCCCCCGGCTTCCGCCCCCTGCTCCTGCTCCGCCTGCTCACCGTCGTCAACGACAACCTGCTGCGCTGGCTCGTGATCGGCCTCGGCAAGCGCGCGGCCGGTGCCGACGGCACGGCCCTGGTGCTGACGATCGGCACGGCCGGGTTCGTGCTGCCGTTCGTGCTGCTGGCGTGGCTGGCGGGCTGGCTCGCCGACCGTTATTCGAAACGATCGGTGATCGTGTGGTGCAAGGTCGCGGAGATCGCCATCGTGGCCGCAGCGGCTGCCGCGATCGCCTGGGGCGCGGGAGCAGGCGGATCCTTCGCCGGTCTGCCGACGGGCCTGTGGCTGCTGCTCGCGACGCTCGTCGTCATCGGCTCGCAGGCCACGCTCCTCGCCCCGGCGATGCTCGGAACGATTCCGGAGACGGTGCCGCAGCACCGACTCGCGGCGGCCAACGGCGTATTCGCCCTGGTGACGCTCGCCGCCACGCTCGCGGGCATGGCCGGCGGCAACTGGCTGGCCGACGTCACGCCGCTGGCGGCCGGCGACACAACTCCCGCGGCGGCCCCCGCGTGGCTGGGACTGTTGCCGTTGGGCCATGCCGCGCCGGCGTCGCTGGCACTCGTCGCGGTGGCCGTGGCGGGCTGGCTCGCGGCCCTGCGATTGCCGCGCATGGCGGCGGCCGATCCGCAGGCCGCGCCGCCGTGGAATGCCCTGGCACGGTCGTGGTCGGACCTGGCCGAACTGTTGGCTGCGCCGAAACTCGCCGCCGCCGCGGCCGGGATCGTGTTTTTCTGGGCCATGGGCGCGGTGGCCCAGCTCAACATCGACCAGTTCGCCGCCGAGTCGGGGGGCACGAGTCAAGGACAGGTCGTGCCGCTCCTCGTGGCGCTCATCGCCGGCATCGGCATCGGCAGTCTGGTGGCCGGACGATTCGCGACGCACGGCATCGACGCGGACTCGCGGGTCGATCTGGGATTCGTGCCCGTCGGCGGGATCGTCATGGCCGTGGCCTGCTTCGCGTTGGCCCTGGCACCGACGCGGATCTTCGGCACCGACTCGGCCTGGAGCCTCGTGTCCCCCATCGGCTGGCTCGCGGTGCTCGGCATCGGCGCGGGGATTCTCGACGTGCCGCTGGAGGCTTACCTTCAGGAGCAGAGCCCGCCGGCCCGGCGGGGGGCGACCCTCGCCTCGACGAACCTCCTCGTGTTCGCCGGCATGTTCGCCGCATCGCTCGCCTACGGCGGCCTGCGAACGCCGGTGCAGGCGGCCGACGCGGTGCGGCCTCTGGTTTCGGCCCGCGGCGTCTTCGCCATCTTCGGCCTCCTGTCGCTCGTGGCCGCCGCCGTGGCGGTCTACGCCGCTCCGCGGTCGACGATCCGGCTCTTCGTGGCCTCGCTCGTCAGCGCGATCTGGCGGTTTCGCACGGTCGGCGCGGATCGCGTGCCGGCGGCGGGCCCGGTCGTGCTCGTCGCCAATCACCTCTCCTGGCTCGACGGCTTCCTGCTGCCGATGGCGACGCCGCGACCGGTGCGGATGGTCGTCTACGGCCCCAACATCCAGGGGAAGTTCCTGCGGAAGCTTTCCGACCAGTGGCGGTTCATCCTCTTCGATCCCCGGCCCAAGTCGATCGGCACCGCGCTCAAGGCGATCCAGGGGGGCCTGGCCGACGGCGATGCGATCGGCATCTTCTGCGAGGGGGGCATCTCGCGGACGGGCCAGTTGCTCGGCTTCAAACGCGGCCTGGAGTGGCTCCTGGAGAAGGTCGAGTCGCCGTTGCAGCCGGTCTCGATCGACGGCCTGTGGGGCGGCGGCCTGACGTTCTCCGAGGGGCGTTACTTCACCAAGTGGCCGCTGCTCTGGCGGCGGACGATCACCCTCACCTACGGCCCGCCGCTGCCGGCGGGGACGCATCCCGACCAGGCCCGGCTCGCGCTGCAGGAGGTGACGGCGGATGCAGTGCGGCGGCGGATGTCGGAACGCTGCCGCGGCCGCACCCCGGCAGCCGGCGACGAAGCCGCCTGGATGGCGACGGCCGAGGCCTTCCACGGCTGCTGTCTCGTGCGTCGCGAGGACCGCCTGCTCGCGACGCTCGATGCGGGCGATCCGCTCCACGAGTCGTTGGGCATGCATGGCGGTCGGCTGCTCGGCATCCACGCCGTGACGTGCGCCGCGGCGACGCCCGCGGCCGAGATCGTCGCCCGGCTGGCAGCGGAAAAATCGTCGCTCTGGCTGGCGCGGGTCGACCAGGTCGCGGCAGCCGCCGGGATCGCCGCCCCCCCTGCCCTATCGGCGCTGGAGGTCGTGGTGATGCCGATCGGATCGGCCACCGACCTCGCCGGAGCCCGGGCCGCGAGCGACGCCTTTCAGGCCGCTTTCGGGATCGCGCCGGTCGTGGCCTACGCGCCGGCGGAGGCGGGGGGCGGCCTCGTGGCGATGAACACACCGACGAAACGGATCGCCTGGGATCACGAGACGATCAACAAGCCCGACACGGTGGGCCGCGTCGTCAACGGGGTGGTCGTGTGGCCGCATGCGGCCGACCGCGAACGGCTCGGTCTGGAGCCGCTCTCCCCCAGGGGCATCACTTCTGGCGAGCCGCGGACGCTCGTGATCGGCGCCACGCTCCCCTGGCCTGCCGGCGAATGCAAAACCGCCGCGCCGCGGGCCGTGCTCCTCGCCGACACGTTCGCCATGGACAAGGACGGCTTCCTCGTCCCCCCCGGCTGAGACGGCTGTTTTCGGGGCAATCTTGGTGCGACGGCCAATTCACGCTATCTTTCAGGGGCACGCACCCGTAGCTCAATTGGATAGAGCATCGGTCTACGGAACCGAAGGTTGAAGGTTCGAGCCCTTCCGGGTGTATTGGTGGATTTGTCGCGACGATAGGTCATCGCCGGCTCGGGGGCGGCAAAAGTCTCGTCGCTGTGGGCCGCAGCGGCCCGACGCTCCTCGAGCGTTCGCCGACCCCCTTCGCCTCGTCCCGTGGTGGGCGCGAAACCGCCCCGAAGGTTGAAGGTTCGAGCCCTTCCGGGTGTATTGGCCGCCGTGATGGCGGCCTTTCGAGAGCCGGCGGCGGCCGGCCAAGCAAACCGAGGCAGGAGGCCGAGGGTTTGCGTGAAGCCGCTTCCCCCAAGTGACCTTGGGTGCCGGGCGGCGGGCCCGTTAGGCTCTCCGCATGGCAGCGGTCGCGGCGGCACAACGGGTGGTCGGCATCGACCCGGGGCTCAACGTCACCGGCTACGGGGTCGTCGAATGCCACGGGGCCCGGGTCCGGCTCGTCGAGGCGGGCACCGTGCGGTCGCGTGGCGACACGCTGGAGGACCGGCTGCAGGCGATCCACGCGGGGGTCCGCGAGGTGATCGAGGCCTTCAAGCCGACGGCCCTGGCGATCGAGCAGGTTTTCGCCCATGCCCGGTTTCCCAAGGCGGCGCTGGTTCTCGCCCATGCCCGGGGGGTGATCTGCCTGGCTGCCGGCCAGTCGGGTCTCGCCGTGCACCACTACCTGCCCAACCGGGTCAAGAGCACGCTCGTCGGCGCCGGCCACGCGGGCAAGGAACAGATCCAGGCCGCGGTGCAGCGTGAGCTCGGGCTCGCCGCCCGGCCGCGTCCGGCCGACGCCGCCGACGCCCTTGCGGTGGCGATCGCCGACTACCACCTGCGAATCCGCCCCCTGATCTTCGGCACCGCGATCGTGCGCGTGCAAAGCGGCCGCGCATGACGCCCTTTCCCATCCTCCTTTCCAGCAGTGTTCGAGCGTGCCATGCTGGTGAAATCGGAGGCTTGGGGTCGGCGTGAGGATGCGGAGCGTGGCGGTCTTCCGCCAGCGACGCAACTCATGCCGCCCCAAGCCGGCTTGGGCTTTCTGCCCCCCCCGCGCGACCCTGAAACCATGATCACCAAAATCTCCGGCACGCTCGAACGCGTCGACCCCGCCTCCAATGTCGTCGAGATCGCCCTCGGCCCCGTCGTCCACGAGGTCCTCGTCACCGAGCTCGTCCGGCGCGGCCTCCAGCAGCGGATCGGCCAGCATGTGGTGCTGTTTACGCTCGAATACCTCGAGGGCAGCCCCGGTCGCGGCAACCTCGTGCCTCGGCTGGTGGGCTTTCTTTCCGAGGTGGAACGGGAGTTCTTCGAGCTCATCTGCGAGGTGGACGGCGTCGGCGTGCGCAAGGCGCTGCGGGCCATCATCCGCCCCGTCGGCGAGATCGCCGCCGCGATCGACGGCCAGGATGCCAAGGTGCTGGCCACCCTGCCCGGGATCGGGGCTGCCACGGCCGAGCGGATGATCGCCAAGCTCCGGCGCCGGATGCCGAAGTTTGCCCTGCTCGTGGCCCGCGACGCCCCCGGCGAGGCCGTCGCGGCCGACGTCCTCTCCGAGACCTTCGACGTGCTCCGGTCGCTCGGCCATTCCGACGCCGACGCCCGCCGGCTCGTCGATGCCCTGCGCGGCGAGAAGAAGAAGCCCGCCGACGTCCAGTCGGCCCTGGAGATCATCTACCGGCAGATGCACAAGCCGCGCTGACGGCGCCGGAGCCGGGCCGCGGTATGCTCTGGGCATGACGAGTTTCCGCGAACCGAGCGTGCAGGGGGATGTCGAACAGCCGGCCGAGGACCGCGCCCTGCGGCCGCAGCGGATGGCCGAGATGATCGGCCAGCGGGCCGTGCACGAGCGGCTCTCGATCGCCATCGACGCCGCCAGAAAGCGGGGTGAGCCGCTCGGCCACATCCTCCTCGACGGCCCCCCCGGGCTCGGCAAGACGACGTTCGCCACCTGCATCCCCAACGAGCTCGGCACCACGCTCCAGATCGCCAGCGGGGCGGCGCTGGCGGCGCCCAAGGACCTGCTGCCCTACCTGACCAACTGCGCCGAGGGCTCGGTGCTGTTCATCGACGAGATCCACCGGCTGCCGATCGCCGTCGAGGAGTTCCTCTATCCGGCGATGGAGGATTTCCGCATCGACATCACCCTCGGCGACGGCGTCGCGGCCCGGACGATCAACATGCCGCTGCGGCCGTTCACGCTCGTCGGCGCCACCACTCGGGCGGGGCTGATTTCGGCGCCGCTCCGCGACCGGTTCGTGATCCGCGAGCACCTCGACTACTACTCGGCGGACGAGCTCGCCGCCATCGTCCACCGCTCGGCCGGAAAGCTCTCGATGCCGATGGACGACATCTCCGCCGACGAGATCGCTCGGCGCAGCCGGGGGACACCCCGGCTGGCCAACAACCGGCTGCGCTGGATCCGCGACTTCTCCACCAGCCGGGCTGGCGACCAGGTGAGCGTCGAGATCGCCCGGGCGGCGCTCGCCATGCAGGGCATCGACGAGCTCGGCCTCGACGGCTTCGATCGCCGCTACCTGGAGACGATCCAGCGGGTGTTCGCCGGCGGTCCGGTGGGGATCGAGGCGATCGCGCACACCATGAGCACCGCCCCGGACACGCTGGAGGACGACGTCGAGCCGTTCCTGCTCCGCTGCGAGCTGGTCATCCGCACCCCGCGCGGCCGGAAAATCACGCCCAAGGGGGAGGATCACCTCGGCGTCGCGCCGGCCCGCGGGCCCCAGGGGCGGCTGTTCTGAGCGGCCCCGGACGGCTGCGGTGGACGGGAGTCGCCGGGCGATCGGCCGCTCTCGCGGCCCCGCGCCGCAGAGGCGGATTGACCGCGGCCGGGTGCCCTGAGTAGCCTACGGCGTTTTCCAGCGAACCGTTCCAGGTGCTTTCATGGCCGTTCCCAAGCGACGTCAATCGAACCAAAAGACCCGTTCCCGGCGGGCCCACGACTTTCTCACCCCCCGCCAGTTGACCTTCTGCTCGAACTGCGGCAAGGCCGTGCCCACGCACCGCATCTGCGGCACCTGCGGGCACTACATGGGGCGGGCCG
>JBIKKQ010000167.1:0-7277 GCA_044360305.1 Pirellulales bacterium
AGCCGCGCCGCTCGATCGCGGCGTGTCGCCCGAGCAGCAGGCGCTCCTGCGGGCCCGGGCCTGGCTCCTCGGCGAGTGGCACGCCGGCCGGGAGATCCGGGTTCGAGCGACAATCCAGCGAGAGGACAAAGCCAAGGGGCCATGGCGGGAAAGCCTCGAACTCATCACGGGCCGGGAGACCGGCAGCGTGGTGAAGTTGGCGAGCAGCGACTGGTCGTGCGCCCTGGCCTGCGTGCAGGGCATGGCCGGGCTGTTCACCGATACGTCGCGATTCGAGGGTTCATTCGTTGCGGATTGGGCGCCGGGAGCGACGTTAAAGCTCTTTGTCGACCCCCGGGATCAGAAGCAGCGTTTGGAAGTCGGCTGGGGGATGAGATCCGGCGGTTCGGCCCGGTGCGCGTTTCAGATCGAGCCCGTCACCTGCAATGCCGAAGGCTGGACCAGCCGGCGGGTCGGCGACGACCTCGTGATCGAGACCACCGACGCGGATGGCCACCAGGAGCTTTGGCTCGACCCGGCCTCCGGTCGGCCGCGAAAGCTCGTCTACGTCGCCGAGTCAAATCGCGCGGAGATCCTCTGCGACTCCGGCGCAGGCCTCGTGGCGGCGGCGGTCGCCGACCTGCGGGAACGGGCCGGCAAGAACCTCGCCGACTCCCATCGGCCCGTGTCGTCAGCCGTGCGGTTCGCACTCGCCAATCGCGGCCTGCTGACCGATGCGGTGCCGCTGGTGACGGCCAAAACCACCGGTACCACAATGGATGACGACGCCGTCGCCCAATACATCGAGTCGCTGCAGGCCTCCGTGGACGGCGACGGTCTCGCGGCGGTCGATGCCACCGTCGCGAAGGGGATTCGCCAACTGCGCGACGCGGTAGCGACCGACACGCCTGAGGGACTCGCCATTCCGGTGTCAACCGCGGAGGAGATGGCAGGCCTCCGAGCCATGATGGCTTCGAGGTCCGCGGGCATGACAGCTGCGATCGACGGCGTGCCGTTCGCACGGGCCGCGGATGCAATTCCTCTCCCCGCGCCGATTGCCGGGCGATCGCGCGAGCCGTGGATGGGCAGGGCCCTGGGCCGGAAATGCGCTGCCGCGGTGGCACCTGTGCTGCGGATGCTCGAGCTGAAGATGGGCCGCGACGCGGCGGCGGTGGCGGCCGCGCGGGCGGCGGTGCTCATGGCCTGCACGGCCGACCATGCCGCGGCGGCACGGGAACTCGCCCGGGTGCCGGCCGCGTCGCTCTGGACCCCGGAACTGGAAAGCCTCTGTGCCGCGTTCGGCCCGCAGGGCCGCAACCTCGACCGCCGGGCCCGCGAGGCGCTCGCGTACCTTCACGGCGTCGCGGGCGACATCGCCTGGAGCGTGGCGACGTATCGCCGGCTGCTGGCCGAAACGGAGGAGCAGCATGCGTGGACTCATCCCGAGACGGCGAAATACCTGCACAACCTCGTCTGGCTGCTGAACCAGTCCGGCGAGGCGAAGGAGGCCTACGCTCTCGCGCGGCGGCCGCGGGCCACGATCGCGTGGGAAACGGGCCTGCACCCCCCGGTGCCGGCCCGCCTCAAGCAGCCGGCGGCCGTGGCCAAGAAGGATGATGCCAAGGCCAAGCAGCCTGGCGCCGATAAGCCCGGCGCGAAGCAGCACGAGTCGTCGCCGGCCGCTGACTTCGAACGCTGGAACGGCCTAGAACTCGGCATCATGCCCGGAGCCCGGCGGTGACCGGCTGGTTCAGGCTCACTGACCTGCTCGACGCCGCTGCCGCCGCCATGCTCGCCCGGGAGAACAGCGGGTTTTCAGTCGACGCCAGTGTCCGGATCACGCTCATCGACCGCGATGTGCCGAGCTAATTTCGGAGCCTGGAACACTTGCTGGGATACTGTGCACGCCCCCCTTCGCGCTGAAGCGACTCTCCGTAATCCGTGGCCCAGACGGCCGCATAACCAAAGTCCGCTACGGGCTTCCCAGACACAAAGCCGCCAACTGAGTCGGCCCGGGCCGGGGCCGAAAGACCACCCGGCCCGGCGTGATGGCCCGGGTGGGCGAGGAGTTTCCGCTCGAGTGCCCGGGGTGCGGCGGCGACATCCGGGTCAGACGAGACGGCCGGCAGGAGCCGGCTCACTTCGAACCAGCGGTTCGCAAGCGGGAGGAGGCCAGGATGGCTTCGTCCGCGTGAAGTCATCCCCTCACACACCTCGGCGAACCCCTCGAGCCACCGCTGGTCACGCCGGCCCGGGGCCCACCCACAGACTGGGGAGAACCCGCGCAGGCCCATGACAACGAAGACGTCTTTCAAGCCTCGCCCGAAGACCTGCAGGTGATCGACATCCACAGCCTGTGACCCCTGCCGGACGCGAGGCATGACCGAAGCCGCCAGGCGACGGGGCTCGGAGAGACTCTGCGCCGACGCGAGAAAAACGCCACTCCACCCGCGAACGGCACGAGTTCCCGAAACCGCTTCAACCGCTTTTGGGGGCCGGGCGACCGGAGCCCTCGAAGCACGAGCCGGTCATCAGCTCGGAAATGGTTGCGGAAGGGCCATTGGCCGGGCTAACCTTCAGCCCCGGCGGTATTGAGGACTATCCGTATGCAATCGATTCATCGGGCGATGTTTCAGATCGTTCTGATCGCGTCCGTCACAGCATTCGGCTTCGGTCTTGCGTCGGCCGACCAGGGACTGGCCGACACGAACACGATTACGAGCCTGTCGCCGGAGCAGGCCGTGAAACTGGCTCGTGAGTTTCCGGGCGTGGCGTGGACGATTGAAATCAAGGGGGTTGGCAGCCGGGCTGTGCCCGGGTGTTTGCCCCTCATAGGCCTCAAGTCTCTGGATGCACCGACTGCCGCAGCGCTGGCTGGCTATGCCAAAGGGCCACTGATCCTCGACGGGCTGACCACTCTCACTCCTGCCGCCGTCGGGGCGATGGCTGGTTTCAAAGGGGAGTTCCTGAGCCTGAACGGCTTATCGTCTCTCGATGGCCCCACGGCCCAGGCCCTCGTAGATGCGAATCTACGGGCGTTTCTCAACGGCCTGAAGTCCCTCGATGCTGACACCGCCCGGGTGCTCCTTCACTCGAAGAAACAGGACACGGTGTACTTTGGCGGCCTGTCAACGATCGATGTCGCCACCGCCAGGATGTTTGCGGCCTGGAAGGGCGGACGGTTGTTTCTCGGCATTACCAGCCTGGACCTCGTCACTGCCAAGGCCCTCTCAGGATTCGATGGTGGTCTGACGCTGCCAGCACTGACCACGCTCAACGCTGACGTCGCGCAAGCTTTGGCCGAGGGCCGTGTCAGCCATTTGCACATCGACGGTCTTACATCGCTTGACGCCGAGACTGCCCGGCGGATTGCGACGTTCAAGGGCAAGACGCTGTCACTCAACGCTCTGAGCGAGCTTTCGCCCGCTGCCGCCGAGGCGTTGGCCGGGTACCGCGGTCAACTCATCATGCAGGGCATGAAGGTGCTCGACGTCAAGACGGCCAGGGCGTTTGAGGCATTCGTGGGATCCCTGAACCTCGACGGGCTGACCGCGCTCGACGCCGAAACGGCCAAGGCTCTGGCGGGATTCAGTGGCAAGTCGTTGAGGCTCCGCAGTCTGACCACGCTCTCGCCGCAGGCTGCCGAGGAGTTGGCAGCCTGCGCTGCAGACGTGTGGTTGGACGGAATGCACAAACTGGACGCGGACGCCGCCGCGGCGCTGGCAGCCAATCCGAATATCCGGTTTCCGAGGGCGGCTTCCCAACCCGGCAGAGATCCGGCAGAAATTCCCAGCCTGACGATGGAACAGGCAAAAAAGCTCACGAAGGAGAGAGGAGGTTCCCAACTGGTCCTCAGCGGCGTCACACGGCTTGACGCCGAGACCGCCCGGGTAATCGCGGAATTCACGGGACCTATGATCGACTTCCCGGACCTGGCCTCGCTGGATGCCGACACGGCGAGAGCCTTGGCAGGATTCAAAGGCGAGTTTCTCGAACTCCGGCACGTGGCCGCAATCGATGTCGACACGGCCAGGGAACTCGCGGAGTTCAAGGGCAGTAGGTTGAGTTTGAACTCCGTCAAGGCGATGGACGCCGCCACCGCGAGGGCAATTGCCAAGTTTCGGGGCGAATGGGGCGTTGAACTCAGGGGTCTCGCGAACATCGACGCCGAAACGTTGTCGGCATTGAAGGAGTGTCGTCAGGTTTGGCTTCCCCGGTGACCGCTGGCCGACGATGATGACGTGGGCGTCACGTTCAGGTCATGGCATCTCTCTTTTGGCTTCCTCCCTCTCGGGGCGAGATTGTTGCCCGAAGCGGTGAGCCGGTCGGAGGCACGCGCAGGAGTCCGGGGTGCTTTGCCTGCACCTCGAGTCGCGTCATGGTGCACGAGTCCGCAACGGCAAAGTCCTCCGGCGATGAGCATGCCTCTGAGCGGCGGACCGCGTGCACGGCCGACGGACCGTCATCGGCCCGAACGTCACGTCGCCGCCGGCACGACGATGAGCGCGGTGAGGCCGACGACCACCAGTGCCGCCCGGCATCCGGGATGACCGCGCCGGCGCGACACCACACCTTGCCCGCTCAGAGCACGATCGGCTGATTCCGGCGTCGCTTCTCCTGCAAGGGCCGCGGCATCTGCCCGTCCTGCAACGGCCGCCACATGGCGCAGACCGCCGCCCACCTCGGCGATCACGTCATTCCACCTGTACCCGTGCGGCAGTGGGTGATCTCCGTACCCGAGCGACTGCGCGGTTTTCTCGCCGACCGACCCGGGTTTGAGTGCCTCGACCGGCTCGCCGATCTCTTACCGCCGCCGAGGAAGCACCGGCCAGACCGACCACACGGCGCTCCGCCGGCTGGTCACGGAGGCGGAGGCAGCCCGCCATGGCCCTGCTTGACAGCGGCTCGGCGGCCCGGGACAATAACTGAACGTCCGTACCCTTTCCGTGCGGCAACACGTCACCCGGATACCACACATGACTCTCGAATCGATCCATGAGTGGCTGCAGAAGCGGCCCTTCCAGCCGTTCCGCGTGGCCACCTCCGGCGGCGAGTCGTACGAAGTTCGGCACCCGGAGATGGCCTGGCTGACCCGCACGGAGCTTCTGATCGGCCTCGCCGAGCGGCGCGGTTTCCCGTCCCGCTACCGTTCGGTGTCGCTGCTCCACGTCACCGCGATCGAGCCCATCGACTCGACCGCCGCAGCGTGAGACGGCCGCTGTTGGCGGCGATCCGGTCGGGATATGCGGCTCACACCTGATCCTCGCGCGGTCTGCCCCGAAAGCCCCGGGCGGAAGCCCGGGGGCGACGCGGTCCACGCCGTGGACTTGTGGATCACCTTCCCGCGTTCCCAGGGTCACTCATCGCCGCTTGCTCCTGCGACTCACGCCATCAGCGCCCGCACATGGGCGGCCGCGGCGGAGGCCAGGCCCTCCAGCGAGTAGCCGCCCTCGAGCGTGGAGACGAGCCGGCCGTCGCAGTGGCGGGCGGCGATCTCCCTGACGATGCTCGTGAGTTCGGCGAAGTCGTCGTCGGTCAGGCGGAAGCCGCCGAGCGGGTCGCCGAGCCGCGAGTCAAACCCGGCCGAGACGAGCACCAGGTCGGGCCGGAAGGCATCGGCCGCCGGCACGAGCTTCTTGCGGAAGGCGGCCACGATCTCCGCCCGGCCCGCGCCCGCCGGGAGCGGGCAGTTGATCGTCAGTCCCAGCCCCGCGCCGCGGCCGGTCTCGTCGGCATGGCCGGTGCCCGGATAGAGCGGGTGCTGGTGGGTGTCGAAGAACAGCGTGCTGCCGTCCGCGTAGAAGATGTCCTGCGTGCCGTTGCCGTGGTGCACGTCCCAGTCGGCGACGAGCACGCGGCCAAGGCCGTGCTTCACCTGCGCGTGCCGGGCAGCGATCGCCACGTTGTTGAACAGGCAGAACCCCATGCCCTTCCTCGGCGTGGCGTGATGCCCGGGCGGCCGCACGACGGCGAAGGCGTTGCGGACGCGGCCGGAGCACACCTCGTCCACCGCGGCGATCACCCCGCCCGCCGCGAGCCGCGCGATGTCGAGCGACCGGGCCGAGAGCGACGTGTCACCGGTGGAGAGCCGGTCGCGCTCGTCGGCGACGTCTTCCTTCACGATCCGCACGTATTCCGGCGCATGGCACCGCAGGATCTCCTCGTCATCGGCCGCCCGCGGCTCGATCACCCGGCCCCGGGCCAGCAGCCCCTCGGCCTCCATTCGCTCGACGATCGCCGTCACACGGGCCGGCTGCTCGGGGTGGCCCGCGCCCGTGAGGTGCTCGCGGTACGTGGCGGAGATGACGAGACCGGTGACGGGCGGATGCGGTGCGGACATGCGGCAACCCTACCGTAACCGGTCATCCGCCTGCAGCACCGCCGTGCTCGCCGAAGCCGGCGAACACCTCGGTCGGAGGGGGAAGACGGTCCCGCCGCGGCCGATGACAGGATGGCGATGACGAAGAACACCGGGCAGTCCGGCCGGCTCCCCCGACCATTTCCGGATCGTGCTCATCGGCCTGGCGGCTGGCAACGACCTCGTGCTCCGGCAGCCGAGCGTCTCGGCCCGGCAATCCTTTATCCCGGGGTCCCGCCTGCGTGACTTACGGCTCCTGCGGAGGAGCCGACGTGAGCACGCGATGCAGCCGGTTCCACGGGCCCATGTCTTCCGCGAGTTCGCAGATCGGACGGAGCGTCCGTTCCAGGTACGCGACGTCGAGCCGATCGCCATGCCTGCGAACCACGCCTGCAGCGTCGAGCATGTCCTTGTCGCGACCGGAGAGCACCTTGAAGAGGATCAGGTCTTCCGGGCTGGGAAACGGAAGGCGGATGCCGAACAGTTCGTGGAAGCTCGCCCGCTCGTAGGTGGCGTCCTCGAAGGGCAGGGAGGCCGTGATCAGGTCGATCTGAAACCGCCCCCGCCGAAAGCGCAACGTCCCGGTGGCTGAGAGCCGCTCCCGCTCGACCTCTTCCCGAACCTCGAAGCCTGCAGCTGCAGCCCGGCCGATGAGTGACTCGGCCTCGGCCTGCGAGACGAACACGATCGCGTCGGCATCAGCCGTGGTTCGCGGCTCGCCCACGACCACGACCGCCAAGCCGCCGACGACCAGGAAACGAGTTCTCTCCCCCTCGAGAAACGAGAAGGCGAACCGGCAGAAGTCGTCGAACTCACTCTCTGCCATCACGGCACGTCCAGCGACGGGCGGCGGCTTTGGCATCGATGCCCAACGCGATCGCGAGGCTGCGGGGGCGGTCGTGTTCCGGGAAGACCGCCAGCCGCATGAGGTCCGAGGTCA
>JBIKKQ010000168.1:0-7240 GCA_044360305.1 Pirellulales bacterium
TGCGGTCGAGCAACACCGAGCCGATCGTGCGGCTCGTCGCCGAGGCAGCGACCGAGGCGGCGGTGGACGAGGCGCTCGCCCGAGCCGGCGCCGCCCTCGAGCAGGTGCCCTGACTGGGAACGGTGGCTCCGGCGGCATACACTCTCGTCATGCACGTCACGGCCCACATTCTCGACGAGCCTGCGGTCCGCGATGCCGCCCTGCCGATCACCGTCGCCCAATACCATCGACTGTCGGCGGACGGGGTCGTTCCCGAGCGGACGGAACTCCTCCAAGGCATCATCGTCGAGCAAATGACGAAATCGCCACTGCACACGTTTCTCGTCCGGCGACTGGCAGCCTGGCTGGCGGAGGCGGTTCCTCCCGCGTGGCACGTCCGCAAGGAAGAGCCGCTGACCCTCGCCGATTCGGAGCCCGAACCGGACCTGGCGGTGGTGACGGGATCGGCCGACGACTATCGCGAGCGCCATCCGGGATCGGCACGGCTCGTCATCGAGGTGGCGATCTCCACCCTGGGCATAGACCGGGCAAAGTCCCCGGTCTATGCAGCCGCCGGCGTGCACGAGTATTGGATCGTGATCCCCGAAACCCGGTCCGTTGAGATCCATCGCGAGCCGTCGGCAGACGGCTACCGGATTCAGCTCGTGCGTTCGTCCTCCGGCGACGTGCTGGAGCTGGCACTGCCGCTCGCAACGCCCCTCCCGCTCGGCCGGCTGTTTGGCTGAGCGGCTCCGGCGCCGCGCAGGGCGTCTCCTGTCTGGAGCGGTTCTCCCCTCGCCAGAAACCGGTCCATCACGCACACTGACGTCCGGGTCCGTGCGGGGACTTCCGGCCCGCGACCCGAGGATGAGCCGTCGTGGAATCTCCGGCCGATGACCAGACGGGCGCGGTGCAGACCGACGAGGACCTCGCGGCGCAGGCCGCCCGCGAGGGATCCGACGGCGTCGCCTTCACGGCCCTCATGGAGCGGTTTCGCGAGCGGGTCTGGCGGGTCTGCTGGCGGCTGATGGGGAGCCAGCAGGACGCCGAGGACGCGGCCCAGGAGGTCTTCGTCCGCCTGTTCTTCGACCGCGGCCGATTCGCGGGCCGGAGCCGCTATTCGACCTTCGTGCACGGCGTTGCCATCCGCACCTGCCTGACGCTGCGTCGGTCGCGGTCGCGCCGGCAGCGGCGCGAGCGGGTCGAGGCGGGGGCCGACGACGACGGACCGACGGTGCAGACGCACGCCGACGCCCGGCCGCAGCCGGCCGCCGCGGTCGATGCGGCGCTCGACGCCGACACGCTGCTGGAGGAGCTCGACGAGGAGGACCGGGCGCTGGTACTGATGAAGTTCGCCGAGAACCACGACTACGAGGAACTGGCGGAGATGTTCGACGCCACGCCGGGGGCCCTACGGATGCGGGTCAGTCGGATCCGGGAAAAGCTCTCCGCCCGGGCTGGCCGGATGCGCTGACCGCCCGGCGGGGGGCGCGGCTGCCGCGACAGGCCCGCCCGATCCGGGCCGGCAGCGGGAAAACGCCGGCCAAAAAAATTTTCGTGACGCCGGCGGGCCGGGCGGCAACTCACCCTCCACAGGTGCGATGCGGCCGCGCGGCCGCGGGCACCGGGGTCGGTGGGCAATCGCGGATGGATCTCCTCGAGCGACTCGCCGACGTGTCGGTGCCGCCGGTTCCGGCGGCCGGGGATCTCCGGGCGGGGATGCGGCGCAGGCTGCACCCCCGGCTGCTGGCCCTGCACGTCGCGGAGTTCGCCGTCGGGGCCACCGCGTGGGCGGCGAGGCACATGCTGATCGCGTTGTTCGCGGCGTTGGTGTACACGGTGTCGGGCCGCTGGCCGCAGGCGGCCAAGCGGATGCCCCCGGCCCGCGACTGACCGGACGGCGGGGCAGAGACCGGCCCGGCGGGCCGGGAGGAAACACGGAGGAAACCATGGCGGATGTCGTGATGTTTGCACAGACGGCCGCGGACACGGCCCGGGAGACGATGCAGGCCTCGCGGCAGGCGCTGGTGGACAGCTTCACCCAGGCCTGGACGCAGGTCATCCTCCTCGCCCCCAAGATGGTGGCGATGGTGGCGGTGCTGGTCATCGGCTACGTGCTGGCCCGCTGGTTCGGCGGCCTGATCGCCGTGGTGACGGAGAAGGTCGGCCTGCAGACCGCGGCCGAGAAGAGCGGCCTCGCCAAGAGCATGCACGACGTCGGCATCCGCCGGCCCGTGCCGGCGATCGTCGGCGGCATCGTGTTCTGGCTGCTGATGAGCGTGTTCCTCATGGCGGCCTTCAACATCCTCGGCCTGCAGAGCGTGTCGAACGCCATGGGCGAGGTGGTCAACTACATCCCCCGGCTGCTCGTGGCCACGGTGGTGGTGGTGATCGGCCTGCTGGCGGCCACGTTCCTGCGCGGCGTGGTGGCGACCAGCGCCGACCGGGTCGGGCTGTCGTACGCCGAGTACCTGGCCGGCGGCTGCTACTGGGTGCTGTCGATCCTGACGTTCATCGCCGCCTTCAACCAGCTCGGCATCCAGTTCGCGCTGCTCGAGAAGCTGATCCTCATCGGCTCGGCCGGCCTCGCGGCCGGCTTCGCCCTCGCCTTCGGACTCGGCGGCCGGGACGTGATGGCGGGCATCCTCGCCGGCTACTACGTCCGCCAGCGGATCCAGGCGGGGGACCAGGTGAGCGTGGCCGGCTTCGAGGGCACGGTCCGCGAGGTGGGCCCGGTGGCGACGATCGTCGAGACCCGCGAGAACGGGCTCGTGTCGCGGCACTCGATCCCCAACTCGCGGATGCTGCAGGAAGCGGTGCGGTGAGGTTCGCAGCCCGAGCCGTTTTCGTTCGTGCCGCGCAGGCGTCCGCGGGCTGAGCCGCGCGGGGCGGCCGTCACTGCCGAACCAGGATCCGCGAACCGGGGCCGAGGATGTCGATCAGTTCGCCGAGGTCGCGGACCGAGACGACGAGGCTGGAGGCGGGCGTGGCATCGGCGGCCACCGACGGGTCGTCGGCCGCCTCGATCACCAGGCCGCCGTCGAGGGTGATGGCCCGCCGCGCGGCCGTGGCCGGCTGGCCCGGAGCCGCGGCCCCGTGGCCCACGGCCGACACCGGCAGGATACTGCCGACCCGGGCGAGGTACTCACGGCCGATCGCCACGGGAAAACTCCCGGCATAACTGCCGTTGAGCTGCAGGCTCAGCCGGCGCCGTGACACGCTCAGCACGGCGTCGAACGGCCCGCGGAAGACCTTGATGTGCTCGCCGGGCACGAGCCGGGCCGGATCCTCCACGCCGTTGATCTTGGCGAGCAGCTGCGTGGAGACGCCCAGTGGCGCCGCGATCGCAGCCAGCGTCTCCCCCGGAGCCACCACGTGCGGCGGCAGCAGCAGGTCCTGTTGCGAATAGACGACGGTACCGGCGAGGCGGCCGAGCAGGTCCTCCAACTGCTGGCTCTCCTCGAGCCCCAGCGACGGCTCGTCGTACCAGACCGACAGCCCGGCCAGCGCCTCGGCGTAGCGGCCCGCCGTCAGTTTGCCATGGGCATCGGCCCAGGCCGCGGCGAAGGCTGCGGACGAGGGGGATGCGGTCCGGATGCCGACCGGTGGCTGGGGCGGGGCGACGGGAAACGTCGTCCTCGGCCCGACGTCGGCGAACCGATCGGGCCGCGCGGTGACGTCGCCGGTGGCCGGGGGCTGACCATCGGTGGCCGAGGGGGTGAGATAGGTGTCGCCGTGGCCGGTCGGAGGGTTCGTCGCGCCTGCGGCTCCGGCAGCGGCGGCGGCACCGGCCGCCAGAGCGGCCACGTCCACCGGTGGCGGCGGCGCGGCGGGTATGCCATGGGGCGGCGGAAGTGGCGGCAGTGCAGATGACAGGCCGGAGGCGCTCGGTCCGGCCAGCGGAACCGGGGCGGCCTGGGTCGCGGCAGCCGGGGGCGCAGCCACGCCGGGGAGCACCGTTGCCGAACCGGCTCCAGACGCGACTCCGGGCGTGGAGGGCGAAACCGGCGGTCCGCCGAATTCGACATTCGGCGACGCCGTGGCCGCGGCGAACGGCGGAGCATCGGTGGCGGACACTGCCGTCGTTCCCTCCGCCGTTCCTGAAGGCCCCTTCTGCACGACCGAATAGGCGCCGTACAGGATCGTGCCGAAGAGCACGAGCACGACGAGCGGCTTCACGGCTTCCATGGAGTCGGAGTCCCTGTCCTGGCGACGTTGCGCTGTGGATCGCGTGGCCATGAGCCTGCTTTCGAGGAGGGCGGGAACGGTCGGCGCGGGATGCTAGTGAGCCCCCCCGAACGCCACCAGACCGCTTTTCGAGGGCCGCTCGGCGGCGTTGGCACGCTGGGAGGCCGGGCTGGCCCCGGGCCCGGAACCGCCCCCTTTTTCCAGGTTCCCTTGCCGGGGGGATATAGTGATTCGGGTTCCCCCAGCCGAGGAGTTTCAGCCTTGCGATCGACTGCGGTGGACCAGTGCCGGGTGCGTGACGTCGTGGCCGTCGTGCTGGCGGGGGGCAAGGGGGCGCGACTCGATCCGCTGACCCGCGACCGGGCCAAGCCGGCCGTGCCGTTCGGCGGCAGCTACCGGATCGTCGATTTCGCCCTTTCCAACTGTCTCAACAGCGGCCTGCGGCGCATCCTCCTGCTCACGCAGTACAAGGCCCGGAGCCTCGACCGGCACCTCAATCTCGGCTGGCACCGGTTCTTCTGCCGCGACCTCGGCGAGTTCATCGACGTGCTCCCGCCGCAGCAGCGGGTGGACGACAACTGGTACCTGGGCACGGCCGACGCGGTGTACCAAAACATCTACTCGCTGGAGATGGCCGCCCCGCGGCTGGTCGTCGTGCTGGCGGGGGACCACATCTACAAGATGAACTACCAGGCCCTCGTGGACGCCCACGAGGAGGCCAACGCCGACGTCACGATCGGCGCCCTGCGGGTGCCGCGGGCGGCGGCCGCCGAGTTCGGCACCATGGAAACCGACGCCGCGGGCCGCGTCCGCCGGTTCCACGAGAAGGTGGCCGATCCGCCCCCGGTGCCCGGCGAACCGGGCGTCGCCCTGGCCTCGATGGGCATCTACTGCTTTTCGGCCGACTTCCTCCTCGAGCAGCTGCGGCGCGACGCGGCCGATCCGACCAGCCGGCACGACTTCGGCAACGACATCCTGCCGCGGATCGTCCACACGCACGACGTGATGGCGTTTCCGTTTCGCGACGAGAACCGCAAGCGCGACGCCTACTGGCGGGACGTGGGGACGATCGACGCCTACTACGAGGCCAACATGGACCTCGTCGAGGTCGATCCCCAGCTCAACCTGTACGACGAACTCTGGCCGGTGCGGACCCATTTCCCCTGCTATCCCCCGCCGAAGTTCGTGTTCGCGGGCGAGGGCCCCGACGCCCGGCGCGGCGAGGCGACCGACAGCCTCGTCTGCCCCGGCGCGATCGTCTCCGGGGGGCGGGTCCACCGCTCGATCATCGGCCCCGGCGTCCGCGTCAACAGCTACGCCCGCGTCGAGGAAAGCATCGTCTTCGAGGGGGTGGACATCGGCCGGTATGCCCTGATCCGCCGGGCCATCGTCGACAAGGGGGTCCGCATTCCCCCGGGCACGACGCTGGGCATCGACCCGGAGGAGGACGCGGCCCTGGGCTTGACTGTTTCGCCCGGGGGTGTGACCGTGGTGCCCAAGGGATTCCGGTTCGCCCCCGCGCCGCTCGCCGTCCCCGTTCCCTGACCCCCCGCGATCCGCCGGCACACATGCCCCTCCGCAACCTCCTGCTCCTCGTCTTCTGCACGGCGGTGTCGCTCGCCGCCTGGGCGGCCGGCGACCGCGGCATCCATGGCCGCCGGTTCGGCGAGGTGCTCACGCTCATCCAGCGGTCCGCACTCGACCCCGTGGACGGCGACACGCTGCTCAACGCGGCGGTCGAGGCGGCGGTGGCGCAACTCGACGAGCACTCGGCGTTTCTCCCGCCCGCCGAGCAGGCGGACCTCGAGGCCCAGCTCGACCAGCGGTTCGGCGGGGTCGGTCTCCAGCTCGCCGTCGACGAGCGCTCGGGCCTGCCGCTCGTCGTCGCGCCCGTGGCTGGTTCCCCCGCCGACCGGGCCGGCATCGGACCGGGGGACCTGATCGTGGCGATCGACAACGCGGCCACGGGGCGGTCGGCGCTGCGCGACGCGGTGCAGCGGCTCCGCGGCAGTCAAGGGACGACGGTGACGGTGCGGGTCGTGCCGGCGTCCGCGGCCCCGCGGTCGTTCGATCCGGCGTCCGATCCCGGCGCCGACCCCGGCGCCCGCGACGTGGTCCTCGTCCGCGAGCCGGTGAAGATGGAGAGCGTGCTCGGCGACCGGCGTCGCGCCGACGGCAGCTGGGAGTGGGAGGTCGTGCCCGGCGTGGCGCTCGTGCGGATCACGTCGTTCGGCGAGCACACGGCGACCGACCTGGCGACGGCCCTGGCGTCGATCGAACGGCAGCCTGGGCTGCGTGGGCTGGTGCTCGACCTGCGCGGCAATCCGGGAGGCCTGCTCTCGGCTGCCGTCGAGGTCTGCGACCAGTTGCTCGACGAGGGCGTGATCGTCGCCACCCGCGGCCGGCGGTCGGCGACCGGCGAGGCCGCGGTGCTCGACACGCGCCGCGCCGAACGCGGCGCGGCGGTCGCCGGCGTGCCGGTGGCGGTGCTGATCGACGGCCTGTCCGCCAGCGCCGCGGAGATCGTGGCCGCCTGCCTGCAGGACAACCGCCGGGCGACGATCGTCGGCAGCCGCTCGTTCGGCAAGGGAACGGTGCAAACGCTTCTCCCGCTCGCCGACGACCGCGGCATGCTCAAGCTGACCACCTCCGAATACCTCCGCCCCAATGCCGGGACGATCCACCGCCGTTCCGGCGACGGCGACGAACACGGCTGGGGCGTCCAGCCCGACGCGGGCTTCGAGGTCACACCCACCGCGGCCGCGCTCTCCCGCCTGCGGCGCTGGCGGGAGGCGCGGGACATGCCGCCGGGCCGCCACGGCAGCAGCCAGGCCTCCGCCGCGGCGGCGGTTGCCCCGGCAGAGGTGGACGAGGTGCTGGCGGTGGCGCTGGAGATCTTCACCGCGCAATACCAGGGCGAGGAGCGAATTTCCTGGGCGCCCCCGCGTCACGTTCCCCGTGAACTGACTACCGGGCGGACGTTGTCGTTGGCGCTTTTGAGGGCGGAATCCGTGAGGGGTTGCCCATGCCCCTGAGCCGGCGTAGGTGGCCAGCGAAGCCCGGAGGGCGAGAG
>JBIKKQ010000169.1:0-7221 GCA_044360305.1 Pirellulales bacterium
GCGCGGGGGCGCGGCCGCGACCGCCTCGTCACCGGGAATGACCTCCAGCACCACCGGCGTCTGATCGTGCACCCCGGAGAGCAGCCCGCGCCTATCGACTTCGAGGAGCACGGCGGCGAGCAGCGCGCACGGCTCACCCGCCTGGCCCGCGGGGGACGAGCAGCGGGTCTCGAGCGTCATCCCGCCGCGCCGCTGGGCGGAGAGCTCGAGCGTCACCTCGTGCTCCTCGCCCGCCTCGTCCCGCACCGTCGCCCGGACCTCCCCGACCCGTGGACAGGAGACGGCTGTGGGCGTGATGGTCCGCGCCCGGGCGACGTCGGCCGGTGCGAAGCGGTGGAACAGGCGTTGCTCGAATGTCTTCATGCTGCCGGTCGCGCGGGGAGGGGTTGCGCGGATCGACCGGCGGAATCGCGGCGGCGCAACACGCTGTTGTACCCCGCCGGGGGCCGGCGTGGCGAGGGGGTGCATCGTCGCCCGCACGCCACCGGCCCGGCGCCGTCAAAAACCCTTCACGGTGGCGATCAGTTCCAGCACGTTCTCGACCGGCGTCTGCGGGAGGACGCCATGCCCGAGATTGAAGATGTGGCCGGGCCGGCCCGCCGCCCGGGCGAGCACCTCGCGGGTGCGCCGATGCACGGTCTCGCGATCGGCGAGGAGCACGGCGGGGTCGAGGTTCCCCTGCACGGCCAGGTCGTGCCCCACCGCCTCCCAGCCGCGGTCGAGGTCGATCCGCCAGTCGATGCCGATCACCGTCCCCCCCGCCTCGCGCAACAGCGGCAGGAGCGCCGGATTGCCGGTGGCGAAGTGGATCACCGGCGCCCGGGCGGCGGCGGCGGCGATCGCGGCCCGGCTGTGGGGGAGGACGTACCGCCGGTAGTCCTCGGGCCCGAGGCAGCCGACCCAGCTGTCGAAGAGCTGCACGATCTGGGCGCCGGCGTCGAGCTGGGCGACGAGATACCGGCTCACCGCCCGGGCCAGCCGTGCCATCAGGTCGTGCCACGCCGACTCGTTGCGGTACATCAGCGACTTGGTGTGCAGCCAGGCCCGGCTCGTGCCCCCCTCGATGCAGTAGCTCGCCAGCGTGAACGGGGCGCCGGCGAAACCGATGACCGGGATCGAATCGTCGAGGCCGGCGCGGGTCGCGCGGACGACGTCCATCACGAAGCCGAGGCGGCCGATGTCGGCGAGCTCGCGGACCCGGCCCACGTCCCCCGCCTCGCGGACGGGGTTGTGGATTACCGGCCCCTCGCCGGCGGCGAACTCCAGCTCGAAGCCCATCGGCTCGAGGATCGGCAGCAGGTCGCTGAAGATGATCGCCGCATCGACGCCGAGCCGCTCCACGGTGGCGATCATCACCTCGGCCGAGAGCCGCGGGTTCTTGCACAGCTCCATGAAGCCCACCTTCTCGCGCACCGCCCGGTACTCGGGGAGGTAGCGGCCCGCCTGCCGCATCAGCCAGACCGGCGTCCGCTCGACAGGCTCGCCGCGACAGGCCCGCATCATCAGGGAGCGACCGCGCGGATCGGCCGGGGAGGCTGGTGACGTTCCGCTCGGCGGGGAATCCACGGGACGGGTCCTTTGGACGAAGGGGCACGAAGGGGGACGACGGGACGCGGGCGGTGCCCGCCGGCGGGCGGAGTATACGCCCGCGCCGGCCGTGCGGCGCGCGACAGCGGCACGAACCGGGCAGGGAACTACAATCAGACGTGGCAGGAGTCCCATGTCCGATTTCATTTCCCGGATCTCGATCGTCTGCTTCGCGGCGAGCTACGCGGTGGCGCTGGGCTGCGAGGCCTCCCGCCCCGTGTTCCGCTCCGCGTTCCGCGGCCTGACGCTGATCGGGTTCACCGCCGCCGGCCTCGCGGCCCACACGCTGTTTCTCGGCTGGCGGGCCCTGAATGCGTCGGCCGTGCCGTTGTCGAGCCCGTTCGACTGGTACCTGCTGGCGGCCTGGCTGCTGGCGGCCGGCTCGCTGTACTTCACGATCGCCAATCCGCGGACCCCGGTCGGCCTGTTCATGCTCCCGGTCGTGCTGGCGCTGGTCGGGGCGGCGCAGCTCTCCAGCCGCGAACCGTTTCCGCAGACCCCCGCCACCCAGGTCTGGGGGGCGATCCACGGGAGCTTCAACCTCGCCGCCAGCGTCAGCGTGGCGATCGGCGCGACCGCCGGTCTGATGTGGCTCATCCAGGCGTCCCGGCTGGCACGCAAGCAGCCGCCGCTGCGCGGCTTCCGCATGCCGAGCCTGGAACGGCTGGCGCAGACCACGGACCGCAGCCTAGCGTTCGCCGCCTGGACGGCCGCGGCCGGGTTCATCTCGGGCATCGTGCTCAACGCCGTCAACCGCAGCCGCGGCCTCCTCGAAATCGTGCCCTGGACCGACCCGGTCGTGCTGCGGATGGGGGCCCTGGTCGCCTGGCTGATCGCGGCCGACTGGCTCTCGACCTCGGCCCGGCGCCGGCCCGACGGCGGCCGCGTCACGGCCTGGCTGTCGGTGGCGAGCCTCGCCATCCTCTCGATCTCGATCCTCTGGGGAGTGTTCGGGGCCACGCGGCACGGCGTGCCGCCGGCACCGCACCCGGCCATCGTCGGCCCGCCGGCACCGGTCGCGGGCGACGCTCCCGTCGGAGGGCCGCAGCCGTGACGAGCGACGGCCCGATGCAATTGGCCTTCGTCGGTGGGACGCACCGCACCGTGCCGCTCGACCTGCGCGAGCGGCTGGCGTTTTCCGCGGGCCAGGCGGCCGAGGCGCTGGCCCGGTTTCGCGACCGCTTTCCCGGCCGCGAGGGGGTGCTGCTCTCGACCTGCAACCGGGTCGAGTTCTACGCCGCGGGCACCGGAACGGCTGGGCCGCCCGGCGCCGACGAACTGGTCTCGTTTCTCGCCGACTGTCGGGGCATCGACGCCGGCCTGCTCACGCCCGTGCTGGCGGGCGAGCGGGACGAGGCGGTCGTCCGGCACCTGTTCGCGGTGGCGTCGGGCCTCGACAGCATGGTGCTGGGCGAGCCGCAGATCCTCGCCCAGGTCAAGCAGGCCTGGGCGCTGGCGCAGGAGCACCGCACCACCGGCCCGCTGACCGGCGAGATGTTCCAGGCGGCGCTGCGGACCGCCAAGCGGGTGGCCACGGAGACCGCCCTCGGCCGCGAGCGGGTGTCGATCCCGAGCGTGGCCGTGGCCGACTTCGCCAGCGGCGTCTTCGAGCGATTCGACGACAAGCGGGTGCTGCTGCTCGGCGCCGGCAAGATGGCCGCCGAGACGCTCCGCTATCTGCGTGAGGCCGGCGCCCGGGACGTGACGGTCGTCAACCGCACCGCCACGCGGGCCGTCGAGCTCGCCGCCCGGCTCGGCGCCCGGCCGGGCGACTTCTCCGAACTGGCGGCGGAGCTCGCCGCGGCCGACGTGGTCGTGAGCACGACGGCCGCCACCGAGCCGGTGGTCACCGAGACGCTGTTCGCCGAGGTCGAGCGGCAGCGCGGCGGCCGGCCGCTCGTCGTCCTCGACCTGGCCGTGCCGCGGGATTTCGATCCGCGGATCGGCAGCCGACCCGGCGTCTGGCTGTACTCGGTGGACGACCTGGCCACGGCCTGCGCCGCCAACCGGCGCAGCCGGCAGCGGGAGCTCCCGGCGGCGCTGACGATCGTCGAGGAGGAGACGCTGCGGTTCATGGGGGACCTGCACCACCGCTCGACGGCGCCGGTCATCGAGCAGTTGCGGGCGGGCTGGAACGAGACCGGCGAGGCGGAACTCGACCGGCTGTTTCGCCGCCTGCCGGGGCTCGGCGCGGCGGAACGGGCCGAGATCCGCCAGGCCTTCGAGCGCTACGCGGCGAAGCTCCTTCATCCGCCGCTGGCGTCGCTGCGCAACGAGAGCCGCTCCGGCCCGCCGCACGGCCTGCTCGACGCCCTGCGCCGGCTGTTCGATCTCAAGGAATGATCGGGGCTCTCGCCCCTGAACCGGCCTGATTCGGATCCTTGTTGATCCGCGCGCACGAATCGAACCCGGCCCGGCCGCTCCCGGCCCGTCGTCAAGTGGCCGACGCGTGAAAAGTTGATGCGCCGGCGGGCTGGGAGCCGAGCCATGGCGGCGGCGCCCCGTGGTGGTGGGATCGCGAATCGTGCGGTCGCTGTCGGTGTTCAGGCCCGCTGCCGGTCAGAGGAGGAGCGGATCCCGGTGCCCTCGACGCCCGAGGCGCGAGCCGAGCTGGATGCGGGACGGCATTCGGGCGAGCGGCGCGTGTTCCCTCACCGTGCGGTTCGGGCTTACCGGCGGCGACGCAGCGTTGTCCGCTCCTGGAGCCGCGGTCTCCGACCACCGATGTCCGGCGTCTTGGGCGCGAAACAGAAGAAGAGTTGCGTCCCCTTTCCCTTCGCACCACAGTCGCCGGCCAGCACCTTACCCAGATTTGGTGGCTGGCACCTTTTTCCCGATCACTTTCCTGGCTTCCTGCCAGGCGCATCCCGCTGCGCTGCGGCAGCCTTCGTCTTCATGCCCTGAAGTTTCTTCGCGAACTTCAGGTCGAACTTCACACCAGGCAGAGGATAAATCGCCACGTGGTCGTCGTCGCCGGGAAAAGAAAAAACGCCACTGTAAGCGCGGTAGGTGCCCAAATCATCCCTGATGAAACCATCCTTTTTCACCACGTACACATCAGCGCGCGGGTTGATGCGAAACTTCGTCAGTCCACAGCCCTCCAGAATCGCCACGATGTCGTCATACCACGGCTGATCCTGGAGGACGAGCGATCGTGAGAGCCCCTCGCCCGGCAGGAGCGTCACGACGCGTTTCTGAGCAACCGGAGCCGCACCCGGCCAGCGCTGTTGCAGCACGTACTTCTCGTCCACCAATCGACAGATTTTCCAGCGAACATGCTCAACTTCGTCACCTGGAGTTAAAAACTCCCCGTCAGGCATTTCCACTATCGGCGCATACTCTTCGCCGTCGACGCCGATGTCATAGAGCATGTTGATCCCGCCTGCCGTTTGGCGTCGTTCGGGCCTGCAGCACCCGTTGTTGTAATCTTCGCCGTTGATCGTCGTCAGGTGCACGTCGATCGGCTCATCAGCCACGTTGATGACCGAATACGTCAGCAGCCCGGTGTCACGATCGAGGCTGACATGAGGCCTGAATCGCGGAGGCGCAGCCGGCTCGGGGGAGGCCGCCGGCGCGACAACTTTCGGCTCCGCCGCCCCCCCTACCTGGAGCACAAGAGACATGACCACCGGGGCCAAGAGCCCGACGGCCCAACAAACCGCACGCACGACGGCAGGAAGGTTCATTCGCTGTTGCTCCATCACAAGTATATCATCGGAAACTCTCAAACCATCACTTTTGAAGCCTGAGGCCAGGATTCACAGCTTTCACATTCTGCCCGGCAGGGTCGTACAGAGTCTGGGTTCGTCCGTGGTCCGACTTTACGTCATACCGCGACTGTTCTTCGTTGTAAGCATCCGTCAAAGCCTTGAGTTTGTTTCGTAGCTTGTCGAGTTCTGTCTCGAACAAGCGTTTTGCATTGTTCCACGCGGTGCTCTTTGCCATCCCGTTGTTCGGGTCGGCCGCCTCGCCGAAGAAGCGTGTCTTGGCGAAGTCATCCACCAGGCTTTGGTACGCCCGCACGTACTGGTCCCACTTTGTCTTGTGGATTTCCTCATGCCCTGCAAGGGCGGCGACAAACGTTTTCCACTCCTCTTCGACATTCGGATTCAGCCGATCTTTTTCGGTCGTAAACTGCTTCCATTCCGGCAACGTGATCGTCGCGTTCCACTCCCACGGCGCCACGACAGGAACGAACTCGATCCGCCAGATGTTGTTTCGCATCACGCCGTCGCGTACCGCGTTGCCGATGTTTTGAAAATCGCCGTCTTTTGGCTTCGGGAACAAGCTGGCCTTGATGGAAGGCCTGGCCCCCGGGAGGGCCGACTCGGTTAGTCCGACAAACTGTCGTCCTTTGTCATCGGTACCGAGCCCCGCCTGTTTGGCGAAGGCATCCATCCATTTGTTGAGCCTTTCCGCAGTGCCTTTCAGGGCATTGTCGTCGGGGCCACCCGGCGGTGGCGTACCAGCGGGATCCCCGGTTGCGAGATCAACATCCACCGCGTACGTGAGTGGCTTGAACGTGGGCGTGATCTGGTTTTGGCCGTCCGGGTTCCCATTCGCGATTGCACCAGCCGTGCTCCATGCCGCGGTGCGAGGCTTCGCTTGGGCCGCATCCTGCTTGCTCGTTCCCTTGTTCTGGAACATGGCGATAAACTGGATGTCGGCCTCGACACCGGTCGTTTCAACCCAGAGCGTCCTGGGGTGCTGACCGACCTGCCATGTGGTGGGCAGAACCTGCGTCCCGTCCTCCTCGGAGTCCCACAGGGTGACCGCGTCGGCGCCATCTGCGCCAGTCGTGACGAAGAGCGTGACCGCGCCGGCGTATCCCGGAGACTCGACGATCAGATCCAGTCGCGTACGGCCGCCCCCGATCGGCAGAATGGCGCCGGGGGACAGTTCGTTGGGCTCTGGCGCCGTCTCCTCCGGCAGACCGTCGAGGATGAGGTCGAGCCGGTAATCGTCGTTCTCGATCGTGCCCGTGGCGGGAGGTCGGGTGGTGTCGAACGTGTAGCCGGTTCCCGGCTGGAGCATGATCACGACCGTCTCGTCAAACTCGACGACGGTGTCGAGCGTGGGGGTGATCGCGAGGGTGGCCGCAGAATTGGGCGCGCCCGAGTTGGCGGGGATCGTGATCGCCCCCGTGCTCGCTCCCGCCGGGAGCCCCGTAAAATCGATGCCCGCCGTCGCGGAGCCGCCGATCGCGTAGTTGACGGTGACGTCGCGAGGGAGCGGGCCCGTTGCGGTGAACGTGTAGGTAAGCTTCTGCGGGCCGTCCTCGGTTACGCTCGACGGCGCGACCTGCACGTTGATGTTCGGGAGCGGCACGCAGACCACCTGGTCCTGCCTGGTCGGGCTTTGCAGGGCGTGAAGCGCGACGGCGGTCTTGCCGGGTGCGGTGGTGTCGAAACCGGCCAGCCACTGGGCGGCGCGGAGGGCTGCGGGCATCGTGCGTCCCGCGGCGGCGACGCTGAACTGGCCGGTGGCGAGATCGGAGGCCAGCCTGGTGCCGACCGGGAGGCCGTCGTTGATGATCTCCCAGACGGCGAGTTGGAAGGCGGCGGAGTCGTTCTTGTCGGCAAAGCCGGCGGCGTCGGCGGGGCCGTACTGGCGCCAGAAGTCGGTCAGCAGCCC
>JBIKKQ010000170.1:0-7185 GCA_044360305.1 Pirellulales bacterium
TGTTCGCCGCTTCGCAGTCGATCCGGCTCACCATCACCGCCCCGCAGCCTCCGGCCGGTGCCAAGGCGGCCCGGTCGGCACCGCTGCTTCCGCTGCTCGCTCAGGCCGCGATCGCCCTCGCCGGAGCCGAGGAACCGCGGACGGTCGATTTCGGCCGCGAGGTGCTGCCGATCCTGCGGGCCAACTGCGTCGCCTGCCACAACGCCTCCGAGGCGGAGGGGGGCATCGTGCTGGAGACCGCCGAGACGATGCGGGCCAAGGGAGACAACGGCCCGGCCGTCGTCCCCGGCGTGGCCCGGGAGAGCCTGATGTTCCAGCTCGCCGCCCACGCGAAGGAGCCGGTGATGCCGCCGGAGGACAACGACCGCGGCGCGCGGCGTCTCACGGCCGAGGAACTCGAGACCCTGCGGCTGTGGATCGATGCCGGCGCCGCGGGCGGGGCGATCGGACCGCGGAAGATCACCTGGCAGCCCTTTCCGCCAGGGAGGAGCCCGATCTACGCCACGGCCGTCTCGGCCGACGGAAAGCTAGTGGCGGCGGCAACCGCCGACCGGGTCACGGTGTTCGACGTCGCCACCCGCAAGCCCGTGGCCCGGCTCGTTGACGCGGAACTGCCGGCCGCGGCCGGCGGCGAACCGCGGCCGGCCGCCCACCTCGGCGCCGTCCGTTCGCTCGCCTTCAGCCCCGACGGAACCCGTCTCGCATCCGGGGGGATGCGGACCGTGACGGTGTGGAAGCGGTCGGACGACGAAGCCGGCGGCGGCGGGCCGGGCTGGAAGCCCGAGACCCGGATCGGGTCGGTGGAACGCGCGGAGCCGTTCGTCGATCGCGTGCTCGCCCTGGCGTTCAGCCCGGATGGCACGCTGCTGGCGGCCGGCGGCGGCGAACTCAGCGTCAGCGGCGACGTGGCCCTGTTCGAGGTCGAGACGGGCAGGCTCGTCCGCCGGATCGCCGTTCCCCACAAGGATGCGGTCGCCTGCCTGGCCTTCTCGCCCGACGGCAGGTGGCTGGCGACCGGCGGCGACCGCGTCGTCGGCCTCGCCGCCGTGGCGACCGGCCGTCAGGAGCATCAGTTCGACGAGCACAACGGACGCGTGCTGGCGATCGACTGGCAGGCTGACGGTTCGGCGCTCACCTCCGTCGGCGCCGATGGCCAGGCCCGGGTCTGGAAGGCCGGGCCGTGGGAGAAGATCGAGGCCATCGGCCTCGCCGGCCGCGAGGCCGTCGGCATCCGCTATCTGGGGAAGACCGGCACGTTCGTCGTCGCCGAGGGGGACGGGGCCGTCCGGGTGCGGGCCGCCGGCCAGAGCGGGGGCGGCCAGCCGAACTTCCAGGGCAAGGTGCCTCGCTCCCAGTGCCTGGCTGCCGACGCGGCCGGCAGCACGATCGCGGTCGGCGGCGCGGATGGCCTGCTCCGGGTGTGGACCGGCAGCGGCGGGCAGCCGGCCGTACTCGGCGATCCTCCCCCCTGACCGCCGGTCCCGAGCACCTAGCGGGCCGGCGTCGCGTCCCGCGGATCGAGGCTGGCCGCGGGCGTGCGGTCGCAGCCGGCGGCCCGCAGCATCTCGTGCATCGACCGCAGCAGCATGCCGGCATCGCTGCCGATGCCGAGCAGGCGGAAGCCCTGCTCGCGCCGGATCGCAAGCTCCTCGGGGCTGCGGGCGAGCACGCCGCAGGCCTTGCCGGCGCGGCAGAGCACGTCCTTGACGTGCAGGATCTGCTCCGCCACGCCCGGCCCCTCCCACTGGCCGCGGTGCCCGGCGCTCGCGGAAAAGTCGGAGGGGCCGAACAGGAACACGTCGGCGCCGGCGACCTCGGCCATCCGGCCCGCCTCCGCGACCGCCCGGACCGACTCGATGAGCGGCACCACCAGCACGTGATCGTTCGCCTCGGCCGTGTGCTCGACGACGGCCTGGCCCCAGGCCGTCGCCCGCTCGCCGCCGATGCCACGGCGGCCTTCCGGCGGATAGCGGCAGTCGGCGACCGCCTCGCGGAGCTGCTCCGCCGTTTCGATCATCGGCACCACGATGCCATCGGCCCCCAGGTCGAGCGCCCGCTTCGCGAGCACGGTGCTCCGCTCGGCGATCCGCACGAGGGCCACGGTATCGCTGCGGACGGTGGCCCGGAGGTGTTCGACGATCTGGCTCCAGTCGAGCTGGCCGTGCTCGGCGTCGATCACGATCCAGTCGAGCCCGAGGGCCACGGCCATCTCGGTCACGCTGGCGGAATCGAGCGCGATCCACAGGCCGTGCACGGCCCGGCCGGCGGCGAGTTTTTCACGGAACGCCCGCAGTGCGCGTGTCTTCATGGAGATTCCCGTTGTCCCGGCCCCGCGTCGCGGGAGCGCCGATCACTTGCCGGCCAGCCAGTTGTCGAGCCAGGCGAAGGCCTCGGCCTGCATGTCGCGGTCGAAGCGGTGCGTGCCGGGGTAGAAGGAGCAGCGGTAGCGATTCTCGGCGCCCGCCTTCTCGTAGATCTCGGCGAGCATCCGGTCGGCCCGGTCCACCTCCGGCGGCGAAAACAGCGCATCCTGCCGGCAGTTCTGCACGAGCGTCGGCAGCGGCACGCGCAGGCCGAGGATCTCCGGGTAGTCGAGGTCGCGCGGCAGCCCCGGTGGATAGATCATCCAGGTGTGGGTGTAGGACTTGGCGAAACAGAAGTCGCGCCACGTGGTCATCATGCCGACGCAGACCGCGGCGGCGATCCGGTCGTCGAGGCCGGCGAGGTACAGGCTCCGCAGGCCGCCGCTGGACAGGCCGCAGCAGCCGACCCGGCCCGGATCGACCTCCGCCCGCGAGCAGAGGTAGTCGAGGGCCCGCTGGTCCTCGCCGAGAACGACCCCCGGCAGCGTGGTGCCGGCGCAGAACAGGCTCCTGGCCACGACGTGCTCGTGCTGGGCCGCCCAGCGGTTGTAGGAGACGATCTCGCGCCCCTCCTCGGGGTCTGGCGGCTCAACCAGGAGCCCGGAGAGCACCCGGGGCACGTCGGGGAGCCGCACCCGCCGGCTGCCGAACAGAAACGCGTCCGGGGCGAGCACCGCGTAGCCCCGCCGGGCCAGCTCGTTGGCCCACCACAGCCCGCCGTAGTTCTCGGTGACGTGCTCGCGGACCAGCGGGTGGACGTCCTCCGTGAGCCGGGCGATCTTGCGATGGCCGAAGTACTTCTTGCCGGAATGATCGTGCAGCGCGAGCACCGCGGGGAGCCGCCCGCGGACGCCGGCGGGCTTGAGGAACACGGCTTCCGACGGAGGGCCGTAGGGAAGCTGCCAACGCAGGAGTTCGGCCTCCACGCCGTCGAGCTCCGCCCGGCGGACGACCTCGGCCCGGGGAACGCCCCCCGACTCCGGCATGGCGATGCACTCGCGCAGCCGGGCCCGCGCCTTCTCGCGCCACTCGACTAGCTTCCGCCGGTCGAACTCCGGCCGGCGGAACGACAGCCGCGCCGGGCCCTCGCCCAGCAGGTCGCGGGCCCAGGGGCCGAATTCGCCGAGCATGTTCTGCGGCACCGTCGGCGGCCCGGCGGGCGGCGGGGCCGCGGCGGCTGCTGCCGGTGCCCCCGCGCCGGCAGGCTCGGCCGGCGCCGGCCGTGGGTCGAGCAGAAGTCCGAGCCCGGCCGCGGCCGCGGCGCCGCCGGCCTGGAGAAACGTCCGCCGGTCAGCCGACTCCTGCATGCCGTCCATGCGTCACTGCTCCTCGTGCCGGCGGCGGCCGGGGGGCCGTCGCTGTTTCGTGTCTTCCGTCGTCGTCTGCGCCGCGGCACCGCGCCGCGGCGGCGGTCAGTGCATCTCCACGGCACAGGTGCCGAGCCCGCCGCGGTAGTAGTTGAACTGCACCTGAGGATGATCGGCCAGCAGCGACATCGGCACCGCGGTATCGACGATCCGCCGCGAGATCATCAGCGCCGTCAGCCGCTGCCCGAGCGGGTTGTCGTGCATCCCCGCCTGCCAGATCGAGACCTTCTCGGCCCGCCAGGTCTGCAGCGGGCCGACGGTGATCGCCTGCATCGGCACCATGGTGATGTTGCCGCCGCCGCTGGTGCGGGCGTTCTGCGCGAGCGTCACCGGATGCAGGTCCACCACGCGGGTCGAGAGCGCCCGGTACTCGGCCGGCGGCGGCGGGGCGTCCTGGTGACGGCCGCCGCGACGGAGCGGATCGTTGAACGCCCAGTGCTTGATGTCCCCCTGCCCCCCCTGCATGACGACGCAGCGGGCGGCATCCCAGCTGGCGACGTAGGCCGCCGTGTCGGCCTTGGGAAAGTGGAGGTTCGCCTCCGGCATGCGCAGGTCGGGGCGGATGCGGTCAAAGCACAGTTCGCGGTCGGCCCGCTCGAACGACAGCGGGTGCGTGACCGGGACTTCGCGGCCGTTTTCGTACCACTCGTCCATGCCCCAGAAGTGGGCGTGTCGCAGGTCGAGATCCAGCTCGTTGACGAGCCGGGCCACCAGCGGCAGCTGCTCGGTGGGGCCGATCGGCCCGCAGATTCCGGCCGGCGCGTCGGCGGTCGCCTGCCGCCAGGCGTGGATGTATTCCAGTGCCTCGGCGAGGTAGAAGTCCTCCAGCGTGTCGTACAGGACGACGCGAAACCCGGGCCGCGACAGCCGGGCGAGGTCGTCCACCGACACCGCCGCGGCCTCGCGGATCAGGTCGGGATCGAGCGTCGTGTAGTCCCACCAGTCGGGGGCGATGCGGCTCAGCGGTCTGGGCATGGTTGGTTATGTTCCCGGGGTCAGAGGGGTGGGCGGCAGGCGCCGCCGAGTGCGTCGCGAAGCGGGTCGTCGTCGCGGGCCGACATCCCCAGGTGGAGGTGCCTCCGCCAGCCCTCGCCGTGGCCGTCGCCGCCCGCCATCCGGGCGACGGCCCGCGACATCTCGTCGCAGGCGTCGAGATAGCTGCCCATGCCCTGCGTGGCGTCGAGCCAGGCCTTCTGGCTGACGTGGGCCGCCAGCGCCCGCCGCTTCGTCTCGTGCACGGCGGTCGTGTCCACGACGAGGTCGGGCCTCACGCTGCGGCGCAGACCGTCGCGCAGGCCGTGCGGCATGCCGTGATAGACGGTGACATCACCCGCATACGCGGGCTCGGCCGGATCGGTGACGTAGTGGGGAACGCCGCGGGCGAACGCCGCCGTCACCGCCAAGCGCGCCGTGTTCATGTGATCCTCCATGTAGTCCTCCGGCGAGTGCGTGAGCACGATCCGGGGCCGCACCCGGCGGACGACCGCCGCCAGTCGGCGCAGGAGGCGTTCCTCGTAGAAGATGCAGAGGTCGTTGGCGAGGCTGTCGTGGAACGTGGCCCCGAGGATCGCCGCCGCGGCCCGTCCCTCGGCGGCCCGGATCCGGCGGGTCTCGTCCCGATCGGTCGTCATGCTGCCGAGGTCCCCGCCCGACAGGTTCAGATAGTGGACCGACCAGCCTGCCGCCCCCAGCAGGAGCAACGTGCCGGCGGCGATGAACTCGATGTCGTCCGGATGGGCGACGACCGCAAGCACGGCTGGCTTGTCGGCGGGGCGGTCGCTCGTCGCGGGTGTGGTCATGGCGTGAGTGTTTCGCGTACCTTATCCGCCACGCCGCCGACCGGCAATGACCGCGCCGGGGAGGCTCCGTCCCGACGCCCGGCCGCGGTGTATCCTGTCCAAACCGGTCGTGCGACCGCCCATGTCGCCCCCCGGCCCCTTTCCGCGAGGAACCCATGAACATCCCCCAGCCCGGCTCGCTCTCCCGGCGCCGGTTCACCGCCGCCACGACGGCCACGGCGACGGCCGCCACCACGGTGATCACCGACGCCATCGCCCGCACCGCCCACGCCGCCGGCAGCGACCGGCTCAAGGTCGGCATCGTCGGCTGCGGGGGCCGGGGCCTCGGCGCCGCCGTGCAGGCGATGTCGGCCGATCCCGGGAACGTGCTCTGGGCGATGGCTGACGCCTTTCCCGATCGGCTCGAACAGGGCGCGAACACGATTGCCCGCACGGTCGCCGACAAGGCGCAGGCCGACGCGGCGTTTGCCGCCCGGTTCGACTGCCCCGCCGACCGCCGCTTCAGCGGCCTCGACGGCTACCGGCGGCTCGTCGAGGCCTGCGACGTCGTCCTGCTCGCGGCGCCCACCGCCTTCCGGCCCGCCCATCTGCGGGCCGCCATCGAGGCCGGCCGCCACGTGTTCTGCGAGAAGCCCGTCGCGGTCGATGCCACCGCCCTGCGGCACGTCCGCGACAGCCTGCAGACCGCCCGTGACCGCAAGCTGAACGTGGTCTCGGGCTTCTGCTGGCGGTACGCGTCGCGGATGCGCGACATTTTCCGGCGGCTCGCCGATGGGGCGATCGGCCCGGTGCGGTCGGCGATCACCACCTACAACGTGCTCGGCTACCGGGGCGAGGTGCCGCGAAAGGCCGGCTGGACCGACATGGAATACCGGCTGAGGAACTGGCAGTACTACACCTGGCTCTCGGGCGATCACATCACCGAACAGGCGATTCACTCGCTCGACCGGCTGCTGTGGGCGTTTGGTGACGAACTGCCCGTGTCGGTGCTCTGCACCGGCGGCCGGCAGCTCCGCGGCCCGGCCCCCGAGGGAAACAACATCTACGACCACTTCACCGCCATCTTTCAGTTTGCCGACGGCCGCCGGGGCACGCACATGTGCCGGCAGTTTCCCAATGCCGCCAACGACAACTCCGACTACGTCACCGGCACGACCGGCACGGCGGAGATCAACGGGTTCCAGCACGTGCAGCGGATCACCACCGCGGCCGGAACATGGAACAGCGACATCGCCAGAAACGAACCCTACCAGCAGGAGCACGACGACCTGTTCGCGAGCATCCGCGCGGGCCGGCGGATCGACGACGGCAGCATCCTCGTCAACAGCAATCTCCTCGCCCTCATGGCCCGGGCCAGCGCCTACACCGGCCAGATGATCACGGCCGAACAGATCTGGGCCTCGCGGGAGAACCTCGTCCCCGAGCCGCTCACGCTCGACATGCCCCCCCCGCCGTCGCCGATCGCCGAGCCGGGGAAAACGAAGTTCGAGTGATACGGCTCGCCTTTGATTCTCGCGCACCAAAAGACACCGCTGCCCCAGCGGACAGGAAGGGGTTGCCCATGCCCCAAGAGCCGGCTTGAGCGGCCCAGCGCAGCAGGATGGCGAAGCGCAGGCCGGTCTGAGTGAGCGGATGCCACGAGGGCATCCGCGAACG
>JBIKKQ010000031.1:0-24223 GCA_044360305.1 Pirellulales bacterium
GCCGCCACGGGCCGCGTCGAGATCGGCAGGCTCGCCGGGACCGATGGAGAGACGACCGTGCTGGAGAGCGAGGCCGACGGGATCTCGCTCCGCTGGTACCGCGGCCGGCCGATCGGCCGGCTCCTGATCGCCCAGTGGATCGACGACGAGACCGGGTTTCGCGTGCTCGCGACGGGGGCGAGCGGCGAATTCACCGCGGCGGTGACGGGCCCGCTGTTCGTGAAGATCAACGAATCGCCGGGGGATCTGGCCGACAATCGCGGCCGGCTGGAGGTCGAGCTTCAGCCGCGCTAGCGGCACCGCCACCCGCCGCGGCGCCGCCAGCGGGCAGCCGCAAAACCCACGGATGCCAGGCCGGCGAGGACCGCCGCGGCCGGCTCGGGCACCGCCACCCAGGCGAGGCCGTACTCCTGCGGGAACGCTGCAGCCCCCCACAGACCGCCGGTATTGTCATAGGTATTCGCCGCATACTCGACCCGCAGCCCGTAGCGGCCAGTCGTCGGAACCGTGAACGACAGGTGCTCGACGGTGTTGTACTGGCTGGCCGAACGGGCCACGAGCGTCGTGAACTCGCCGCTGCCGTCCACCGCCCAGACGGACAGGCCGAGGTCCGCCTGAGCGCCCTCGTAGAGAAAACTGCCGTCAAACTCGCGGGCCCGCTGCCACGACAGCGTGGCGGTGAACGTCGAACTGGCCGTCAATTCGGTGCCGAGGACGTAGTCGTTGTTCGTGCCGAGGACGGCCGCCCCGAAATCCCAGCCGCGCCGGGCCACCGTGCCGAACTGACCGGTCGAGCCCGAGACATCCGTCTGACCGTTCACCTGGATGTCGAACGTCCGGTCGAGATTCATCCGCCCCGCCCCGACGGCCCAGTCGAGCGACTGCGTGGTCTGGATAAAGGTCGTGCCGCTCACGGTGACGTTCTGCTGCCCGTTGCTCCAGCCGGCGGTCTTGTCGGCCCCCGTGAGCAGCAGCGACTTCACGACCATGCTCTCGCTGGCAGCCGGGTTGGCCGCCAGCGGCGCGAGCGACTTGGCGGCACTGGCCACGAGCGCGGCACCGCCGGCCACGATCGGGGCGGCAAAGCTCGTGCCGTCCAGGCCCTGCGAATACGCCGCCGAACTGGTGCCGGCATCGACCGATCCCGCCAGTGAGGTGTTGTTGCCGCCGGTCTGCCCGCCGTAGAAGGCGCTCGTGAGCGACTCTCCCGGCGCGGCGATGTCAACGGCCGCCCGCACTCCGGCCACGGTCACGTACCCGCCGTTCGTGTAATAGCCGAACGTCTGCGGACCGCGGCTGCTGAACGAGGCGACGCCGTCGAATGCGTTGGCGTTGCCGAGCGCGGCCACGGTCAGCGTGTTGTAGCCCGACCCCGGGGAGCCGACGGTGTTGGCCGCCGGCCCGGAGTTTCCCGCGCTGACCACGTACGTCGTCCGCGGGTTCATGAACGAATAGGCGTCGGCGAGCCAGGCAAGCGATCCAGTGCCGCCAGGATCGCCCCCACCGAAGCTCGAATTGACGACGTCGGCCGTGCCGAAAGTGGCGTCATAGGCCGGGATCAACGTGGCGCCGCTGAGGTCGAAACTCGTCGCATACGCCGCCCCGCCCCAGTTCGTGGCGATCGCGGCGCTCCGCAAATCGGTGCCGTAGGCGATCCCCTGCTGTCTGACCGAGGGATTCGCGCCGGCCTGACGGCCGCCGATGAACAGGCCCACCCAGGTGGCGTGCTGATCATAGAGCGGGGCGACGCTGCCCCCGCCCCAGGCCGCCGTAGTCTGCGTGAACGTCGTCACGTGCCCGAGCGCCTCGTGGCCATTCCAGATGTGCCCTGCCTCGAGATTCGTGGTGATCGTGTTCTGGCCGGTGATCGGAGTCGAGTGGTTGTAATAGCGGGTCGCCCCGAGGAACGCGTTCACGTCGAACGTACCGCTTCCCACCGACGTCGTTGCCAGGCTCGTCGGGTCGTCGGAAGCAGCCGGCTCGAAGCCATAGCGGAAACTCGGCATGGACTGCTGTGCCGTGATCTCCGCCAGCGGGATCGCGGCCGTCCCCGGCGGCGGCTCGGCGACCACGCCGACCGTCCGCGCGATCAGACACGCGCCAAGCACGCACGCAGCCGCTGGCCGCGGTCGATGGACGCGGAATCGCGAACGGACACCCTCCATGGCTCTCCTCTCACGGCCGCCTCCGGCCCCGTGCCCCCCGGTCAGGCGTGGACGGCGAATTCGCCGGCGGCGACGCTCGGCAGGTTCGTCTGCCCCATCATCCACAGGTCCACCGCCCGGGCGCACTCCCGCCCTTCGTGGATCGCCCAGACGACGAGCGACTGGCCGCGGCGCAGGTCCCCGGCCGCGAACACGCCCTGGCGGCTCGTCATGTAGCCGGCATCGGTGCGGACGTTGCCGCGCGGGTCGAGCTCCAGGCCGAGTTCGGCGATCGGTCCCTGCTTCTCCGGCCCCACGAAGCCCATCGCCAAGAGCGCCAGCTGGCAGGGCCACTCCTGTTCCGTCCCGGCGATTTCGCGGAACTTCTGCTGCCCCGAGGCCGCGTCGGTGTACCACTCGATCCGCACCGTCCGCAGGCCGCGGAGATTGCCGGCCTCGTCGCCGAGAAACTCCTTCGTCAGGATGCCGAACTCGCGCCGGCACCCCTCCTCGTGCGAGGAACTCGTCCGCAGCATCACCGGCCAGGCCGGCCAGGGCGTGTGCGCCGGCCGCTCGTGGCGGCGCGGATACTTGCCGAGGTCCGGCGGCTCGGGAAGGAGCTCGAACTGGGTCAGGCTCCGGCAGCCCTGGCGGTTGCTCGTGCCGTCGCAGTCGCTCCCCGTGTCGCCGCCGCCGATCACGATCACGTCCTTGCCCGTCGCCGAGATCTGCCCCGGCACCTCGTCGCCGGCGTTCCGCTTGTTCTGCTGGGGCAGGAACTCCATCGCGTAGTGGACACCCTTGAGGTCGCGGCCCGGGATCGGCAGATCGCGGCCGAGCGTCGCCCCGCCGGTGAGGACGACGGCGTCGTATTCCTGGGTCAGTGACTGCGTGCTGATATCAGCACCGACGTTCACGCCGCAGCGAAACTCGATCCCCTCCTCGCGCATCTGCTCGGCGCGGCGCCAGACCCGCCACTTCTCCAGCTTGAAGTCGGGGATCCCGTACATCAGCAGCCCGCCCGGCCGGTCGGCCCGCTCGAACAGCGTGACGTGGTGGCCGGCCCGGTTGAGCTGCTGGGCGCAGGCGAGCCCCGCCGGGCCGCTCCCCACCACGGCCACCCGCTTGCCGCTGCGGACGTTCGGCGGTTCCGGCACCACCCAACCCTCGTCCCAGGCCCGGTCGGCGATCGTCATCTCGATCTGCTTGATCGCCACCGGATCCTCGTTGATCCCCAGCACGCAGGCCGCCTCGCAGGGCGCCGGGCAGACGCGGCCGGTGAACTCGGGAAAATTATTGGTGGCGTGGAGCCGCTGCGCCGCCTCGTGCCACTGCTGGCGAAACACGAGGTCGTTGAAGTCGGGGATGATGTTCCCCAGCGGGCAGCCGGTGTGGCAGAAGGGCACGCCGCAGTCCATGCACCGCGCCCCCTGGGTCTTGATCTCCTCCGGGGAGAGGATCGTGAGGAACTCGTTGTAGTGACGGAGGCGGTCGGCGACCGGCTCGTAGCCCGACACCTTGCGCCCATACTTCATGAATCCGCGCGGCTCACCCATTGACCTTCACCTCCACCCGCTTGGCATCCTGCTGATCCTGCTCCGCGAGCTTCCGCAGCTCGGCCAGGGCCCGTTTGTAGTCGATCGGCATCACCTTCACGAACCGCTTCCGCTCCGTCTCCCAGGCGTCGAGGATCGACCGGCCGCGGTCGCTGCCGGTCAGCTCGACGTGGCGGGCGATCCGCCCGCGGACGTAGTCGAGGTCGGCGGCATCGAGTTCCTCGAGCTCCACCATCTCCTTGTTGACCTTGGGCCGGAAGCCGCCGGTCGAGTCCCAGACGTAGGCGATGCCGCCGCTCATCCCGGCGGCGAAGTTGCGGCCCGTCTCGCCGAGCACCACGGCCCGGCCACCGGTCATGTACTCGCAGGCGTGGTCGCCGGTTCCCTCCACGACCGCCTCGGCCCCGGAATTCCGCACGCAGAACCGCTCGCCGCAGATGCCGCGGATGAAGATCTCGCCGCTCGTCGCCCCGTAGGCGACGACGTTGCCGGCGATCACGTTGTCCTCGGCCTTGAACGGGGCGGTCCGGTCGGGCCTGACGATCACCCGGCCGCCCGACAGGCCCTTGCCGCAGTAGTCGTTGACGTCTCCTTCGACCGTCACCTCGACCCCCGGCACACCGAAGGCCATCAGGCTCTGACCGGCCGAGCCGCGGAAGTGAATCCGGATCGTGCCGTCGGGGAGACCCGCGGCCCCGTGCCGCCGGGTGACCTCACTGGAGAGGATCGTGCCCACGGTGCGGTTGACGTTGCGGATCGGCAGCTCCAGGGCCACCGGCTCGCGCCGCTCGAGCGCCGGCCGGCAGCGGTCGAGGAGCACGGTCATGTCGAGCGACTGCTCGATGCCGTGATCCTGTCGGTCCGTGCAGTGCGTCTGGACCCGCTCCGGCACCTCCGGCCGGTGGAGGATCGTCGAGAAATCGAGCCCCTTGGCCTTCCAGTGGGCGACGGCCGCGCGGGTGTCGAGCCGGTCCACCCGGCCCACCATCTCGGCGATCGTCCGGAAACCGAGCCGGGCCATCAGCTCCCGGACCTCCTCGGCGAGCATGAAGAAGAAGTTGACGACGTGCTCGGGCTGGCCGGTGAACTTCTTCCGCAGCTCGGGATCCTGGGTGGCGATGCCGACCGGGCAGGTGTTGAGGTGGCACTTCCGCATCATGATGCAGCCCATCACCACCAGCGACGCCGTTGCGATGCCGTACTCCTCGGCGCCGAGCAGCGTGGCGATGACCACGTCCTTGGCCGTGCGGATCATGCCGTCGGTCTGGACGACGATCCGGCCACGCAGGTCGTTCATCACGAGCACCTGGTGGGCCTCGGCGAGGCCGAGCTCCCAGGGGAGGCCGGCGTGCATGATCGAGGTCTGCGGGCTGGCCCCGGTGCCGCCGTCGTGCCCCGAGATCAGGACGACGTCGGCCTTCCCCTTGGAGACGCCGGCCGCCACCGTGCCCACGCCCACCTCGGCCACGAGCTTGACGCTGATCCGGGCGTGGTGGTTGGCGTTCTTGAGGTCGTGGATCAGCTGGGCGAGATCCTCGATCGAGTAGATGTCGTGGTGCGGCGGCGGCGAGATCAGGCCCACGCCGGGCGTCGAATGACGGATCCGGGCGATCTCCCGGTCCACCTTGTGCCCTGGCAGCTGCCCCCCCTCGCCCGGCTTGGCCCCCTGGGCCATCTTGATCTGCAGCTCCTGGGCGTTGACCAGATACAGGCTGGTGACGCCGAACCGGCCGCTGGCCACCTGCTTGATCTTGGAGTTCTTGCTGTCGCCGGAGGGGTCGGGCTGGTAGCGGACCGGGTCCTCGCCCCCCTCGCCCGTGTTGCTCCAGCCGCCGAGCCGGTTCATGGCGATGGCCAGCGTCTCGTGGGCCTCCTTGGAGATCGAACCGTAGGACATCGCCCCGGTGGCGAACCGGCGAACGATCTCCTTCGCCGGCTCCACCTCGTCGAGCGGCACCGGGTTCGGCGACGGGCGGAAGTCGAGCAGCCCGCGGAGCGTGAGCAGCTTCGTCTGCTGCTCGTCGATCAGCTTCTGGTAGCGGCGAAACTCCTCCCGGCTGTTGATCTGCGTGGCCCGCTGCAACGACGCCACCACCTCGGGGGCGAGGACGTGGGCCTCCCCCTTCCGCCGCCACTGGTAGCGGCCGCCGACGTCGAGCTCCAGCGTCTGCGGCACGGCCGTCCGCGGCCAGGCATGCTCGTGACGCCGCAGCGCCTCCTGCGCGACGCCGTCGAGCCCGATGCCACCGATCCGGCTCGGGGTGCGCGTGAAGAACTCGTCCACCAGCCGGCCGTCGAGCCCCACCGCCTCGAAGATCTGGGCGCCGCGGTAGCTCTGCTGCGTCGAGATGCCCATCTTGCTCATCACCTTGAGCAGCCCCTTCGTCGCCGCCTTGACGAAGTTCTTGTGGAGCTTTTCGCGCGGATAGTCGCCGGCGATGATCCGCTCGGCCTGCATCTGGTCGATCGTGGCGAAGGCCAGGTAGGGGTTCACCGCGCCGGCCCCGTAGCCGGTCAGCAGGGCGAAGTGCTGCACCTCGCGGGCCTCGCCCGTCTCGACGACGATCCCGCAGCGGATCCGCGTGCCCGCGCGAACGAGGTGGTGGTGGACGCCGCCGGTGGCCAGCAGCGCCGGCACCGCGGCCCGCTCGCGGCACACGCCGCGGTCGGAGAGCACGAGGATCGTGGCCCCGGCGGCGATCGCCGCAGCCGCCTCGGCCCGGATCTCGTCGAGCCGGCGCCGCATTCCCTCCGGCCCGGCAGCCGCCGGGAAGAGCAGCGAGATCGTCGCCGACTTCAGGCCGGGCAGGGCCGGTGAGCCGGCCGCACCGAGCGCCTTGAGCCGGGCGCACTCGGCGTTGGTGATCACCGGCGTCTCCAGCCGCAGCAGCCGGGCCTGCTCCGGCGTCGTGGCCAGCAGGTTTCCCTCGCTGCCGATCGTGGTGATCATCGAGGTGATGATCTCCTCGCGGATCGCGTCGAGCGGCGGATTGGTCACCTGGGCGAAGAGCTGCTTGAAGTAGTTGGACAGCAACTGCGGCCGGTCGGAGAGCACGGCCAACGGCGTGTCGTTGCCCATCGAGCCGATCGGTTCGGCGCCGTCTGTGGCCATCGGCGCCAGGATCACCTTCAGGTCCTCGAGCGTAAAGCCGAAGGCCCGCTGCAGTTCGAGGAGACTCGAATCCTCGCCGGCCACGCCGGCCGCCCGCCACGGATCGACGGCGTGCGGGTGGGCGTCGCCCGTGCCGTTGCCGAGCGTCTCGGCCGGCTCGACCGCCCGGTTTTTCGTCACCTCGGCGGCCGCCGCCGGGTCGGGAATCGCGTCCAGCCGCACCTGGTTGGCGGCCACCCACTCGCGCCACGGCCGCGCCGTGGCCAGCCGGCGCTTGATCTCATCGTCCTCGACGATCCGCCCCGCCTTGGTGTCGACGAGGAACATCCGGCCGGGACGCAGCCGTCCCTTGCGGACGACGTCCCCCGCCGGCAGGTCGAGAACGCCCGCCTCGCTCGCCATGACCACGAGGCCGTCCCGCATCTGCCACCAGCGGCCGGGCCGCAGGCCGTTGCGGTCGAGCGTGGCCCCGATCCGCACGCCGTCGGTGAAGGCCAGCGCCGCCGGCCCGTCCCACGGCTCCATCAGGCAGGCCTGATACTCATAGTAGGCCTTGAGGTCGTCGGCCATGCTCTCGTGGCCGCTCCACGGCTCGGGGATGAGCATGCTCACCGCCTCCTCCAGCGGCCGGCCGGCGAGGACGAGGAGTTCCAACACGTTGTCGAGCGTGGCCGAGTCACTCCCCCCTTCGCGGATCACCGGCTTGATCTTCTCCAGGTCGGGCCCGAAGACCGGATGGGCGAGCATGCTCTCGCGGGCCCGCATCCAGTTGATGTTGCCGCGGACGGTGTTGATCTCGCCGTTGTGGGCGAGGTAGCGAAACGGATGGGCGAGGTCCCAGGTGGGGAAGGTGTTGGTGCTGTACCGCTGGTGGACGAGCGCCAGCGCCGACGTCACCGCGGGATCGGACAGGTCGGGGTAGTACTTGCTCACCTGGTCGGCGAGCAGCAGGCCCTTGTAGATCAGCGTCTTGGCCGACAGCGAGCAGACGTAGCAGAACGCATGCTCGGAGAGCCCGAGCCTGCCGATCTCGATGCCGAACCGCTTCCGGGCCACGAACAGCTTCCATTCGAAGTGGTCGCGGGACACGTTCGGCCCACGCCCCACGAACGCCTGACGGACGACCGGTTCGACCTCGCGGGCCGTGCCGCCGATCGAGCGGTTGTCGGTGGGCACGTCCCGCCAGCCGAGGAACTCCAGACCCTCTTCGCGGACCACCTGCTCGAAGAACTGCTCGGCGGTCTCCCGTTCTCCCTCCGACGGCGGCAGGAACAGGTTGCCGACCGCCCAGTCGCCCGCCGCCGGCAGGCGGATCCCCGCCCGCGGCGCGGCCGCCGCGAAGAACTCGTGCGGCGTCTGCATGAGGATGCCGGCCCCATCGCCGGTGAGCGGATCGCAGCCGCAGGCGCCGCGGTGGGTGAGGTTTTCCAGCACCTCCAGCGCCTTGCGGACGATCGCATGGCTGCGCACGCCGTGCATGTTGACGACGAACCCCACGCCGCAGGCGTCGTGCTCGTTGGCGGGATCGTAGAGGCCCTGGCGGGGCGGGAGTCCGGGGAGACGCGTCATGGCGATGCTCGGGGAAACTCGGGGACGGTGATGCGGTACGAAGCGAACCGGCGGCGTCGTGCCGCGGTGGACGAGGGTTTCAGGGCGCCGCGGACAGGGCCGGCAGGAGGGCGGGTTCGACGTCCTGGGCGTGGCCGCGCAGCAGTTCGATGAACCGGGCCACGGTCGGCGCCGGCGGCTTGCCGCGGGCGTGGACGATGCCCAGCGGCCGCACGAGTTCCGCGCCGGCGATCCGCACGCTGCACAGCGTGCCGGCGGCCAGTTCGCGGCCGACGGTCGGCTCGGGCAGCAGGGCGACGCCGGCGTCGATCTCCACGGCCCGCTTGATCGTCTCGATGTTGTCGAACTCCATGACGATCTCCGGCTCGGCCTCCTCGGCGGCCAGGGCCCGGTCGAACTCGTGGCGGATGACGAGGTCGCTGTCGAAGCCGACCATGCGCCTGCCATGCAGTTCGCCGAGGCGCACCTCGACGCGGCCCGCGAGCGGGTTCCACGGGGCGCAGGCGAGGACGATCGGCTCCTCGCGCCACGGCTCCGCCTCCAGCGTCCGCGTGCTCCGCGGGTAGCTGACGATGCCGATGTCGGCCTGCCCCTGCTCGACCGACTCGATCACCCGGTCGGGATGGAGGTATTCGAGCCGGACGTTGGCCTTCGGGTGACGGCTCATGAACTCCTGCACGTAGCGGCTCATGTGGTGCAGTCCGACGGAGTAGATCGCCGCCACGCGGACGCGGCCGGCGACCTCGTCGTGGAGCGTGCGGACCGCATCGACGACGGCGTCGTACCCGGCGACGATCTTCCGGCAGCCGTCGTGGAACACCTGCCCCTCGCGGGTCGGAGAGAACGGCCGCTTCGACCGCTCGATGAGCCGGACCCCGAGTTGGGACTCCAGTTGGCTGACCACCTGGCTGGCCGCCGACTGCGACACACCGTTCTCCTCCGCCGCGCGGGAAAAACTCCGCCGGGAGACGATGTCGCAGAAGATCTTGAGAGCCTTGAGATTCACGGAAGCCGCAGGACTTGCTGGCTGAAAGCCGGGGCGATCACCTCATCCCTGAATTACGAAATCGAATGCCGCCGCCGTGCAGCATTCGGAAAACGAATAGTAACCTACCACGGCGGCCGGGCTCGTCAAGCCGCACGGCCCCGTCACTTGGCGGGAACGCCGCCATAGGTCTCGAGGGCGGCTTGCAGCTGGGCCCGCAGTTCGGGGGCTCGATCGGCCGGAACGAGTTCGAGGGCCCGCTTCACGGTCTCCACCGCCTCCTCCCGCCTGCCGTTGCGAAACTGGGCAAGCGCGAGCACGCCGGCGATGCCGGGATGCTTGCCCTTGACGATCTCCATCGCCCGTTCGGCGTGCCGGAGCGCGGCCTTTTCGTCGCGCAGGCCCTCCGGCTCCACATTGAGCAGCACGGAGGCAGCCTGCGTCTGGGCGTTGACGTCGTCGGGGAGGGCCGCCGCCAGTCGTTTGCTCGTGTCGACCACCCCGGCGTTATCCCGCGTCTGTTGGTAGAGATCACGCAGCAGCCGCAGTTGGACCGGGGCCGGCGTCGCGTCGAGTCGCAGCGCGGCCTCGAGATCGACGGCCGCATCGGCGAACCGCCTGGCCGCCATCCGGTCCTGGGCCCGCGTCCGCAGCTCGCTCGCCGTCGTCGGCTGACCCCGCTCCAGCTCGGCGACGCCGTCGGGCGCCGCCACGTCGAGCTCGGCACAGAACATCAGCCCGGGATCGCCGTACTCGACCAGTGAAGCCACCAGCGCCGTCACCGTCCGCGGCACCCGCACGGACGCGAGTTCCCGCTCCCCGGCCAGCACGCGGACCGGCTGGTCGAGGTCGGCGATCCGGTCGTCGAGCAGGAGCGTCACCCGCTCCACGTGGCCGGCGGCGTCGATGCGGAAGTCGTTGCCCGCGCGACTGACGTCAAGCCGCTGAAACGCGAGCGGCGCGTCGTTTCGCAGCCAGTAGCAGCGGCGGCGCAGGAAGGCGCGGTAGCCGGGACTCCGCTCCAGGAGCCGGGGCGTGTCCGCGATGCCGAGCGGCAGTTCGAGCAGCGGCTGGTGCCAGATGATCCGCTTCGGCAGCGGATCCCGCCGCTGGCGTGCCAGCCAGTCGGGCGCGTCGCGATCATTGACCTGGTGCCCGACTCCGACGTGCTCCTTGAACTCGAGCGGGTAGCCCGCGCCGGTCAGTCCGCGGGCCGCCGTCACGGCCTCGGCGTACGCCTTGGCCAGCGGATAGCGCTGGAAATCCATATCCGCCGTTCCGATCTGGATCATGACCGGAAGGCTGAACAGGTTTTCCAACGCCGCCCGCCCCGCGGCGCCGACGTAGTTGAAGCCGGACGTCGCCGCCACGGCCGCCCAGCGATCGGGCAGCGACGGCCCGATGTGGAGGACGCCGATGGCCCCCATCGAGAAGCCCATCAGGTAGACGCGGTCGGGGTCGATCTCCCACTTCGTCGGCAGTTCGACGACCAGCCGCTCGAGGGCCGCGATCGAGCGGGGGTCGTTCCAACTCCCCACGCTGTCCACCGGCGCACGCGGGCAGACATACAAACCCTGCCGGATCGGGTATTGCCCCATCGTCGAGGCCCAGCCGACGTCGTTCGCCTGCGGGTTGTTGCCGCCGCCGTGCAGGTTGATGAACACCGGCCAGCCGCGGTCCGGCTGGTCGCCCGCCGTCCGCGCGCCATACCGCATCGTGACCCGCACCTGCTCGTCCGGCTTCGGCCACCATTCCGTCTGGACGAAATCCACGCTCACCCCGCTGCCCGGCTTGATCCAGCCCGCGGGGTAGCCCAGCTTTTCCGGCCTCTCCGGCCTGGTGGCCACGAGCTGCTCCTTCCACGCCGCGCACAGCCCGGTCCGCCACGCTGCCGCGGCCTCCCGGGAGAGCGGCGGGTGCTCGAACTCCGGCCGCTTCGTCCGCGACCGTTCCGCAGGCGACAGGCCGAGGTACTGCTCGTAGCGAGCGAGCATCGTGCGGAGTTCTGCAGCCGGCGGAACGACCGGCTGCTCCGCCGGCGCGGCCGGCAGCGACACGAGCCAGATGAAGGCGGCCGCGATCCGGCGATGAAGCCCGTTGAACTGTGTCATGCACATCTCCGGGAGCGGGCCCGAAGAACCCATCCTACCCAGGTTCGCTACTCGGCAAAGGCTGCATTTTCCGCGCATCCGGAACCGATGCACAGGGTGCCTTCATGACTCGAAGCGGTCTCCTTTCCGATCTTCCGCCCGCTGGTCCGTGCCATGCTCCCGCAGTTCCCGGCCACGCCACCGCCCGCCGCGTCACGCCGTCTGGCGCTCGCCCTGGCGACGGTCGTGATCGGTGCCCTGACGACAGCGGCCCATGGCCAGACAACGGCCGACGCGGAGGCCGAGCTGGCGGCGGAGGTCGAGAGGACGCAGTATCTCGAGGAGTCGCTCGAGCATCGCGACCCGGAGCAGGAGCGGCTCATCCGCGAGGAGGTCGAGCGGGCGGTCGCCGCCCGGCTGGCCGGGATTCCCCGGCCGCGGTACATCCCCGCCACCGACATCGCGCCCCCGAAGGGCCTCGTGCTGTTCAGCAACCGTCCCGGCGGTGACGAGTTTCCCTTCTCGATGGCCCTCGGCGGCTTCCTCCAACTCCGCTGGTTCGAGTTCGCCCGCGACGCCACGTCGTGGACCAACGCCCGCGGCGACACCATCCCGATCAACAACATCAACAGCTTCACGCTCAACCGGTTCCTGATCGCGCTCTCCGGCCACGTCGTGGACGAGCGGCTCGTGTACACGTTCGCCTTCTTCGGCACGTCGAACGTCGGGATCCGCTCGGGCGTGGCGCCGATCGGCATGGCCGGCTGGAAGTTCGGCGACGCGGCCACGGTCGGTGCCGGCGTGACCATCGTGCCCGGCTCGCGCGAGTGGGTCGACGCGCAGCCGTGGACGCTCGGCATCGACCGGAGCATGGCCAACACGTTCTTCCGGCCCGGCTTCAGCCCGGGCGCGTTGGCGACCGGATCGCTGCTCGATGACGAGCTCCACTACCGGGCCGGCGTCTGGAACGCCATCGACGGGGGCTCCGTCGGCGTCTTCCGGCGTGGCACGTCGATGGCCTGGGCGGGCAACGTCTGGTGGGAGCCGCTCGGCCCCTTCGGCCTCGGCATGGGTGACATGGAACACCACGCCGAGCCGGTGATCCGCCTCGGCACGAGCGGCGTCTACGCCCTTACCGCCGCGCTGGGCATCATCGGGCCGAACCCCGAGGACACGATCGTCCGCCTGTCCGACGGCACGCCGCTGGCCCTTCCCGGCGCCCTCGGCCCCGGCACGCAGGTCGATCGCTACCGCTACCAGCTCGCCACCGTGGACGCGGGCTGGAAGCACCGCGGCTGGTCGGTCAACTTCGAGTATTACTTCCGCCAGCTCGACGACTTCTTCGGCACCGGCCCCTTCGACCGGTCGTCGATGTTCGATCAGGGGGGCCTCGGCTACCTGTCGTGGTGCTTCCTGCCGCGCGTGCTCGAGGTCTACGGTCGGTCGAGCGCCGTCACCGGCCCCTACGGCACCGGCCAGGAGTACGGCGGCGGCATGAACTGGTACGTCAACAAGTCACGGCAGGGCCGGTTGACGCTCGAGGCCCTGTACATGAACCGCAACCCGGCCCAAAACATCCTCTACCCCTACCGGGCGGGCTACACCGGCACGGCGATCCAGACGCAGCTGTTGCTTGCCTTCTGAACGCCGGGCCCGGGGTGGCGCCGCCGTTTTTCACGCCCCGACGCGGTGCATTGACCGCGATCCCAGGGACTGCTATTTTTTGATTCGTGGGCAGTTTTCTGCCCGCCACACATCGCTCCGGGAACCGCTCGTGAACTGCTGACCGCGAACCTTCCTGCAAGGCATCGCGGGTTCTTTTTCGCCGGGTCCGCCCACCGCCGGGCCCGCCTCCAGCGTTCACCTTTTTGTCGATGGCCCCGGCCCGCCGCGCCCTGTCCGCGGCTGCCGTCCGTCGCACCGCCCCGGAGACCCACCGATGTTTCGACCTGCCCGCTGCCGCCGTTCGCTGCTTCGCTTCCTGACCGCCGCCGTCGCCGCAAGCGCCTGCCCCGTCGCGGCCCGCGCCGACACCGTCTACTTCACCAGCTTCTTCAGCGGCGGCCTGTACCGCTATGACTCGGCGAACCCCGGGGCACAACCGCAATCCCTGCTGGGGGCGGAAACGATCATTCCCGGGGCTTCCGGGCTCGCCATCGGCCCGGACGGCAATCTCTACATCGGCCAGACCCAGAGCTTGTTTGTCGGCGGCGGGACCAATGCGATCATGCGGTACAACCTGACGACGGGCTCGCTTTCGACCGTGACCACGTTCAGCGGCACGGGCGTGAGTCCCGGCAGCATCGCCTTCAGGGGCTCCGAGATGCTGGTGGGCCGCAACCCGGTCGGCGTCTACAACACCGGCCCGGTCGTGAAGCTTACAGGCTGGGACGGCAACGGCGACGTGACGCTGACCGACTTCACCCCTCCCGGTGCGATCACGGCGAGCAGCCCGGGCATCGCGGTCGCGGCCGACGGCACGGTGTATGTCAGCGACCAGAATTACGTGTTCGGCGGCACCGCAACAGGCCCTGTTCGCTGGTTCGCCCCGGGTGGCTCGAACGGCATCCTCATCCCCAGCGGATCGAGCGGCCTGTCGGGGCCGACCGGTCTCCTGCTCAGCGGCTCGACGCTGTTCACGGCCAGCGTCGAAAATGGAAACGTGTTGCAAACCAACCTCGGCACGCTCACCACGGGGAGTTTTGCCGTTCCGGCTCTCGGCACCAACAGCGTCGGGGTGCTTTCACTCCTGTCCGACGGCAGCCTGCTGGTCGGCAATCCCGGCCAGGGCTCCATCTACCGTCTCGGGACCGATGGCGTGGTGACCGGCACGTTCTCGACGAACACCGGTGGGATCGGCGGCATCGCCGTGGTGCCGGAGCCCTCATTGCTGGCGGTCGGTCTCGGCGGCGCCGGCTGCATGGCCGGCTGGCTGCGACTCCGACGCCGCCGGAGTGCGGGCCGCCGATGAGCCGGTCGCGGCGCGGCGTCACGCTCGTCGAAATCCTCGTCGTGGTCGCCATTCTTGGCGTCCTCATGGCGGTGATCCTGCCCGGCGTGCAGGCGGCGCGGGAGTCGGTCCGGCGGACAAGCTGCGGCAACAACCTCCGCCAGATCGCCCTTGCGGCGCAGCACCATGAGTCCGCCCGCGGACGCTTCCCGGTCGGGGCGGAGTCGCGGCAGTGGGACGCCCGCCCCGATTTTCCCCACCAGTTCTTCCGCTGGTCGCTGCTCGCCCACCTCGCCCCGTTCTACGAGCAGGAGGAACTGCTGCGCAGCCTCGACCTCACCGTGCCCCTGTACGTCGGCCTCTCGCCCGGCGACATCGCCCCGCAGAACAAGCCCGTGGTCAAACGCACCGTCCCGCTGTTCCTCTGCCCTTCAGACCGGGCCGCCACGGTCTCCGAGTTCTTCGGGCCGACGAACTACGCCGGCTGCACCGGGAGCGGCGACGGCGGCGGCACACCCTTCGACACCGACGGCATGTTCTTCATCAACTCGCAGATCCGTCCCCGGCAGGTCGGCGACGGCCTCTCCAACACGGTGCTGTTTTCGGAGAGCACGCTGGGGGACGGTCCGCGGGCCACGACCGACCGCAGCGGCGTGACGGCCGCGAAGGGCTACGGGTTCGTGTTCACGACACCGCTCACCGCGGCGGCCTGCGACCGGCCCTTCTACTACAACTTCACCGACCTGCGCGGCTTCTCGTGGGCCAACGGCGAGTATCGGACCACGCTCTACAACCATGCCCGGCAGCCCAACGACCCGGCGCTCGACTGCCTCGCCGCCCTGATGACCACGCCCGACAAGGCGCGGCAGTATGCCGGATTCGGCTGGCGGGCGGCCCGCAGCAGTCATCCCAGCGGCGTCAACGTCGTCATGGCCGACGGCAGGGGGGCATTCGTCCGCGACGACGTCGATCCGGCGGTCTGGCGGGCCGCGGCCACGCGGGCAGGCTCCGAGTCCGCCCGCCTCGACTGATACGAGAACGTGGGGCGGGCGGCTCCGCCCTTCCGGCGCGGCAGGCGGGGCAGCGGTGGCAAACGAGGCAAGACTCGTTCCCGCGCGCCGGTCGCAAATCGTTTCAGCGGCGCCGGGGGCCCGGTCGATGCTTCGGCCGAGGAGCCGTCCATGAACGATTGCCTGGCCCGCATTCCGGTCCACCGCGAGCACCCGCTGGCGTTCGCCATCCGCCGCTGGCAGGTCGGCGCCCGGTTTCGCCGGGTCTTCGGCCGTCCGTTCAACCCGCTGGCGCCGACCCTCAGCGAGGAAAAGGTCCAGTACCGCAAGCTCTACGGCAACCATGCGCTGTACGGTTTTCTCGCCGACAAGTATCGCGTTCGGGAGTTCGTCACGGAGCGGGTCGGGGCCCGGTATCTCGTTCCCCTGCTCGGGGTCCACGACCGGCTCACACCCGCGGTGTTCACCGATCTGCCCGACCGGTTCATCATCAAGGCGACGCACGGCTGCAAGTGGCACCAGATCGTCCGCGACCGGTCGCGGCGCGACGTCGATGCCACGGTGCGCCGGTTCAACCGCCTCCTGCGCCGGCGACGCGGCCGGACCTCGGGCGAATACCACTACCGGCTGATCGAGCCCCGGATCGTGATCGAGGAACTGCTCGACGACGGTGTCGAGTCGCCCCCCGACTACGACTTCTTCTGCTTCCACGGCGAACGGCGGTTCGACTATGCGCTCGCCGTCGTGATGCCGGGGGGGACGCGGGCCGTGCACTTCCGCAACGACTGGACGATCAGCGACATGAACTGCACGCCGACCGAGGCGGCCCGGGTGGCCCGGCCGCCCAACTTCGACGAGATGGTCGAGGTGGCGGAGCGGCTCTCGCGCGGCTTCGATTTCCTGCGGATCGACCTGTACAACGTGGCGGGACGGATTTATTTCGGCGAGGTGACCTGCACGCCCGCCGGCGGCTTCAGTCGGATCGCCAACGCCGACCGGGCGGAGCGTTTCGGCCGACTCTGGAAGCTCGACCGGGGCAACCGGCTGCTCTACCAGTCCGACCCCGGAGCGGCGGGCGCTGCCGCCTGACATCGATGCGCGTCTCCGTGATCATCAGCACGTTCGATTCGCCCCGCTGGCTGGAGAACGCGCTCTGGGGCTATGCCTGCCAGACCCGCATCCCCTGGGAGGTGATCGTGGCCGATGACGGTTCCGGCCCCGAGACGCTGGCCGTCGTCCGGCGTCACCGTGAGGTCGCCCGAAGGCCGCTCGTTCACGTCTGGCAGCCGCACCGGGGATTCCGCAAATGCGGGATCCTCAACCGGGCGATCGAGCAGGCCACGGGCGACTACCTCGTGTTTTCCGATGGCGACTGCATCCCGCGGGCCGACTTCGTCGCCACGCACGCCGACCTGGCCCGGCCCGGCCACGCCCTCTCCGGAGGCTGCATCCGGCTTCCACTCGCCGCCAGCCACGCCGGCACCCGGGACGAGATCGTCGCCGGCACCTGCATGGAGCCCGACTGGCTGCGACGGCACGGGGTGCGCGGAGTGCGGACACGGCTCAGGCTCCGGGCGGCCCGCGGACCGGCCGGCTGGTTGCTCGACCGCTGCACACCCACGCGGCCGAGCTTCAACGGACACAACGCCTCGGCGTGGCGCGCGGATGTGATCCGTGTCAACGGCTTCGACGAACGCATGGAATACGGCGGGCTGGACCGCGAGCTCGGCGAGCGGCTCGTGCACGCCGGGGTGCGGTTCCGCCACGTCCGGCACCGGGCGATCTGCCTCCACCTCGAGCACTCGCGGGCGTACGTCAACGAGGCATCCTGGGCGCGGAATCGGGCGATCCGCCGCGACACCCGTCGCGGCCGGCTCGACTGGACGCCGTTCGGCATCGTGCAGGACGGGGCGGCAGCGGCGGGCAGGGCCGCTCCGCGAGTGGCGGCCTGAACGGCTACGGCGAGGCGCTCGGAGAGCCGCCCGGGCCGCGGCCGTCCTTCCGCTTTCGACGGGCGGCCGGTTCGCCCCCCCGCCCCGCCTCACCCGCACGCAGCCGGGCGATGACGCGGCGCATGTCGTCGGGCAGCGGGCTCTCGAACCGCAGTTCTTCGCCGGTCACCGGATGGACGAAGCCCAACTCGGCGGCATGGAGCATGACCCGCGGCGCCTGCGAGCCGTCGGCCGGTCGTCCGCGCCGCGGGGCCCCGGCATAGACCCGCTCGCCGCACAGCGCATGACCGCTCTCGGCGAGGTGGATCCTGATCTGGTGCGTGCGGCCCGTCTCCAGCCGGCACTCGACGAGCGTGTAGTCGGCGCCGAAGTGCTCGAGCGGCGCGACGTGGGTGATCGCGACCTTGCCATCGTCGCCCTCGCCGTCGCCCGAGCCGCGCCGACCATCGCCGCGGTCGCGGACGAGCCGCGACTCGATCGTCCGCTGACGCACCCGGCCGACCGCGATCGCGAGGTACCGACGCTGCGTCGTGTGAAGGCGGAACTGCTCGGCGAGGATCCGGGCGGCGGGCACGTTCCGGGCGAAGACCACGAGCCCGCTCGTCTCGCGGTCGATGCGGTGCACCGCCCGGACCGGCGGAACCCGGCGCCGGCCGCCCCGGTCGCCCTCGGCGCCGCGCTGCGGCCCCGGCGGTCGCGCCGCCCCGCGCCGCCGCGCGGCCTGAAAGCGGCCGATGGCGTCGGGCACGAGTTCTTCGAGGGTCGGCTGCACCTGCCGGCGCTTGGCCGGCCAGGCCGACTCCTCGTGGTGCCGGGTCGTCGTCACGCCGGCCGGTTTCTCGACCACGACCACGTCGTCGTCCACGTGTACGACCCGCACGTCGGCCGCGGTCGGCAGCGGCGCGGCCGCGGCCTCCAGCAGTTTCACGACCTCGCCGGCCTTCAGCCGGCGGCCCACGTCGGTGCAGATGTTGCCGTGGATCAGGACGTGCCGCGACCGCACCAGTTTTTGCACCCGCGACCAGCTCACGGCGCCGAGCCGGCCGCGGAGAAACGCTGCCAACGTCGTGCCGGCGTCGGCGGGAGAGACGTGAAAGACAGTTCCGGCGTGCTGGGGCATCGGCCACTCGATGTCGGCGCCGCGAATCTGCGACGCGTTCCCGACGAGTCTCCCGCGCACGCCGCCGGGAATCCATGCTTGACCAGGATTCCGGCGGTTTTACACTCCGGAGGGAGGTTCCCGTCCGCAGCCTCCGCCGTTTTCCGCGTTGCGAGGCTCCCTTCCGTGCCCGGCACCTGTGTCATCGGTCTGCAATGGGGCGACGAGGCCAAAGGCAAACTCGTCGACATCCTCACCGAGGACCACGACATCGTGGTCCGCTACGCCGGCGGGGCCAACGCCGGCCACACGGTCGTCTCCAACGGCCAGACCTGGAAACTGTCGCTGATCCCCAGCGGCATCCTGCGTGACGACGTCACCTGCGTCGTCACCGGCGGCGTCGTCCTCGACCCGGCCAACACGATCCGCGAGATCGACGGCCTCGAGGCCCGCGGCGTGCGGATCGACGGCAAGCTGATGCTCAGCGACCGGGCCCACGTCGTCTTCCCGTGGCACGTCGCCGAGGACCGGCTGCTCGACGGCAGCCTGTCGGGCGGCGGCTCGATCGGCACGACGGGCCGGGGCATCGGCCCCTGCTATCGCGACAAGGTGGGCCGGTCACTGGCGATCCGGCTCGGGGATCTCTACCGGCCCGACTTCCGCGCCCGCGTCGCCCACGTCGCCGGCTTCAAGACTCGAATGCTGGCCGGGCTGGCCCCGCCGGCTGCGGCCGCCGAGATCGCCCCCCTCGACGCCGACGCGATCCACGCCGAGTACGCCGCCCACGCCGAGCGGCTCCGCCCGTTCGTAGCCGACACGACGTCGTACCTCCTCGACGCCGTCGAGGCCGGCCGGCGGCTGCTCTTCGAGGGCGCACAGGGCGCGCTCCTCGACGTCGATCACGGCACGTTCCCCTACGTGACGAGCAGCAACTCCTCGGGCCTCGGCGTCCCGAGCGGATCGGGCGTCCCCGGCCGCTGGACGAACCGGGTCATCGGCGTGGTCAAGGCCTACTCGACCCGGGTCGGCGGCGGACCGCTCCCCACCGAGCAGGACAACGACGTCGGCCGCCACCTGCGCGAGCGCGGCAACGAATACGGCACCGTGACCCGACGGCCGCGGCGCTGCGGCTGGTTCGACGCCGTGGCCGCCCGCTACTCCGCCCGGCTGTCGGGCGTGGACGAACTGGCCGTCATGCTCCTCGACGTGCTCGGCGGCCTCGACGAACTGCGGATCTGCACCGCCTACACGATCGGCGGCCGCCGGACGGCCGATTTCCCCGGCCAGATCGACGACCTCGCCGCCGCCGAGCCGGTCTATGAGACGCTCCCCGGCTGGCGGGAGGAACTCTCCGGCGTCCGCGGGTACGATGACCTTCCCGAGAACGCCCGTCGCTACGTCGCGCGGATCGGGGAACTCCTCGGGCGTCCGGTGTCGATCGTCTCGGTCGGTCCCGACCGGGCCCAGACGATCGTCTCCGGAAGTCATCCGGCCCTCACGTCATGCTCACGTCCCCCGCTCCGCTCGCCGGCCCGTGCGTGAACCGGGACCGTGAACGCCTGCCGCGGCACGTGGCCATCATCATGGATGGCAACGGTCGCTGGGCCCGCCAGCGCGGCCTGCCCCGGATCGAGGGGCACCAGCGCGGCGTGACCAGCGTCCGCCGGATCACCGAGCATGCCGCCCGGCTCGGCATCGAGCAGCTCACGCTCTACTGTCTGTCGAGCGAGAACTGGCGCCGGCCCGAGGCCGAGCTGACGTTCCTCATGCACCTCCTCGAGCAGTACCTGATCGAGGAACGGTCGCTCCTGATGCGCGAGCGAATCCGACTGGCGATGATCGGCCGGCGCGACGGCCTGCCCGCCTCGACCCTCGCCGAACTCGATCGCACCGTCGCCGAGTGCGCCGGCAACGACGGCATGCGGCTCTGTCTGGCGGTCAATTACGGCGCCCGCGCCGAAATCGCCGCCGCCGCCCGCAGCCTCGCGGCCGACGTGGCCGCCGGGCGGATCGCGGCCGCGGCCATCGACGAGGAATTGTTCGCCACCCGGCTCGACACGGCGGGCATGCCCGACCCCGATCTGCTCATCCGCACCGCGGGGGAGATGCGGGTCAGCAACTTCCTCCTCTGGCAGATCAGCTACGCCGAGCTGTGGGTCACCGACGTCGCCTGGCCGGAATTCAGCGAGCCCGACTTCGACGCCGCCCTCGCCGCGTTCGCCGCCCGCGACCGGCGGTTCGGAGGGCTGACGGAAACGTGACCAGCGCCGCCGGACCATCGACCGCCGCGGCACGGCCGGCCCCCCGGGCGCTGGGGAGCTTCGTGTCGCGGGCGCTGGTCGCCGTCGTGCTCGCGTCACTGTTCGGCGGGCTGGCGTGGGCGGATGCCACCGGATTCGGCGGTGCCGCCGCCGGCTGGTGGCTGCTGCCGGTCGCCCTGCTCATGGCAGTGGCGGGCACGGCCGAGGGAATCGGGATCGCGTCCACCGCGGGCCTGCCTCTCCGGCCCACGGCCGCCTGCCTCGGTGCCGCCGCCATCGTCGGCGCGGGCTTCCTCGGCGCCCAGCGGACCGCCGCGCTGGGCGTGGCCGATCCCGTCGCTGCGTTGGGCGGCGTGCCCGTCGGGGTGGCCGTGGCGATCGCCGCGGCCTTCGCCGCCGAAATCGTCGGCTACCGGCCGGGAGGCCGGGCGCTCGGGCGGGTGGCGGCCGGCATCATGGCCGCCGTCTGCCTCGGCCTGCCGTTCGCCTGCATGCTGGGACTGCGGCTGTTGTGCGTGGAGAACCTCGGGCCCGAGCAGCGCGGTCCGGCCCACCTTGGCATGCTGCCGCTCGTGAGCTTCGTGGCCGTCGTCAAGGCGGGAGACATCGCGGCGTATCTCGTCGGCTCGGCGATCGGCAGCCGGCGGCTGGCCCCGACATTGAGCCCCGGCAAGACCTGGGAGGGTGCGCTGGCGGGGCTCGCCGGCTCCGTCGCCGCCGCCTGGATCGTCCTCGAACTCCCCGGCTGGCAGACGCCGGTGCGTCCGTGGGGCGGCTGGCCGGTGTACGGGCTCCTCCTCGGCGCGGCCGGCATCGTCGGCGATCTCTGCGAATCGCTCGTCAAGCGCGAGTGCGGCGTCAAGGACTCGGGCCGCTGGCTCGCCGGCCTGGGCGGCGTCCTCGACCTCGTCGATTCGCTCCTCCTCGCGGCGCCGGTCGCCTGGCTGGCCTGGGCGGCGGCAACGAGGGGCTGACCCATGTGCGGCATCTGCGGGATCGTCGGCGCCGATCCGCGGGGAATCGAGCCGGCCGTGCGCCGGATGATGCGGGCCCTCGTCCACCGCGGCCCCGACGACGACGGCTACGAGGAGTTTCCCTTCGGCACCGGCTCCGCCCCGGCGGCCGGCGGATTCGGCTTCCGCCGGCTGGCCATCATGGACCTCTCACCGCGGGGCCACCAGCCGATGGTCGATCCGGCCACGGGCGACACGCTCGCGTTCAACGGCGAGATCTACAACTTCGCCGCCCTGCGGACGCGGCTGGAGGGGGAAGGACACGTCTTCCGCTCGACGGGCGACACCGAGGTGCTGCTCCGGGCGCTGTCGGCCTGGGGCGAGCGGGCGCTCGATGCGCTCGACGGCATGTTCGCCTTCGCCTACTACCACGCCGCCGGCCGGCGGGTGCTGCTGGCCCGCGACCCGCTCGGCATCAAGCCGCTGTACGTCGCCCGGGCTCCCGGCCGGCTGCTGTTTGCCAGCGAGGTCCGCAGCCTGCTCGCCTCCGGCCTCGTCGCCGGCGACCTCGACATGGCCGGCATCGCCGGGTTCCTCGCCTACGGCGCCCCGCAGGATCCGCTCACCGTCCACCGCGACATCCGCTCGCTCCCGGCGGGGGGATGCGAGTGGATCGACGCCGAATCGGTCGCCGCCGGCCGGGCCAGGCCGCGGCGCTACTGGCGGTTCCCCGAGATCGGGCCGGCCGCCCCCGAGCCAGTGGTGCTGGACCGCGTGGCGGCCGAGTTGTCGGCGTCGGTCACCCGCCAGTGCGTCGCCGACGTTCCGCTGGCGGTGTTCCTTTCGGGGGGCATCGACAGTGCCGCGCTGGCGGCACTCGCCGTGCCTGCGATCGGCCACGTCCGCACGTTTGCCGTCGGCTACGAGGCGGCCGGCTCGGTGGACGAGACGGCCGCGGCCGCCGAAACCGCCCGGGCGCTCGGCACGCAGCACTTCCAGACGATCGTCGACGACGACTGGGTGATGCTGCAGATGCACGCCTGGTTCAAGGCCGCCGACCGGCCCAGCATCGACGGCCTCAACACGTTCATCATCAGCGGCGCCATCCGCGACCGCGACATCACCGTCGCCCTGTCGGGGCTCGGCGCCGACGAACTCTTCGGCGGCTACCCGAGTTTTAGGCGGGTGCCCCGGCTGCGCCGCTGGCTGGCGACGATCGCCTGGCTGCCCGCCGGCTGGCGGCGGGCAGCGGTCCAGCGACTGTTCTGGCGGCTGCCGGCCGGCCAGCGGGCGAAACTGGCCGACCTGCTCGCCTGCGGGAGCGATCCGCTGGCATTGGCCGCGACGTCCCGCCGGCTGTTCGACGACGACACGCTGCGGACACTCGGGTTCGACGCCCGGAGGGCCGGCCTCACGCCCCAGTTCCTCCCCCCGGAGGCCTGCGAAGCCTTCGTGCCGCCGACCGGCGACACCTTCGCGACGGTGTCGCGGGCGGAACTGTCTCTGTACATGGGCAACACCCTGCTGCGCGACTCCGACGTCAACAGCATGGCCCATTCGCTCGAGCTGCGCGTTCCGTTCATCGGCCAGAACCTGGTCGACTACGTCGCCCGTCTGCCGGGCCCGGTTCGTGCCCCGCCCGGCACGGCACCCAAGCACCTGCTGCGGCGCGTGATGCAGGAGCAACTTCCGGCGGGGGTGTTCACGCGGCCCAAGAGCGGCTTCTCCCTGCCGTTCGCCGCCTGGATGGCCGGGCCGCTCCGCGACCAGTGCGCGACGGCCATCGACGCGTTGGCCGACTGTCCCGCGTTCGACAGCCGGACGATCCGCGACCGCTGGGCCGGCCTGATGGCCCGGCCGGACCAGGTCCACTGGTCGCGGCCGCTGTCGCTGGTGGTCCTGGGCAACTACCTGGCCGCGGCCCGACGGCACCAAAACGGCTGAATTGCCGGCGAAAACCCGCCGTCCGCGCAGGCCGCCGCCCCCCGGGGTATAGTTGGTGCCTGAGGCCTCGCTCCCCAAGACCGCCGCCGACCTCAGTCGTGGCGGGCTTCGATGTCCCGGACTTCGCTCGCGGTTCTCGACTCCAAACGTCTCGTCGCCATCTTCGGCCCGCGGGATCAGCACCTGCGCCGGATCCGATCGACGCTCGGCGTCGGCATCTCCGCCCGCGACGACACCATCCAGATCGAGGGGGACGAGCCGGCGGTGCTCCGGGCCGCGGAGATCTTCGAGGAGCTCGACCGCATCGCCCGCGACCACGGCGTTGTCGAGCCCGACGAGGTCACCCGGCTGCTCGCCCGGGTCGGCGACCCGACCGGACAGCCCGTGCCCGACCCGATCGAGGTGGCCCGCCCCGGCAGGCCGCTGACGCCGAAGTCAGCGGGGCAGGCGGCCTACGTGCAGGCGATCCGGGAACACGACATCGTCCTCTGCACGGGGCCGGCCGGGAGCGGCAAGACGTTCCTCGCCGTGGCCCTGGCGGTGGCCAGCCTGCGGGCCGGTCAGGTCCGCAAGATCGTCCTCGTGCGGCCCGCCGTCG
>JBIKKQ010000171.1:0-7160 GCA_044360305.1 Pirellulales bacterium
CATGTTCATGGTCATGCGGCCTCCATCGGCCTCGGACCTCGACCGGCGGATCGCGGCCATCGCCGCGGACGAGACGGCCGACCTGCGCGACGCGCGACCGCTGATCGAAGAGTTTCTCGCCCGCTACCCCGACGATCCCCGGGCCGACCGGATCGCCCGCCTCGGTCGCGAGCTCGATCTCGACTCCCTCGAACGCCGGGCCCGGCGCCGGCCGACGCCGGGGCGGGTGCTGTCGGCATTCGAACGCGACTACCGGGCGGCGCTGGCCCGCGAGGCGGAGAGCCCGGCGGCCTGTCTGGCGGCGCTCGAGGCCATCGCCGCCGTGCGGGCAGCGGGCGCCGACGGCGTCCAGCCGACCGAATCGACGGCCGACGAGTCGCTGTGGCTGGCGCTCGTGCGGCGGCAGATCGACCGGCTCGCGCCGCTGGCCGCCCGCGAGCGACAGGAGGACGCGGCCCGGGCCGAGGCCATGCTGGCACAGGCGGCCGATCTCGCCCGGCAGGCCGCGACGGCGGACGATGCCCCACGCCGGGCCGCGTTGCTGGAGCAGCGCCGCGGCCTGCTCGCCGGGCTCGTCGAGGTGTTCGCCGGCCGCCCGCACACCGAGGCGAATGTCGCCGAGGCCCGGCGGCTGCTGGCCGCCGAGCAGCCAGCCGAAGAGACCGCCATCCGCGACACTTCAAGCCCCAGCCCTTCACACTCCGACACCGAGCATCCATGACGACCCCCACGCCTCCATCCGAAATCCGGCGCCGCAGCCACGAGGCCTTCGCCCGCGCCCGACGCGTCATTCCCGGCGGCGTCAACTCGCCGGCCCGGGCCTTCGGCGGCGTCGGCGGGGAGCCGATCTTCTTCGCCGCGGCAGAGGGGCAGCGGCTCACCGACGTCGACGGCAACACCTACCTCGACTACATCGGCTCCTGGGGGCCGATGATCCTCGGGCACCGGCACCCGCGGGTCGTGGCGGCGATCGAGCGGTCGCTCGCCACCGGCACCAGCTACGGCGCCCCGACCGAGGCCGAAAGCCGGCTCGCCGAACTGATCATCGACATGGTGCCGTCGATCGAGAAGGTGCGGCTCGTGAGTTCGGGCACCGAGGCGGCGATGTCCGCCGTCCGCCTCGCCCGCGGATTCACGGGGCGGGAACGGATCGTGAAGTTCGCCGGCAACTATCACGGTCACGCCGACAGCCTGCTCGTCGCCGCCGGCTCGTCCGCCGCCACGCTCGGTGCCCCCGACTCGCCTGGCGTCACCCGGGGCACCGCCCGCGACACGATCGTCCTCGAATACAACGACCCGCAGGGGCTGGAGGACGTGTTCGCAGCGCAGGGAAGCGAAATCGCCGCCCTGCTCATGGAGCCGGTCGTCGGCAACATGGGGCTCGTCGTGCCGACGCCGGAGTTTCTCGGGGCCGCCCGGCGGCTGACCACGCGGCACGGGGCGCTGCTCGTGTTCGACGAGGTGATGAGCGGGTTTCGGCTCGCCGCCGGCGGCGCCCAGGAGATCCTCGGCGTCACGCCCGACCTGACGACGCTCGGCAAGATCGTCGGCGGTGGCCTGCCGCTGGCCGCCTACGGCGGCCGGGCCGACGTCATGGACCACGTGCTCCCGGTGGGGAAGGTGTTTCAGGCGGGCACGCTCTCGGGCAATCCCTTGGCGGTGGCCGCCGGAACGGCGACGCTCGAGGAACTTCGCGGCCACCCGCCGTACGCCCATCTGGAGCGGCTCGGCAGCCGGCTGGAGGCCGGGTTCCGTGCGGCCGCGGCGGACGCCGGCATCACGGCCTGGACGGCGCGTGTGGGGAGCATGATGACGACGTTTTTTCAGTCCGGAGCGGAGGCCGTGCCGGTGACCGGCTGGAAGACCGCCTCCCGGAGCGACACCCGGCGGTACGCCGCCTTCTTCTGGGGGATGATCGACCGCGGAATCTACCTCCCTTGCAGCCAGTATGAATCCCTGTTCTTCTCCGCCATGCACACCGAGGCCGACATCGAAGCCACCATCGCCGCGGCCCGGGCGACGATGGCCGCGATCGCCGCCGCCTGAGGACACCTCTTCATGGATGCCCTGAAATCGTTTCTCGACCTGTTCCTGCACGTCAACGAACACCTCGAGCGGCTCGTCACCGCCTGGGGGCCGTGGACCTACGTGATCCTGTTCGCGATCATCTTCTGCGAGACGGGCCTGGTGGTGACGCCATTCCTGCCGGGCGACTCGCTGTTGTTCGCCGCCGGCACGATGGCCGCCCTCTATCCGGAGCACATCGGCCTGCCGACGTTGCTGCTGGTGCTCATCGTGGCCGCGATCCTCGGTGACACGGTGAACTACGCGATCGGCCGCTGGCTCGGGCCCCGGGCGTTCAAGATCGACCGCTGGTTTCTCAAGCACGAGCACCTCGAGCGGACGCAGGCCTTTTACGCCCGGCACGGCGGCAAGACGATCGTCCTCGCCCGCTTCGTGCCGATCGTGCGCACGTTCGCCCCGTTCGTGGCGGGCGTGGGGCGGATGCACTACCCGACGTTCCTGTTCTACAACGTCGTCGGCGGCGTGGCCTGGGTGGCGATCTGCGCATTGGCAGGCTACTTCCTCGGGAGCATCCCCGTGGTCAAAAAGCACTTCGAGCTCGTCGTCGTCGGCATCGTGATCGTGTCGGTGCTGCCGCTGGCCTGGGAATGGTGGGCCGCCCGGCGCCGGGCCGCGCGGCCGCTATGAGCGGGTCGGCCGGCGGGCACCCTTCGACGGCACCGTGCATCAGCGCAGGTGAAAGTCGATCACCAGCGGCAGGTGGTCGCTGGCGGCCCTGGCGAGGCTCGTGCGCACGACGCGGGCATGGCGGACGTCGATCGGACCGCGGACGAAAGCCTTGTCGAGCGCCCCGACCGCGAGCCAGGCGGGAAACGTGCGGAATCGGCTCCGCGGGCTGGTGACTTGCCGGAAGCCGTTCGCGGCCAGCGCGGCCGGGGCGAGCGAGTCGCGCCAGTCGTTGAAGTCGCCGACGATCAGCGTCGGGTGCCGGTCGGCCGAGCGGAACAGCATGTGGCCGAGGAGCCGGTCCACCTGCCAGTGCCGCTCGCGCTCGGAAAGGCCGAGGTGGGTGTGGACGAGGTGCAGCGGCCCCTCGGGCGACTCGACGACGAGCAGCTGGGCGCCCCGCGGCTTGCGTGCCCCCTGCCGGAGCGAGAGCCGGTGCCGCCCCGGCACCGGCCAGCGGGAGAGAACGAGGTTGCCGTAGCTGCCGGCGCCGACGGCGACGTTGGACTGAAACACGGCATGGCAGTGCAGGAGACGGGCGAGGAGCCGCGGCTGGTCGTCGGACCGGCTGCGACGGACGAGCCGGTCCACCTCCTGAAGGCAGACGATGTCGGGGTTCTCGGCCTCGATGCAGTCGATGACCCGCCCGAGCGAGTACCGCCGGTCGCGACCGCCGATCCCCTTGTGGATATTCCAGCTCAACAGCCGCATCGGTCAGCCGCCCGCAGCGGCGCGGCGCCGCATGTAGCAGGCCTGGACCCGGGCCACGCACGACCGACCATCGGCGCTGACGGTCGCGCAGGCCGCGCCCGGTGCGCTCGCCCGGGCGACGAACGCCCGGACCCGCGTCGGCACGCCATCGGCGATGTCGCGGTCCACGTCGTCCACGGTGAGGCCGTGGCAGCCGCAGAGCGGGGCGGCCGGATCCTTGGGCCAGAACAGTCCGTGGGCGTCGGCCACGGGAAGCGTCCGGTCGAGCGGGTCGAAGTAAGCGACGGTGCAGGCCGGCGTGCCGCAGAAGAAGACCGGCTCACCGAGCGTGTCGGCGCAGCCGGGGCGAACATGGGCGGCGAGCGTCTCGGGGCCGACCGACGCGCCGGCATGACCGCAGCCCGGGCAGACGGGGACGACGTCGGCATCGGGCTCGCGGCAGAAGGCCTTGTTCATGCCCCAAGTGTATCGCGCCGCAGCCGGCCAGCTTCCGTCCAGATCCATCCGGATTGTGCGTGGGTCAGGGGTGCCCCTGCCACGCCGCCGGACGTTCACTCCGGCCCTCCGGGCCTCCGTTCACTGCATGTCCGCTGCGCTCCGCCATCCCTGGCTTCGCTTGCTCCCATAGCCCGGCGGCATGGCAGGGACACCCCCTCCGCCGTCCTATTTCAATCAGTTGCGAAATCCTCGGTCTGCCACGAGCCTGGCCGATTTCCGCACGGGCCTACTTCCAGCGATACGCCGTCAGCCCTTCGAGGTCGCGGACGTAAACCTCGTCCCCCTCGACCGCCAGATGGGCCCAGCTCTCGGCCTTCGCCACCTTCGCCTCACCGAGGAGATCGTACTTCTCCGGCGTCGCGCGGATCAGCCGCAGGTCGCCGGTCTCGTCGAGGGCCAGGATCCGGTCGCCCTGCGCGACCAGGCTCCAGTAGCGGCCAAACGGCTTCGTCACCCAGGCCTCCTTGCCGCTCGTCAGATCGAGGCAGGCGAACCGCTGGTTCCGCAGGTGGACGTAGGCGTGGCTGCCGATCACGATCGGCGTGGACATGTAGCCCTGGATCTTGTTCCGCCACACCTGCTCCACCGGCTTGTCGGCGCGGGCGGGATCGACGGCGAACAGCCAGGAGCCGCCGCCGTAGCTCGTGGTGAACACCCGGCCGTCATGCACCGTGGGCGTGACGATGTTCATGCCGCGAAACGCCTCGACTTTTGTCTTCCACAGCACCCGGCCCGCGTCCGGATCGACGCCGGCGAGGTCGTCGCGGGTCTGGACGAGGATCTGCGGCACCCCGCCGAGCACGACCGGACAGGGGGACGAAAACGCGCTCCCCATCATGCCGCCGCCGTCGTCCAGGACCCGCCAGACGACCTTGCCGGTCCGCTTGTCGATTTTCACGAACCCGGCAGCGGCCTGCACGAACACATGGTCGCCGCGGACCAGCGGGCTCGACACGAATCCGAACGCGGGCAGAGGGCTTTTCAGCTCTTCCATGAAGTCCTTGCGCCAGATCTCCCGGCCGGTCGCCACGTCGAGGCAGACGAGCAGGTCGCGCATCCCGGCGACGTAGACCCGGTCACCGTCCACGCAGGGCGTGGAGCGGATCCACGATCCATTGGACGCGGCGAAGAAGGGCACCTTCATCGCTCCCTCCCACGAGGCCTGCCAGATCTCCCGACCCGTGACCCGATCGAGGGCCCGGACGTGCTCCGTCTTCTTGTCGCGGGTCTCGGTGACGATCACCGCCGTGCCGGCGATCACCGGCCCCGAATAACTCGGGGCCAGGTCGGACCGCCAGCGCTGCTCCAGCCGCGCGGCGTCGAGCCCGTCGGGCCACGGCGTAGCCGCGACGACGAACCCGTCGCGGTTCGGCCCGCGCCACTGCCCCCACGGGGCTTCGGCGCGGGCTGGGTGGCCGGCGACCGCGGCGTGGAACAGCAGGACGATCGCCAGCAGGCCGCCGCGGACGGCCCCGAAATCACCGCGCCGGTCGTTCATCGCCCCGCCTCCCGCGATCCTTCGGATCGAACCGGCCGGCATGATAGCAGGTGCCGTGCATCCGCTGCTTCGGCACACTCGGGCTCAACCGTCCGCGAACGGATTTCAGGTCGTGCCCGCCGTGGTACGCTCGGGCCATGGAAGCGTTCCTCGCCTCGGCCTGGAGATGGTTGATCGCGATTTGGCCGCACCTCGTGGCGGCGGGCGTCATCGCCATCAACGTGGCCGCCTCCATCCACGCGATTCTGCTCAAGCGCGACACGCGGAGCACGATCGGCTGGGTCGGCCTGATCTGGCTCTCGCCGGTGTTCGGCGCCGTCGCCTACGCGGTGCTCGGGGTCAACCGGATCCGCTCCCGGGCCACCCGGCTGCGGGCCGGACAGACGAGGATCGTGCACGAGATGCGCCAGGCCGTCCCCGGGCCCGACCGGCTCCGCGAGGCGATCGGGCCCGACCCGGCGCCGCTCCGGTCGCTGGCCACGCTGGTCGGCACCGTGACCGAGCGGCCGCTGGTGGACGGCAACGCCATCGAGCCGCTGCGCGGCGGCGACGAGGCCTATCCGCGGATGCTCGCCGCGATCGACACGGCCACCCGCAGCGTCGGCATCTGCTCCTACATCTTCGACAACGATCCCACCGGCCGGATGTTCGTCGACGCGCTGGCCCGTGCCGTGGCCCGGGGCGTGGCGGTCCGGGTGCTCGTGGACGGCATCGGTGCCACCTACACGATTCCCTCGATCGTCGGCCTGCTCGCCGGCAAGGGAGTGCGGGTGGAGCGGTTCCTGCCCACCAGCGTGCCGTTTTATTTCCCGTACGCCAACCTGCGGAACCACCGCAAGATCATGGTCGTGGACGGCGCCGTCGGGTTCACCGGCGGGCTCAACATCCGCGACGGCTGCTGGCTGGCGCACGAGCCGCGGCACCCGGTGCGCGACACCCACTTCCAGCTTCGCGGGCCGATCGTCGCCCAACTGCTCGAGGTGTTCGTGGAGGACTGGGAGTTCGCCGCCGAGGAAACGCTCGCCGGCCCGGCCTGGGAGCCGGACCTAGCCCCCGCCGGCACGGCGATCGCCCGCGGCATCCGCTACGGCCCCGACGACCCGGAACTCGGCCGGATCAAGCTCGTGCTCGTGGGGGCGTTGGCCGCGGCGCGGAAGTCGGTGCGGATCATGACGCCCTATTTCCTCCCCGACGACGCCGTCTGCCAGGCGCTCGACGTGGCAGCGCTGCGCGGCGTCGAGGTGGACATCGTCCTGCCGGCGGAAAACAACCTGCTGCTCGTCGGCTGGGCGTCGACGGCGCTCCTCTGGCAGGTGCTCGGAAAGGGCTGCAATGTGTGGATGTCGCCGCCCCCCTTCGAGCACACGAAACTGATGACGGTCGATGCCGAGTGGGCGATGTTCGGCAGTGGCAACTGGGACGACCGGAGCATGCGGCTGAACTTCGAGTTCAACGTCGAGACCTACGACCGCGACCTGACGGGCCGGCTCGACCGGGAGATCGCCGCCGTGATCGCCCGCTCGCGGCGCAAGACGCTGGCGGAGGTCGATTCGCGCAGTGTGCCGGTCAGGCTGCGGGACGGGATCGCCAGGTTGTTTTCACCGTATCTCTGACCTAGCCCAAGAGCCACGCGGCGTCGGCGGGCTTGGCCCGACGACCGTAAGCCGGAGCCGACGCCGGGTCGGCGGCGACGGCGCGAAAC
>JBIKKQ010000172.1:0-7145 GCA_044360305.1 Pirellulales bacterium
TCCCGGCACGTTCCCCGACGTGCACCTCCTCGAACGCTGGTTCATCCTGCTGCTCGTACTCGTGGGCTGGCTGAATTTCGTCGCCACCCGGCGCGGGCTCGCGGCCACGCTGGTGGCGGCCGGGCAACTGCTGGTGGCCCGGCCCTTCCTGCCCGGGGGCAGCGCCGAAGTCGAGCAGCCCGGTATCGACTGCATCGCCGCCTTGCTGAGCGCGGCCGGGGCGGCGGTCGCGCTGCTCCAGTCCGCGGTCGCAGCCCGGTGGCGCGACACCCGGCCCGCCGGACCAGCCGGCCGGATCGACGCGGCCTTCGTGGCCCTTCGCGAGACGTTCGGCGCCGCCTGGGCACTGCGGATCGCGGAACGGTTCGACGCGATCGCCGCCAGCCGCGGCTGGCCCTGCCGGCTCTCCTTCCGCGGCCTGCGGGTGGCCGAGGCCGGCGCGGGCGGGGACTGGGAACGGGCGGCGGAACGCGGCTTCCGGGCGCTCGCCCGCCGCTTCGTCACCGACGGCTGGCTGTCGCGGCACGGGGCCGGCGACCCGACGATGGACCGTGCGGACGAGGGGGGATAGACTTCGGGACTCGTTCAGTCCGTTTGCGCCCCATAACCCACGAGGTTTTCATGGCCGAAGAGCAGTCCCGCGGCGAGCCGATGCCGGTTCCCGTCGACGAGTCGCACATCGTGGCGACGTATGCGAATTTCTGTCGCGTCACCGGCACTCCCGAGGAGCTGATCGTCGATTTCGGCCTCAACAAGCAGGTCGGCGGCACCGCTCCGGAGACGATCCAGCTGACGCAGCGGATCATCGTCAACTTCTTCACGGCCAAGCGGCTGGCGGCGGCGCTGGCGATGGCCGTCGCCCGCCACGAGCAGGCCTTCGGCGTGCTGGAGACCGACGTGCAGCGGCGGATCGTGCATCAGACTCCCCGGACCTGATCCGAACCGCCCGCGCCCGCGATCCTGGGGCGCGGGTGACCATCCGCCAGCGGCGATCCGGCCATGAGCACCATCGACGAAGCCCTGGAAGTCGAACGGGCCCGGTCGCGCATCCTCTCCATCATCGCCGAGATCGAGCGGCTCGCGGCCACGGACCTGGCCGAGGCCGAGTTCTTCAGCGGCGTGTTGGAGCGGGTGCTGGCGGCCATGGAGGCGCCGGCCGGCCTGATCTGGCTGGCCGGCGACGGGGGGCGGGTCGAGCCGATCTGCCATGCCGGCGTGGAGCCGTTGGGGATCGCCGGGCCGGGTGAGGCGCAGACCGCCCACAACGCCCTCGTGCAGTCGATGTTCGCCGCTCCCGGCGGGCTGATCGTGCCCCCCGGCGCCCAGCTGACCGGGCCCGACGGTGCCGCCGTCGCCGCCAACGCCACGCCCCTGCTCGTGGTCGGCGCGCCGATCGACCGGGGCCCGACCCGGGCCGGGCTGATCGAGATCTTCCACCAGCCCAACGCCGACGACGTGCAGCGCGGCTACCTGCGGTTCCTCGAGCAGATCGCGGTGGCGGCGAGCAGCTACCTCGACCGCAAGCACGCGGCCGTCGTCGATTCCCGGCAGGCGGCGCTCGCCCAGGTGGAGCGGTTCAGCCGGGTCGTGCACGAGTCGCTCGACCCGATCGCCACGGCGTTCACGCTCGCCAACGAGGCCCGGCGGATCATCGGCTGCGACCGGGTGAGCATCCTCGTGAAGCGGCGCGGCACGCTCCGGCTGGAGGCCGTGAGCGGCCAGGAGTCGGTGGAGCGCCGGGCCTCGGCCGTGCAGGCGATCGAGGCCCTCGTCCGCGTCATCGCCCGGGCCGGCGAGCCGCTCTGGCATCCCGATCCCGACCACGAGCTGCCGCCGCAGATCGAGGAGGAGCTGGAGCACTACATCGACGAGTCGCACGCCACGGCGCTGGCGATCCTGCCGCTGGAGAAGCCGCGGCCCACGCCGGTGGTCAAGCCGGGGGGCGTGGACGCGACGGCGATCGCCCGGGCCGAGGCGGCCCCGCGGTCGGTGCCGGAGCCGATCGGGGCCCTCGTCGCCGAATGGTTCCAGTCGGCCGCGCTCGATGCCGGCCGCCGGGCGCGGGTCGATCTGGTCGCCGAGCACGGCCGTTCCGCGCTCGCCAACGCCCTGACCCACACCAGTCTGCCGCTCTACCCGCTGCTCGACCTCGCCGGGAAGTCGAAGGTGCTGACGACGGCCCGCAATCTGCCGCGGACCGTGCTCGCCGGGGTGGCGGCGCTGGCCGCGATCGCGGCCCTGGTGCTGGTGCCGGCGGAGCTCAGGCTGGAGGGGAAGGGGACGCTGGAGCCGGTGCACCGGCGGGACGTGTTCGCCGGCATCGACGGCGTCGTCGAGCGGCTGGAGCCGGGCCTCGAGCATGGCGCGGAGGTCCGCCAGGGCCAGCTGCTCGCCACGCTGCGCAACACCGAGCTCGACGTTGCCCTGACCGACGTCATGGGCCGCAAGGCCGGCTCCAACGAGCAGCTCGTGGCGACGGAGCGCAGCCTGAAGAACGAGAAGCTCACCGACGCGGAGCGGAATCGGCTCTACGGTGAGCGGGCCCGGCTGACCCGCGAGCTGGAGAGCCTCGCCAACCAGCAGCGGCTCTACGAGCAGAAGAAGAAAGACCTCGAGGTCCGCAGCCCAATCGACGGGGTGATCGTCACCTGGCAGGTCCGCGACCGGCTCGAACTCCGCCCCGTGGAGAAGGGGCAGGTGCTCGTCACCGTGGCCGACAAGACCGGTCCCTGGGAGCTGGAGATCCACATGCCCGATGACCGGCTCGGGCACGTCAACCGGGCGGCGGCCACGGCCCGGTCGGCGGGCCGCGACCTGATGGTGGACTACATCGTCGCCACCGATCCGGGCACCCGGCACCGGGGCGCCGTCCGGGAAATTCACGAACAGGCCGAGGTCCGCGGCGAACAGGGCAACACGGTGCTCGTGCGGGTGACGATCGACCCGGAGCGGCACGAGAAGGAGGAACTGGGGGCGGGGGCGAGCGTCACCGCCCGGATCGCCTGCGGCCGGCGGTCGCTGGGCTACGTCTGGTTCCACGACCTGCTGGCGTTCCTTCAGACCCAGGTGTTGTTCAGGCTGTGGTGAGCGGGAACGAGGAGGAGACGACGATGCGACGACGGGAGACGACGGCGGCCTGGCTGGTCGCGGCGGCTTGCATGGCGGCGGCCGCGGGGGGCGCGGAGCAGAACGAGCCCGTGCTCGAACGCTGCCTGGTGTCGCTGATCGACGAGGCGAAGGTGCCGGCCCGCGAGGCGGGCGTGCTCGTGCAGCTCTCCGTCCGCGAGGGGGACGTCGTGTCCCGCGACGAGGTCATCGCCCGGATCGACGACAACCAGCCGCAGATGGAGCGGCGCAAGGCGAAGGCCGAGCACGACCAGACGGTCGCCAAGGCGGCCAGCGACGTGGACGTCCGCTATTCCACCAAGGCCCGGCAGGTGGCCTTCAAGGCCTGGGAGAAGGCGGAGAACGCCCACAAGCAGTCCCCCGGCTCGGTCACGGAGGTCGAGCGCGACCGGCTCCGGCTGGAGGCCGAGAAGACCGACCTGCAGATCGAGCAGGCCGAGCTGGAGCGGAAGCTGTCGGCCCTCGCCGCCGCCGCCAAGGGGGTCGAGGTCGAGGCGGCGGAAAACGGGATCGAGCGCCGGCTGGTCAAGTCGCCGCTCGACGGCATCGTGGTGCAGGTGTTTCCGCACCAGGGGGAATGGATGCAGCCGGGCGACCCGCTGGCCCGCGTCGTCCGCACCGACAAGCTGAAGGTGGAGGGCTACGTGGACGCCGGCCGCTGGGATCCGGAGCTCGTCCGCGACCGGCCGGTGACGGTCGATGTGGCGCTGGCCAACGACCGGCGCGAACGGTTCACCGGCCGGATCGTGGTCGTCAGCCCGCTCGACGAGAGCGGCGGCGACTACCGGGTGGTCGCCGAGGTGGAGAACCGGCGCGACGAGGCGTCGCAGCAGTGGCTCCTTCGGGCCGGCAAGACGGCGTCGATGACGGTCCACGCGCGGCAGCCGCGGCTCCCCCCCACACGTCGCGTCGCCGCCCCCTGACGGCCAGCCCCCGAGGACCGGCCGATGGCCAGCGCCGAAGCGTTCCGCTCCAGCACGACCCGGCCGGTCGGGCTCCGCCGGCGCGGCGACCTCGTGGTCAACCGGCAGGTCCACCAGGGGCAGGCCTGGTGGGTGGTCAAGGACCCGATCGGGCTGGCCTACTACCGCTTCCGGCCCGAGGAGTACGCCCTCCTCGACATGCTCGACGGCACGGCCAGCCTGGAGCAGCTCAAGGAGCGGTTCGAGGCCCGCTTCCCCCCGCGCCGGATCGGGGTCGATGAGCTGGCCCGGTTCGTCGCCACGCTGCACCGCTCGGGGCTCGTGATCGGCGACCGGCCGGGGCAGGGGCCGCAGCTCTTCGAGCGCCGCCGGCAGCGGCTCTGGAAGCAGTGGATCGCCTGGCTTTCCAACATCATGTCGCTGCGGTTCCGCGGCATCGATCCCGACCGGCTGCTCGAGCGTCTCGACCCCTGGTTCGGCTGGCTGTTCACGCCGCCGGCGATCGTCGCCGCCCTCGGCTTCGTGGCCAGCGCCGTGCTGTTGGTGCTGGTGAACTTCGACGTCTTCCGGGCCAAACTGCCCGAGTTCCACCAGTTCTTCGCGGCCGGCAACTGGATGTACCTCGCGGTCGCGCTGGCCGTCACCAAGATCCTCCACGAGTTCGGCCACGGCCTGTCGTGCAAGCACTACGGCGGCGAGTGCCACGAGATGGGGATGATGCTCCTCGTGTTCACCCCCTGCCTGTACTGCGACGTCTCCGACAGCTGGATGCTCCCCTCGAAGTGGAAGCGGGCGGCGATCGGCGCGGCCGGGATGTACGTCGAGGTGATCATCGCCGCGATCGCCACCTACCTGTGGTGGAACTCCCACGCCGGCGTGTTCAACCAGCTGTGCCTCGACGTGATGTTCGTCTCCAGCGTGTCCACGATCCTGTTCAACGCCAATCCGCTCCTGCGGTACGACGGCTACTACATCCTCTCCGACCTGCTGGAGATCCCCAACCTCCGCCAGAAGGCGAACACGATCCTCGGCCGGCTCGCCAGCCGCTGGTGCCTGGGGATCGAGCAGCCGGAGGACCCGTTCCTGCCGCAGCGGAACCGGGGGCTGTTCGCCCTGTACGCGGTGGCGTCGAGCGTCTATGGCTGGCTCGTGACCGCCTCGATCTTCCTGTTCGTTTGGAACGTGTTCAAACCGTATCGCCTGGAGGTGCTCGGACGGGCCCTGGCGGCGGGCGCGTTGTGGGGGCTGGTCGTCCGACCGGCCCAGGGGTTGGTCAAGTTTCTGCGGGTTCCGGGGAGGCGCGACGAGGTGAAGAGCGTGAACGTGATGACGACGGCCGCGGTGGCCGCCGCGGTGACGGCGGCACTGACGCTGATCCCGCTGCCGCAGCGGGTCTGGTGCCCGGCCGAACTGCGGCCGCGGGGCGAGGAGCCGGTATACGTGACCGTGCCGGGACGGCTGGAGACGGTCCTCGTCCGGCAGGGGGACGTGGTCGCGAAGGGGGCCGAGCTGGCCCGGCTGTCGAGCATCGACCTCGATCTGCAGATCGCCGAACTCGACGGGAAGGTCGCCCAGGGTGAGGCTCGGCTGCGCAGCCTGGAGCGCGAGCGGTTCGTCGATCCGGCCGCCGGCCTGGAGATCGGCACCGTCGAGGAACTGCTCAAGAGCGACGGCGAGAAACTGGAGAAGACCCGCGCGGACCGACGAAAGCTCGTCCTTGCCGCGCCGCGCGACGGCGTCATCCTGCCGGCGCCGAACGTGCCGCCGCGGCCCGATCCGGCGGGCACGCTTCCGGCCTGGGCCGGCAATCCGCTCCAGCCGCGGAACCTCGGGGCGACGCTCGCCGAGGGGACGGTGCTCTGCCTGGTGGGGGAACCGGAGCGGTTCGAGGCGGTGATGCTCGTCGATCAGTCGGAGGTCGAGTTCGTGGCCCGCGGCCAGCGGATCGAGCTCAGGCTCGACGCCTTTCCCGGCCGCACGCTCACCGGCACGGTGGCCATGATCGCCGAGGCCCGCGTCGAGGGGGGCGCGGAGCGGCTGTCGGTGAAGGCGGGGGGGCAGGTGCCGACGGAGACCGATCAGGCGGGCCGCGAGCAGCCGATCTCGGCGAGCTACGAGGCGCTGATGACCGTGGACGATCCCGACGGCGTGTTCACGCCCGGCATGCGCGGCACGGCCCGGATCCGGGTGGGGAGCCGGACGGTGGGGGGCTGGCTGCTGCGGCTTCTGTGGCAGACGTTCAATTTCAGGATGTAGGCAAAACATCGCATCCTGCGATTTTTGCCTTGCGGGCATCCGCCCGCTGGTGCTGACCCGGCCATCCTGGCCTGGCGTGCGGGGATGGAGGCAAAACACCGTGGCGGTGTTCAGGCAAAACATCGCATCCTGCGATTTTTGCCTTGCGGGCATCCGCCCGCTGGTGCTGACCCGGCCATCCTGGCCTGGCGTGGCGCTGCCTGCGTCTCTTCGGTCTATAATCCCGCTGATCGAAACGTTCCCTGGGTTTCGTTCGTCCCGTAAAGTGCCACGCCATGCAGTTCAAGATCCCGCTCGTGCTCGTTCCGCAGCCGGAGGGGGGCTTCACGGTCACGAGTCCGCTGCTTCCGGAACTGATCACGGAAGGGGATACGGCCGACGAAGCAGTGGCGAACGTGCGCGATGCGCTGGCGGCGGTCATCGAACTGTACGAGGAAACGGGCCGTTCGCTCCCGCAGACGGCCATGGTGCCGGAGTCGGCAGGGTCGGTGTGGTTTGAGACCCTGGTGACGGCACCGTGAGATATCGCGAGGTCGCCGCGAAGTTGATGGCCCTCGGGTGCCGCGAACTGCCACGTCGGGGTGGCGGGTCACACCGAAAGTGGGTCAACCCGGTCGCGAACACGGCCACCGTGCTGCCCGAGTGGGGGGGCAAGGATCTGAAGCTGGGCACGGTGCGGTCGGCCGTCCGACAACTGGGCATCGACTGGCAGGCTTTTCAGGATGCCTGACTCGACCCACGAAGGCAAAACGTCGCATCGTGCGATTTTTGCCTGGCGGGCCTCCGCCCGCTGGTGCTGACCCGGCGACCGTCGGACAGTCGTTGGCTACAATAAAGAGC